>NZ_JBVJIA010000004.1:236810-338267 GCF_055586505.1 Streptosporangium sp. NPDC050148 | reverse complement strand
ACCACCCGGTGGACCGCTGGGCCAAGCCGGAAGAGTTCGTGGAGCCCCCCCCCCCCCCCCCGACCACCCCCCCCCCCCCCCCCCCCTCCCCCCCCCCCCTCCCCCCCCCCTCCCCCCCCCCCCCCCCCCCCCCCCCCCCCCTCTGCCCCCCCCCCCCCCCCCCCCCCCCCCCCCCTCTCCCCCCCCCTCCCCCCCCCCCCCCCCCCCCCCCCCCCCGCCGCGTGAAACCCGTGCGGACCCTACTCGCCGGTCTTCTCGGCGAGGGTCACCGTGACCGTCTGGGGCTGCCCGTCCCGGACGTAGGACAGGGTCACCCGCTGGCCCGGCTTGAAGCCGCGGACCGCGCCGACCACGGTGGCGGCCTCGTCCACGACCGTGTCGTCGATCTTCGTGATCAGGTCGCCCTGCCTGATGCCCGCCTCGGCCGCGGGGCTGCCCTCGGTGACCTGGCCGACCAGGGCACCGCCCGCGTCGCCGGTGGCGTCGGTCACGCTCACGCCGAGGAAGGCGTGCGAGACCGAGCCGTCCTTGATCAGTTCCTGGGCGACCTGGTTGGCGGTGGTGATGGGGATGGCGAAGCCGACGCCGATGCTGCCCTCGCCGCCGTTGGTGGCGATGGCCGTGTTGATGCCCACCACCTGCCCGGCGGCGTTGACCAGCGCGCCTCCCGAGTTGCCCGGGTTGATCGCCGCGTCGGTCTGGATGGCCCCGCCGATGGTCGTGGGGGCGGCGCCGCCCTGCTGTTCCTGCCCGCCCCAGCCGGGCGGGAGCTGCTGCTGCCCCTGGCCCCCGCCGACGGTCAGCGTGCGGTTCAGCGCGCTGACGATCCCCGCGGTCACCGACCCGGACAGGCCCAGCGGGCTGCCGATGGCCAGGACGGGGTCGCCCACCTTGAGCCGGTCGCTGTCGCCGATCGAGGCCTTGGTGAGGCCGGAGACGCCCTGCGCCTTGATGACCGCGAGGTCGGTGGCCGGGTCGGTGCCGACGATCTCGGCGGTGGCGCTCTTGCCGTCGCTGAACCTGACGGTCACCCGGTGCCCCTCGCCGCCCTGTCCCCCGGCCGCGACCACGTGGTTGTTGGTCAGGATCAGGCCGTCGGAGGAGAGCACCACCCCGGAGCCCTCACCCCCACCGGCGGCGGTCCTGACCTCGATGGACACCACGGACGGCTGGACGGCCTCGGCGATGTCGGCGACCGTCGTCACGTTGCCCACCCGGCTGACGACCGGGCCCGACGACGAGACCGCCGCGACGGGCTCGTTCAGGGCCGTCGCGGCGAAGGCCCCTGCAACCCCGCCGCCGAGGGCCATGGCCGCCAGCGCGAGCCCGGCCCCCACCTTCTGTCCCGCGCTCAGCCGCCCCCGCGGCGCGGGCGCCCCACCGGACGCGCCGTGGGCGCCCCAGGCCCCGGGCGTCCCGTGCCCCCCGTACCCGCCGTGCCCGCCGGTGTGCCCGGGAGCGTCGGCGCCGAGGTGCTCGGGCACCGGGTGGATCAGCGTCGGCTGCGGCGCGGTGTCGTCGGTACGGGAGCGGTAGGCCCCGGCCCGCGGCGGTTCCTTGCCGAACTGGGTCCATCCGTCGTTCCGGGGGGTCGCCTCGGTCGGTGTGGCCTGCTGCTCGTTCCTTGTCGGGTCCATGTCTTCCCCCACGTCCCACATCCCCCCGGTTCGACGGGGTGGAAACCGGTGTCCACCGGTTGAGGAAAAGCATGCCCGACGACGCGTAAGACCTGGTTAAGCGTGTGATCGGGATGATCGCCTTCTCCTGACAACGGCTTTATCAGCCGTGCTCGGAGCCCTGTCCGAGGCCGGAGATCGGGCCCGGGAAATTCTCCGGGACGGCCGCGGAGCCGGTGACCGGGCCCGTCGGCGCGGGCCCGGGACGCGCCCGGGCCCGCCTCGTTCCTCCGTCCCGCCGTCCGCGGACGCCCGCCTCCGCCCCCGTCCGGCGCGGCCCGGCCCGGCCCCGGTCACGATCGGGGCCGGGCGGGGGCGCGACGGCCGAAGGCCCGGAGGCCGGACAGGGGCGCGACGTGACGGCCGGGTGCCCGCCGGAGAGCCGGTCGGTGCCCGCTAGAAGGTGAAGCCCTGATCCGTGCCGTTCCCCTGCGTTCTCTCCAGTTCGGCGCCCAGGCCGGGCACCAGGCGTTCGAGGGCCTCGTGCCATTCCCGATGACGTCCGGGGTGTTCCACCATTGCTCCGCACGTCCTGCACATGAGTGGCTGGGGTTGCGTCATGTGAGATCCCTCCGGGATAGACGACCGACGGCACCGGCCCACGGCGGTACGACGCCTTCCCGAACGCCTTTCCGCCGGACCCGGTTGAACGGATCTTCCCTTTCGGGCGGGTCCGGAACCGGATGTTCGGGGACGCTTTCTCCCGTACGGGCTACGCGCGAGCCGGTGAGAACCGCGGGGAGCACCGGGATCCGTCCCCGCCCGTACCGGGAACATGGTCAGGACGACGGCGTGGCGGGCCAGTACTCGTCGCGCAGCAGGCGCTTGTAGAGCTTCCCCGTCGGGTGCCGGGGCAGCGCGTCGCGGAAGTCCACCGACCGGGGGCACTTGTAGACCGCCAGGTGGGCCTGGCAGTACTCGATCAGCTCGGCCTCCAGCCCGGGGCCGGCCATGTCCATGGAGGTCGGCTGGACGACGGCCTTGACCTGCTCGCCCAGCTCCTCGTCGGGTACGCCGAAGACGGCCACGTCCGCCACCTTGGGGTGGACGGACAGGACGTTCTCGGCCTCCTGCGGGTAGACGTTGACCCCGCCACAGATGATCATGTACGAGCGGCGGTCGGTGAGGTAGAGGAAGCCCTCCTCGTCGACGTAGCCGATGTCCCCCAGGGTCGTCCAGCCCCGGCCGAGCGGGTCGCGGGAGGACATCGTCTTGGCCTCGTCGCCGTGGTAGACGAACTGGGGGCCGTCGGAGAAGTAGACCGTGCCGTGCTCGCGCGGGGGCAGCTCGTTGCCCTCCTCGTCGCAGATGTGGACGACGCCGAGCAGGGGGCGGCCGACGGTGCCCTTGTGCTCCAGCCAGTCCTTCGAGCCGACGTACAGGAAGCCGTTGCCCTCGGTCCCGGCGTAGTACTCGTGGACGATCGGCCCCCACCAGTCGATCATCCGCTCCTTGACGGGGATCGGGCAGGGGGCGGCGGCGTGGATGGCGCAGGCCAGCGAGGACAGGTCGTAGCGGGCGCGGGTCTCGTCGGGCAGCTTGAGCATCTTGATGAACATGGTCGGCACCCACTGCGAGTGGGTGACGCGGTGGCGCTCGATGAGCGCGAGCGCCTGCTCGGGGTCGAACCTCTCCATCACCACGATCGTGGCGCCCAGCCGCTGGAAGCTCATGGAGTAGCGCAGCGGGGCCGCGTGGTAGAGCGGCGCCGTGGAGAGGTAGACGCTGTCGGCCGAGGGCGCGAACAGGAACTGGATGAGCTGCAGCAGCGGCCCCGGGGTGTCCAGCGGGGCCGCGGACAGGGCGGGCTTGACGCCCTTGGGACGGCCGGTGGTCCCGGAGGAGTAGAGCATGTCCGCGCCCTGGCACTCGTCCTCGACGGGCGTGGCGGGACGGGCGGCGACCGCCTTCTCGTACGGCTCGAAGCCCGGGACGGTGCCGTCCAGCATGAGCCTGAGTTTGACCCTGGGGGTCAGGTCGGTGACGGAGGCGGCCACGTCCGCGAGCGCGGCCGAGGAGATGAAGACCTGGGCCTCGCAGTTGTCGACGATGTAGGCGAGCTCTTCGGTCTTCAGCCGGGAGCTGATGGCGGTGTAGTAGAGGCCGGAGCGGTGCGCGGCCCAGGCGACGGCCAGGAACAGCGGGTGGTTCTCCAGCATGAAGGCGATGTGGTCGCCCGGCCGCAGCCCGGCGGAGCGGAAGAGGTGGGCCAGGCGGTTGGACTGCTCGTCCAGCTCGCGGTAGGTGACGACCCGCCCGGACTCCGCCATGATCACAGCGGGTTTGTCCGGCGATACTGCTGCGATGGCTCCCGGGTGCATGAAACCGAACATTACTCGGTTCGGGGTGCACTGAGAAGACCCGCACGTCACGGAGCCCGGCCCCCGCGAGGGGACCGGGCTCCGTTCGTCATCGGTGCGGCGGCGTCACGTCACGGGCCGGTCCCGCGCAGGGGCCGGGCTCCGCGTGCCCGAGGATCAGGCGTGGTGGTAGACGGGCTTCCAGCCGCTCTGGTAGCCGTTGGGGTGGCCGTGGTGCCCGCGGCTCACCTTGACGTAGATGTGCTCGGCGTTCTTGCCCTCGAAGGAGTAGGAGGCCGGCTTCTTCGAGCAGTTCTTGAAGCGGGTGACGTCGGTCGAGCCGTCGAAGTTCACGACCTTGAAGGTCTCCCACGCGCAGGAGTGCTTCGACCTGCCCCACCACTTGTGGTTGGTGAGCGTGCTGTCGACGGTGTAGTGGTATTCGTGCACCCACTTCCACTGGTGCTTCTTGTACCACTTCTTCACCCAGACGCACTTCTTCTTGCCGTGGTACCAGCCGCACTTCTTGACGAGCTTGGAGTACTTCTTCCAGTACCAGTGCTTGACGGCCTTCTTCTCCACGGTGACCTTGCCTTCGGCCTCCGCCCTCTCGTCACCGGAGGTGTAGGGCCCCCAGGTGTCGGAGAAGTAGGGAGCCGTCACGGCGGCGTTCTGGACGGGGGCGGCGGTCTCGGCGTTGGCCATCGCCGGGGCGCCCGTCGCGAGCAGGGCCGCCGCTCCGGCGCCCAGAATGATTCGGGTGGCGAATCGCATGTGAGGGGTTCCTCTCGGGTGTGAGGATTTTGTCTCCCCTGTTGTACGACGTCCCGATTGCCCGTTACTTTCACTTCGCTTGAAACCCGAGGTCACTCCATTGATCACTTTCCTTTTTGCTGGACAAATCCTGGAATATCGCTAAAAGGCGGCCCGATCGCGGTCGGCCGGAGCGGCGGGATTCCCCCGGCGGGACGACGGACGGCCCGTCCCCCCGGGAGATCTCCCGGGGGGACGGGCCGTCACGGTGACCGCGGGATCAGGCGGCGGTGCGCTCGCTCGTCCCGGTCGTCCCGGCCGTCCGAGCCGGGGTGAGCGCGATGGCCAGGACCTCGCGCACGTCGCTCACCGTGTGCACGGTGAGCTCGTCGCGCACGGCCTGCGGCACGTCGTCCAGGTCGGGCTCGTTGCGCGCCGGGATCAGCACGGTGGTGATGCCCGCCCGGTGGGCGGCCAGCAGCTTCTGCTTGACCCCGCCGATCGGCAGCACCCGGCCGGTGAGGGAGACCTCACCGGTCATCGCCACGTCGGCGCGGACCTGCCGCCCGGACAGCAGCGAGGCCAGGGCCGTGATCAGGGTGACGCCCGCGGACGGGCCGTCCTTGGGAACGGCTCCGGCCGGGAAGTGGACGTGCACCGAGCGGTCCTTGAGGGACCCGACCGGCAGCTCCAGCTCCGCGCCGCGCGAGCGCAGGTAGGACAGGGCGATCCTGGCCGACTCCTTCATGACGTCGCCGAGCTGGCCGGTCAGGGTCAGGCCGGTGTCGCCGGTCTCGGGGTCGGCCAGGGACGCCTCCACGTAGAGGACGTCGCCGCCCGCCCCGGTGACCGCCAGCCCGGTGGCCACGCCGGGCACCGCCGTACGCTGGCTGGACTCGGGAAGCGAGGACTCCGGCACGTGACGCGGGCGTCCCAGGTAGGGCACGAGGTCGCCCACCTGCACGGGCAGCTCGCCCTCGCCGAGGGCGACGTTGGCCGTCACCTTGCGCAGGATCCTGGCGATCGAGCGCTCCAGCGACCGGACCCCGGCCTCGCGGGTGTACTCCCCGGCGAGCGAGCGCAGCGCGTCCTCGCCGATGACGACGTCCTCGGCGGTGAGGCCGGCCTTGTCGAGCTGGCGCGGGAGCAGGTGGTCGCGGGCGATGGCGACCTTCTCGTCCTCGGTGTAGCCGTCCAGCGTGACGATCTCCATGCGGTCCAGCAGCGGGCCGGGCACGGACTCCAGCACGTTGGCGGTCGCCAGGAACAGCACGTCGCTCAGGTCGAGCTCGACCTCCAGGTAGTGGTCGCGGAAGGTGTGGTTCTGCGCCGGGTCGAGCACCTCCAGCAGCGCGGCCGTCGGGTCGCCCCGGTAGTCGGAGCCGACCTTGTCGATCTCGTCGAGCAGCACGACCGGGTTCATCGAGCCGGCCTCGCGGATGGCCCGGACGATCCGGCCGGACTGCGCGCCGACGTAGGTGCGCCGGTGGCCGCGGATCTCGGCCTCGTCGCGGACGCCGCCGAGGGCGACGCGGACGAACGTACGGCCCATGGCGCGGGCCACGGACTCGCCGAGCGAGGTCTTGCCGACCCCGGGGGGACCGGCCAGCGCGAGCACGGCTCCGCTGCGGCGACCGCCGACCACGCCCAGGCCCTTCTCGGCCCTGCGCCCGCGGACGGCCAGGTACTCGATGATGCGGTCCTTGACGTCGTCGAGGCCGGTGTGGTCGGCGTCCAGGACGGCGCGGGCCGCGGCGATGTCGTAGGAGTCCTCGGTCCGCTCGTTCCAGGGGATGTCCAGGACGGTGTCGAGCCAGGTGCGGATCCAGCCGGTCTCGGGAGACTGGTCGGAGGTCCGCTCCAGCTTGTCGACCTCCTTGAGCGCGGCCTCGCGCACCTTGGCGGGCAGGTCGGCGGCCTCGACGCGGGCGCGGTAGTCCTCCTCCTCGGAGGCGGAGGTGTCGCCGTTGAGCTCGGCGAGCTCCTTGCGGACCGCGGCCAGCTGCTGGCGGAGCAGGAACTCGCGCTGCTGCTTCTCCATGCCCTCCTGGACGTCCTTGCGGATCGTCTCGGCCACGTCGAGCTCCGCCAGGTGCTCGCGCGACCACTCGACCAGCATCGCGAGGCGGTCGGCCGGGTCGGCGGTCTGCAGGATCTCGGCCTTGCGCGGGGTGCTCAGCCAGGGGGCGTAGCCGGAGTTGTCGGCCAGCACCGAGGGGTCGCTCATCTGGTTGACCGCGTCGACGACCTGCCAGGCGCCCCGCTTCTGCAGGATCGTGGTGGCCAGCGCCTTGTACTCCTTGGCGAGCTCGTGGGCCCGCTCACCGGCCGCGATCACGGGGATGACCGTGGCCTCCACCCACAGGGCCGCACCCGGGCCGGTCGTGCCGGTGCCCACCCGCACCCGGTCGGCACCCCGCACCACGGCCGCGGGCTCCCCTCCGGGAAGCCTTCCCACCTGCTCGACGATCGCCCGCACGCCCACCGAACCGTACCGGCCGTCGATCCGGGGAACGAGCAGGACCTCGGGCTTGTTCTCGGCGAGAGCCTGCGCCGCGTCGATCGCGGCCCGGACCTCGGGCTCGGACAGGTCAAGCGGGACCACCATGCCCGGCAGCACGACCTCGTCGTCGAGCGGCAGGACCGGGAGGATCAAGCTCTCACTCATGTGAACTCCAAGGGTTGAGTTATACAGGCTCAATTAATGGGAGCCCCAGAATGTTCCCGAGGATGAGCGTGTTCACTGTGAGCGATCGTAATGATGTAATCGCAAGCCTTGGAGCCGCCTCCCCGGCCCGGGAACCACGAGTGAGCCACCGCTCTCACCCAGGGAGGCACCGGGACGACCGGCCCTCTCACCCCAGGGGGTGACCTGCGGCGTCACCCTGCGGGGTGAGGCGGGGCGCGGCCGGGCTGCCTAAGCTGACCGGGTGACTTCCCGTCCTCCCCGGCAGCGTGCGCGTGCGGCCCGCCAGGGCGTCCTGCGGCTGATCACCCCGCTCGTCGAGGCGGCGGTGACCGGGGTGCCCGATCCGGCCCGGCCCCGGACCGGCCGGCTCAACGCGCGGGTGCCCCACTTCCTGGGGGTGCTGCCGTTCCGGACCGTCGACCTGGTCCTGCTGGCCGACCTGGCCCTGACCTTCCTGCTGTTCCAGACGGGGTTCATCCGCTTCAAGGAGCTCGCGGCCGAGACGCACTCTCCCATGGACGTGCAGGGGCTCGCGTTCGTGGCCGCGGCCTTCTCTCTGCCGCTCGCGCTGCGCCATCGCTGGCCCCTGGCCGCCTGGCGGTCGGCGGCGCTGCTGATGCCGTTGGGCACGGACATCTCCCGGCAGTTCCTCGGCATTCCGTACACCTCGGCCGCCGCGGTCATGTTCACGCTGGTGGTCTACTCGGTCGCGGTGCGCTGCGATCGGCGCATCACCCTGGGCGTGTGGGGCATCTCGGTCCTGGGCGCCTTGACGATCCACTCCGACTCGCTGGCCGTCGTCACCGTCGTCCTCACCGTGACCGTCCTGTTCGGGCACAACGTCCGCGCCCGGCGGCTGGCCCTCGGCAGGCTCGCCCAGGAGGAGCGGCGCAGCAGGCAGGCGCTGGACGGGCAGGCCGTGCTGGAGGAGCGGGCCAGGATCGCCAGGGAGCTGCACGACGTCGTCGCCCACCACATGTCCGTGATCGCCATTCAGGCGGAGGCCGTCCCGCTGCAGGCGGCCGGGGACGCGGCGCGCCTGGAGGAGGGGCTCGGGCAGATCCGCACGCTCTCGCTCACGGCCATGAACGAGATGCGCCGCGTGCTGGGCGTGCTCAGGGACGGCGACGAGAACGGCGACACCGCGCCGCAGCCGGGCCTCGGCCGCCTGGAGGAGCTCGTCGGCACCGCGCGCTCCGCCGGGCTGACCGTGACGCTCCACCTCGGCGGCGACCTGACCGGCCTGCCCACGGCGGTGAGCCTGTCCGCCTACCGGATCGCCCAGGAGTCGCTCAGCAACGCCATGCGGCACGCGCCCGGCTCCACCGTCTCGATCACGATCGTCCGCTCCGGCGCCGAGCTGCGCGTCCAGGTGACGAACACCGCCGGGCACCGCTCCCCCGACCGGCCGGGACCGGCGGGACACGGCCTGATCGGAATGCGGGAACGCGTGTCCATGCTCGGCGGGAGCCTGTGGATCGGGCCGGTCGGCAACGGGTTCGCGGTCACCGCCATACTGCCGATCATGGAGAACGCATGACGATCCGGGTGATCATCGCCGACGACCAGGGGATGGTGCGGACGGGTTTCACCGTCTTCCTGAGCGCCCAGCCGGACATCGAGGTCGTGGGAGAGGCCGCCGACGGGCGCGAGGCCGTGGCGCGGGCGGCCGAGCTGCGGCCCGACGTCGTCCTGATGGACGTGCGGATGCCCGTCATGGACGGCCTCGAGGCGACGCGGAGGATCATGGAGGTCACCGACCCCGCGCCGAAGGTCCTGATCCTGACCACGTTCGACCTCGACGACTACGTGTACGAGGCGCTGCGGGCCGGAGCGAGCGGGTTCCTGCTCAAGGACGCCTCGGCGCAGCAGCTCGCCGAGGCGGTCCGGGTGGTGGCCTCCGGGGAGGCCCTGCTGGCGCCCTCGGTGACCCGGCGGCTGATCGCGGAGTTCGCCCGCGTCGGCCCGCACCGGCCGCGCGGGCGGCTGGACGACATCACCGGCCGCGAGACCGAGGTGCTCGCGCTCATCGCGCGGGGCAGGTCCAACCAGGAGATCGCCGAGGAGCTCGTGCTCTCGGAGCAGACCGTCAAGACCCACGTCGGCCGGATCCTGGCCAAGCTGAACCTGCGCGACCGCGCCCAGGCGATCGTGTACGCCTACGAGACCGGGCTGGTCCGCCCGGGCGGGTGACCGCTCCGGCCCGCGTGCCTCCACCTGTTTCACTTCGCCCGGCCTGCGTGCCCCACCCGCTGCACGCCGCCTGCGCCTGCGGCCCCGCCCGTCTCACCCCGCTCGGTCGCGCGCCCGGTCCGTCTCCCCCTCCGGGGGGACCCCCGGGGTACGTCCCCCGGGGCGATGTGAGTGACCCGCCTGGATTTCTAGCGTGCTGTCCGGTTCCTCGACCGGACAGGAGTTCCCGATGCCCAGCCGCGCGCTCGCCGTGGTCACCGCCGCCACCCTCACCTACGTGCTCGTCCCCGCCCCACCGGGTGACCGGATCATCAAGGTCTACGGCGACCTGCGTACCGCCGAGCACGTCGCGGTCGTCGTCCCGGGCTCCGACACCACGGCCGCCACCTTCGACGGCGGCCGGGCCAAGCCGTACAGCACCCCCGGGGGCGGTGCCCGGGCGGTGCTGGCCGAGGCGCGGGCGCTGGCCCCCGGCGCCCGGCTGGCGGTGGTGGCCTGGCTCGGGTACGACAGCCCGGCCACCGTGAGCCTGGCCGTGCTGACCGGAGGCGCGGCCGAGCGGGGAGCCTCCGGCCTGCGGCGGTACGTCACCGAGACGCTCCGGGGCAAGCGGGTCAGCCTGCTGTGCCACAGCTACGGCTCGGTCGTGTGCGCCAAGGCCGCGCCCGGGTCGGGCGTCGCGGACGTGGCCGTCGTCGGCAGTCCCGGCCTGGGCGTCTCCCCTGCCGCCGGGATGGGCGGCGCCCGGCTGTGGGCCGGCAGCGGAGGCGGCGACTGGATGCGGAAGGTCCCCAAGACGCGGATCGGGCCCCTCGGGTTCGGTCCCGACCCGGTGGGACCGGCCTTCGGAGCCCGGACGTTCGCGGCGGGCGCCGCAGGGCACAGCGACTACTTCGCACCGGGCGGGGTGTCCCTGCGCAACCTGACGCTGATCGCCCTCGGCCGGACGGGCGAGGTGACCCGTGGCTGACCTCGTCTCCCGGATCGAGGCGGCCACCCCGGCCGACCGGGACCGGGGCATGGACGCGCTGCGCGCGCTGGCGATCCTCGGGGTGGTCGCCGGGCACTGGCTGGTCACGAGCTGGGTGCACGGCCCCGGCGGGAGGGTGCGCCTGTCCAGCCCGCTCGCCCACCTGCCCGCGCTCACCCCGGCCTCGTGGGTGCTGCAGACGCTGGCGGTCTTCTTCTTCGTGGGCGGGTACGCCGCGGCCCGGAGCCTGAGGCCGGCCGCCGACCGGCACGGCCGACAGGACCCGAAAGACGGGGAGGGCCAGCACGGCCGGGAGGGCCCGAAAGACCGGCACGTCCGGGAAGACGGGTCCGGCCGTCTCCGTGCCAGGATGCGGAGGCTGCTGGGGCCAGCGGTGCCGCTCGTCCTGGTCTGGGCGGGGACGGCTGCCGGGATGGCGCTGCGCGGGACACCGGTGGAGACGATCCGGTCCATGGCGCTGCCCGCGGTCGGGCCGCTGTGGTTCCTGGCCGTCTTCGCCGCGCTGACCGCGGCCACCCCGCTGCTGCTCCGTGTCCGTCCGGGCGTCACGGCCGTGGTGGCGTTCGCGGTCGTGCTCGGGACGGACCTGGTCCGGTTCGGGCTCGGCGGCCCGGCCTGGGTGGGGTGGGCGAACCTGGTGGCCGGCTGGCTGGTGCCGTACGCGCTCGGGATCGCCCTGGCGGGCGGGATGCTCGCCTCGCGCCGGGTGGCGGCGGGGCTGCTGGCCTGTGGGGCGGCCGGGGCGGTGACGCTGGTCGCGGGCTTCGGCTACCCGGCGAGCATGGTGGGGGTGACCGGGGCGGCCGTCTCCAACCTGGGCCCGCCCACGCTCGCCGCGGTCTGCTTCGGGCTGGCCCAGGTGGGGCTGGCGCTGCTGGTACGCGAGCCGCTGACCCGGCTGATGCGCCGTCCCCGGGTGTGGGCCGCGGTGGCGCTGGTGAACCTCTCGGCGATGACGATCTTCCTGTGGCACCAGACGGCGCCGTCGCTGATCGCCGTGGCGGCGCTGCGCTTCGGCGACGTCCCCGGCCTGCTGGGCCTTCCCGCCGAACCGGCCTGGATCGCGTACCGGCTGGCCTGGCTTCCGGTGTTCGCGGCGGTCCTCGCGCTCGCCTGGCTCCCACGTCCGGTACCGCGACGGCCGGTACTCGGACGGTCGGCGCCGAAACGGCCGGTGCCGGAAGGGCCGGTGCAGGAACGACCGGTTCTGGAAGGGCCGTCGCCGGGACGGCCGGGGGCCGGGTCCCGCGGACCGGTGCCGGCGGGGCCGGGGCGAGCCGCGGACAGGCCGTGAGCGGCCATGGGGACGGGCCTCAGGAGGTGAAGGCGTACTCGCCGCTATCTTCGTCCCAGATCAGTGTCTGGTCGTCGACGTGGACGTCCCACTCGGTGCCCGGCAGGGCGGATCTGAGCCGTCCGAGCGTGGAGCCCATGTAGTGCTCCAGCTGCGCGAGCATGGGCTCGATCCCGCAGTCTCCGTGGGAGACCTTGGTGGACCCCTCCAGGACCACGCCGGGGTCCCTGGACCCGTCCATGCCGTAGAAGCCGAACTCCTCGCAGATCTCCCCCGCGTCCGTGACGTACTCGGGGACGATCCCCTCCTCCTTCCAGCCCGGCAGACTCCGGTTCAGCCGCTCGAACAGCTCCGCGTTCTCCTGGAGCAGGATCCCGGCGACCCGGTCCAGCTCCTGCCCGTCGAGCTCGCGGTCACGGCGCGCGGTGTAGTAGATCGAGATTCCCATGTCCATGCCTCCTCGCGGGGCCCTTCCCGGCCCGCCCGCACCGGGTCACCGCGTCGAAGGATAGACCGGCCGCTACGGGGTCGTCGTGGTCGGCTTGACGTGGAGACGGGCTTTTTGTGACACTGTGTCATAAATTTCCCTCGTCGCGGAGTGATCATGAGCGAGCCGCCGTTCTCCGAAGTGCTCAGGAACGCCACCTGGGGTGATCACGAGTCCGCCGAGGACGAGAGCTACCTCAAGGCGCTGATGGCCGGCAGCCTCAGCCCCGAGGCCTACGGCGAGATGGTCGCCCAGCACTACTTCGCGTACGTGGCCCTGGAGAGCGCCTCGCGCTCGCTGGCCGGCGACCCCGTCGCGGCACCGTTCGTCGTCCCCGAGCTGTACCGGGAGGAGGCGCTGGTCCGCGACCTGGAGACGATCTACGGATCGGGCTGGCGGTCGAGGATCGAGCCCTCCAAGCCCACCCTGACCCTGGTGGCCCGCATCAACCAGGTCGCCACCTGGCCGGGCGGCTACATCGCCCACCACTACACCCGCTACATGGGCGACCTGTCGGGCGGGCAGTTCATCCGGATCGAGCTGGAGAAGATCTACGGATACCGGCCGGGCGGCGGCGTCGACTTCTACCGCTTCGACGGGATCGGCAGCCTGCCCCGCTTCAAGAACGACTACCGCGCCAGGCTGGACGCGCTGCCGCTGGACGAGGCCGAGAAGCGGCGCCTGATCCGTGAGACCAGGCTGGCCTACCTGCTGAACACCGAGGTCCTGGGCGAGCTCGCCCGGGTGACCCGGCCGGAGTACGCGGCCTGACCACGGCGCCTGACCACGGAGCCGGTGCTGTGCGACCATGGGGCCATGCCCCGGATTTCGGCCGCGACCGTCGGCGAGCACCGCGCCCAGACCCGGGAGCGCATCCTGCGGGCGGTCTCGCGGCTCTCCCGCGACCAGGGCATCGACGCCATCTCCATGACCGAGGTGGCCGGTGAGGCCCAGATCACCCGGACCGTGCTGTACAACTACTTCCCCGACAAGGCGGCGCTGCTGCTCGCCTTCACCGAGCGGGTGACGCACTACTTCATCGAGGCCTACGAGCGGGAGCTGCCCGAGCGGGCCACGCCCGCCGAACGCCTGCGGGTGTTCGTCAGGCTCCAGCTCGACGGGCTGCTCGCCCACCCCCACCCCGGTCCCGCCGACCTGTCCGCCGCGCTGGGCCCGGACGCCTACCAGCGCCTGGCCGACCACGTCGCGCCCATGCAGCGCATCCTGACCGGCATCATCGACAGCGGTGTGGCCTCCGGTGACTTCCACGCCCCCGACGTGACCGCCACCGCCCGGATGATCCTCGCCGTCATCGGCGCCGAACGGGTGCCGCTGCTCAGCGGCGCGGTGACACCGCGGGAGGCCGAGGAGATCGTCTCGGGTTTCGTCCTGCGCGGCCTGAGCCGCCACGCTCCGGAACCCGCCTGACGCCCCGCGCCGGGGCCGGGTGGACCGGACGCGTTCTGGAGCGGTGACGTTCGAGGTCTCCGTCGACGCCGGGCGATCGACGCTGGGGAAGCGGCGCGGGGAGAGCACCGATGAGGAATCGATGCCGGCGGGAAATGTCGGTGGGGGCGGCTAGTTTCTCCTCAACCCCGACGCAAGGAGTCCCAGATGTATCGCCAGGGAGACGTCCTGATCATCCCCGTTCCCGAGGAGGCGGTGCCCGCCTCGGCGCTGTCCTCGCCGTCCGTGCCGCGTGACGCCCGGGGGCGTCTGGTGCTGGCCCTGGGCGAGGCCACCGGTCACGCGCACGCGGTGGTCGGCCCCGGCACCCTGGTGCGCGGCCTGCGTCCGATGGATCCCGACTTCCTGCACGTCCCCTCGGGCGGGCGCGTCGTGCACGAGGAGCACGGCGCCATCCCGCTGCCCAAGGGGTGGTATCGCGTGCAGCGCCAGCGCGAGTACGTGCCGGGCGCCTTCCGCGTCGTCGCCGACTGATCCCACCCGACCGGCCCGTCCGGCTCGTCCGGTCGATCCGCCCGGCCGATCCGCCCGTCCCATCCTGACCGATCCCGCTCGACCGCCCCGCCCACCCCAGGAGCACACGTTGACCGCCATCACCCAGACCTCCGCCCCCGCCGGGCCGGCCGGGCTCCTCACGGCCGAGACCGCCGAGTCGCTGACCTCCTCCGCGCTCAGCTGGGAGGAGGTGGCCTTCCGCCAAGGGCCGGCCGAACGGCCCGCGGCCGAGGGGGGCGTGCGGCTGGCCTACCGGATCGGCGGGCTGCCCGAGCCCGAGAAGATCATCTGGGTCGACTCCCCCGTGGCGGGCGCCAGGGCGATCGTCACGCTCGGTGCCGGCAGGACGGTCCGTGACGCGGTGCGGACCAGGCCCTGGGAGCAGGCCAGGGCCGAGGTGCACTCCGCGCTCGGCACCACGGCCTGGCCGCTGGCCTGGTCGCTGACCGGTGACCGTCTCTGGCGGCCGGTGAACCGGCTGGTCACCCAGATCCGCAGGGCCGTGGCCGCGTCGGAGGAGTCGGAGGCCGCCGGGGCCGCGCTGCGCGCCTCGACGCTCGACGCCGTGCTCGGCCAGCACGACGCGCCGTGGCTCTCCCTGTTCGACGCGCTGGGCCGTCCCGAGGTGGCGGGCCTGGTCCAGGTGGCCGAGGCGGCGGGCTGGTGGTGGCCGTTCGAGCGTGTCGTGCTGATCTGCGAGCGGCCGGTGGAGCTGCACCGTGACGACTCCGACAGGCTTCACCGCGGCGAGGGCCCGGCCCTGGTCTATCCGGACGGTTTCGCCCTGCACGCCTGGCACGGCATGCCGGTCCCATCCGATTTCGGCGCCTCCATCGCGAACCTGACCCCCGCGCGCATCCGGGCCGAGCAGAACGCCGAGCTGCGCAGGGTCATGCTGGAGCACTTCGGCTACGACCGGTACCTCGCCGAGTCCGGCGCCACCCCCGTGCACCGCGACGAGACCGGCGTCCTGTGGCGCATCGAGCTGGGCGAGGACGAGCCGGTGGTGATGGTGGAGGTGGTCAACTCCACCGCCGAGCCCGACGGCACGTTCAACCGCTACTGGCTGCGCGTCCCGCCCGCCACCCGCACCGCCCGCGAGGGCGTGGCATGGACCTTCCAGCTCTCCGAGTCCGACTACCACCCCGAGCGTGAGACCTGACAGGACCGCCCGATCCCCGGGCAGAAGGCCGGTCGGCTCCGCGATCGCCCAGGTCTCCTGCCCGGGTGGCCCATCGGCCTCCCGCCAAGGCGGGTCCACCGCTCCGTCGGTCAGCCGGGCCATCCACCCACTCACCGGTGCGTCGAGCCGTCCGGTCATCGAGCCGTCGAGACCCCAGACCGCCGAGGCGTCGAGCCGTCCGGGCGTCGGGGCGTCGAGACCCCGGACCGCCGAGGCGTCGAACCGTCGGGGCGTCGATCAGCCGGGCATCGACCGGCCCGTCCGCTCGAGACGGGCCGGGATCCGTTCCAGGATCCCACCGGCGAAGACGTCGTAGAGGCCGGTCGGTTCCAGGTGCACGTACCCGATGTGGCAGTCGCACAACGCCGCCGGGCACGCCCTGGCGCTCGGCCGGAACGTGCCGTCGTAGAGGTTGCCCAGCGTGTCCGGGACGAAGTGGCAGCGCCGCACCGTGCCGTCACCGTCGACGGAGATCACGCTCTCCCCGGTACGGCAGGGCAGCCCGGCGCTGCGGTGCGGCGTCCGGCTGTAGCGGAACAGCGGGTCGACGACCGTCCAGGCGTCCGCCTCCTCGTCGGTGTAGAGGGCGCCCTCGGCGGCGTTCACCCAGAGATAGACCTCGTCGGGAAGGTCCGCCCGCAGGCGACGGGCATGATCGAGGTGCTCGGGCAGCCCGACGATACCGACGCTGAAGCGGACTCCCCGGGCCACCAGGTCCCGGCAGCGGGCGAGGAAACGCTCGTAGCCGACCTGGCCGGGGTGGTAGGTCACCCACAGGGCGAGCGTGTCCAGGTCGGCCTCGGCCAGCCAGTCCGGCCGGCAACTGAAGTTGGTCTGGATGGCGACCCGGCGTACGTGCGCGAGATGGCTCAGCCCGACCATCGCCGTGCGGTACCAGGAGCGGACCAGCCCCTCCCCCCACGGGGTGAAGAGCACCGAGACCGGGTGGTCACGACCGGCCACCCAGGCGGTGAAGCGTTTCAGCGCGGCCCGGTCCAGCCTCAGACGGCCGGGGTCGTCGCGCCGTTTGGCGAACGGGCAGTAGGGGCAGTCGTAGTCGCAGCTCGCCAGCGGGCCCCGGTACAGGATCGTCAGGTGCCCGGAGTCCCGCCCGCCGACGGACGGCACGGCCGGGGTCGTGGACGGGGCGAGGACCGTGGGTTTTCTGGACGGCGTCGCGAGCAGCGGGGACGACACCCTCGGGATCGCGGGCCTCGGGGACGGTGGCCCGGACACGGGCCCTTCGGGAGCCGGGGCGTCCACCGGATCGGGCATCGTGGTCACCGCTCCCGGTAGCCGGCCATCAGCGTCCGGACCCGGTCGGAGAACAGCGCCGGGCCGATCGCGTCGGAGTGAGCCAGCCCTTCGGCGGTCAGACGGACCCGCCCGGACCTCGTACCGGGCCCGGCCGGACCGTCCGCGGCCGGGTGCTCCAGCCAGCCCCGGGCGGCCAGGCGTTCCAGCTCCTCACCGAAGTGGGTCTCCACCTCCGCGCCGAAGCGGTCGCGGTAGGCCGCCCGTTCCAGGCCCTCGGCCTGCAGCAGCGACTGGATCAGGTGGCGGCGGCGCCGGTCCTCCTCGTCGAGCGTGAAGCCCACGTTGGCGACCGCGAACTCCTCCGCGGGCAGGCGCACGTAGTCGTCGATGATGCCGCGCACCGCACCGGCGCCGACCGCGTACTCGTAGGAGTAGTGCAGGTCCGAGGTGTAGGACCGGGCGCCGCAGCCGAGCCCGACCATGCCGTCGCTCTGGCAGGTGTACTCGGCCGGGGACGAGCGGCCCGGCAGCCGGAACATCCGCATCGAGACCTGTTCGTACCCGGCGGCGAGCAGGTGGTCACGGCCCTGCCGGTAGAGGGCGAGCCGCTGGTCGTCCCAGTCGCGGGCACGGCGGCCGAGGCCGGTCAGCGGGCGGACGTACAGCGGGTAGAGGTAGATCTCCTCGGGCCTCCAGGCCAGCGCGGCGTCCAGCGAGTACCACCAGGAGTCCTCGGTCTGCCCGTCGATGCCGTAGATCAGGTCGAGGTTCAGCGTCTCGAACCCGGCCTCCCTGATCCGGCCGAGCGCCGTCTCGACCTCCTGCCGCTTCTGCGGCCTGACCGCCGCGCGGGCCTCGGCGTCGATGAAGCTCTGCACGCCGATCGAGATCCGGGTGGTGCCCCGCTCGACGAGGACCGCCAGCCGGTCGGCCGTGGCGGTCGCCGGGGAGGTCTCCACCGCCAGCGGGACGGCCCGCAGGTCGGCCCCGGTGATCTTCTCGGTGAGGTCGAACATCCGGGTCAGCTCGGCGGCGCTCAGGTAGGTCGGCGTGCCGCCGCCGATGGCCGCCGCCGCGAACCGGGGCCCGGCCAGGGCGTCCCGTACGGCACGGGCCTGGCGTTCCAGCGCGTCGAGGTAGGCGTCGACGAGCTCCTCGGGGGCACCGGTGCGGGTGAAGAGGTTGCAGAACCCGCAGCGCATCTCGCAGAACGGGATGTGCAGGTAGAGGAAGAGGTGCCCCAGGGGCTCGTCGGCCCAGACCCGCTCCAGCGAGGGGCGCGGGTCGAGCGGCCGGTAGGCCGTCTTGTGGGGGTAGGCGTAGACGTACCCCTGGTAGGGGCTCGCGCCCGGATCCGACGTCACCGTCACCGCCATCGCCCCCGCTCCATCGTGAACTCACCGTAGGGCACCGTCCAGACGACCTCGTGGCCGATCCGGTGCCCGACATATCCATCCTCACCGTAGGCGGTGCCGTGGTCGGAGCAGACGATCGCGTACCCCGGCCGCCTCTCGCTCATCAGCGCGAACAGCCTGCCGATGTGCCGGTCGACGTACTCCAGCGCGGCGGCGTGGCTGCGCGGGCCGTCGCCCTGCTCGGGGGTGCCGCCCGGCAGGTGGAACCAGTTGGGCTGGTGCAGCGCCGAGACGTTGACGAACAGGAAGACCGGCCCGTCGGCCCCGGCCACCGCCCGCTCGGCGCAGGCGATCTGCGCCTCGAACGAGGCGGGGGCGGTGACCCCGAACCCCGGCTCCCAGTGGCTCTCGGCGAACAGCGCCGGGAGCGCGGACCCGAGCGGGGTGAGCTTGTTGAAGAATCCGACCCCGCCGACGCAGATCGTGCGGTAGCCGGCCGCGGCCAGCCCGCCGGGCAGGTCCGGCGCGTCGAAGACCCAGGTGCCCGGGGCCGTGGTCTCGCTGCCGGGGAACGCCGCGGCGAACGGCCGCGGATGCGGCCCCGGCGCGGCCGGGGTGGGCAGGAACCCGGCGAGGATCGCCGCGTGCGCGGCGTAGGTGAAGCTGCCCGGGCTGTGCCGGCGCTCCCAGCGCCCGCCCGGCAGCGCCCGGGCCAGGGTGGGCAGCCGTCCGGCCGCGAGCAGTTCCTCGGCCACGTCGTAGCGGAGCGTGTCGAGCGTGACCAGCAGCAGGTCGTGGCTGCCCACGATCTCGTTCATGTCCCGCACGGGGTGGCCTCCCTGCGGGCGGGGACCGCGCGGGCCCACCCCGGTCGGGGCGCCTCGCGCCCGCACGTCTCCTGCCCGGCCCTTTCCGGTCCGGCCGCCCCGGACCCGTCCGTCCCGGAACCGCCCCTCCCAGACCCTGATGTCTTCCGCTCGGACGTCTCCTGTCCGGCCGTCCCCGGCTCGGACGTCTCCCGCCCGGACGGCCCGGACCGGGCCAGGATCGCCCGGACCTGGGCGTCGTAGGTGTCCAGGCCCTCGGCGGCGCCGCCGGGCAGCCCCTGAAGCCGGGGAAGCAGGTCGCCGAACGCGTTGACCTCGGCCACCGCCAAGGTCCGCCAGTCCACGCCGATCATCAGGTCGACCCCCACGGCCAGGCTTCCCGGGAAACAGGCCGCGGCCCGCGCGCAGACGTCCAGCGCCCGCGCCCAGCCCTCGGGACCGAGCCGGGCCCGGACCTCGCCGAGGTCGCCCCGCGAGCCCCCGAGGTGCAGGTTGGTCATGGGGCCGCGCCCGGCCCGGACCACCGCGTGGGTGGGCACGCCGTCCACGACCACCACCCGCAGGTCGATCGCGCGCCCGGCCAGGCTCGCCTTGGGGAACCAGCGCTCGACGTGCAGCCCGTCCGCGGACAGCAGGCCGACGATCAGCGCCAGGTCGCCCTCGTGCTCGTAGGAGCGCAGGCGCAGCGAGTTGTGCAGCTCACCGGCCTCCAGGGCCGCCGAGGTCACCGCCTTGACCTTCGCGCCCCGGGCCTGCAGGGCGATGATCCCGGACGCCGACGAGCCGTGGGCCGGTTTGACGAACACCCGGCCCCATCCGGCCTCGCCCATCCGCCGGCGCAGCTCCCCGTACCCCTCGATCGGGCCGGGAAGGGCCGGGGGCACGGGGACACCGGCGGCCGACAGCCTGGCGTGGCAGAGCCGCTTGTCGAACATCACCGCGATCTCGCCGACGTCGGCGAGCAGCACGGCGCCGGGCGTCCGGGCGACGGCCTGGCGGATCCGTGCCGTTCCCGCGGTGAAGGCGGCGTACCAGCGGGCCCCGCCACCGACCCGGGACGGCGCGCCCGGGCCGCGCAGCAGCTCGTCCGCCTCGGCGTCCTCACCCGGCGAGTCGATCCGCACGAGCGTGCCCGGCGCGAGCCGGATCTCCTCGCCGCGCAGCACGGACGTCCACGGCAGCGACGCGGGCTCGGCCAGGCCGTGCCGGGCGCAGGCCTCGGCGAACAGGGTGACCCGCCGCTCCCCGGGGGTGCCGACGACGGCGAGCGCGGTCACTCGGCGACCGCGATGTAGCGCCACTCGCCGTCGGGCTCCTCCTGCTCGGACACGTCGAGCTCGACGCCGGAGCCGGAGAACGTCGCGGTCAGGCGCTCGACCATGGCGGTGGTCATGAAGTGGTGGTGCAGGTCCAGGCGCCGCAGGTGGGTGAGCGGCTGGCCGGAGAGCAGCGCCTCAGCGCCCTCGTCGGTGAGCACGCCCATCGACTGGGCCAGCGACTCCAGCCGCGCCACCACGGGGGCCGAGGCGACCGCGGCGGCGACCTCGTCCTGGATCTCGCTGTTCTGCAGCCCCAGGTGCCTGAGCGCGGGCAGCCGCTCGCCGGACAGGATCGCCTCCAGGTCCGCCACGGTGGAGTCGCCACCGTACTCGCTGGTGCCGAGCCAGAGCTCCAGGTACTCCAGGGCGGGGAGGTCGCTCTGGCCGACCGCCCTGACCACGGCGGCGGGCAGCCCGCCCGCCTCGAAGCGCAGCACTTTCAGGTGCTCGTGCCGGACCGGCCGGAACACCAGCTCGGTGCCGCCGCGGATCTCCAGCCGCTCCAGCAGCGGGAACGCCTCCAGCAGCGGCGTGACGTCGCTCTGCTGGATCCAGGAGATCTCGCACTCCTCCGACGGCATCGCGCCCAGGAAGAGCGAGCGCAGCGCGGGCAGGCGCGACGCGTTCCCGGTCAGCAGCCCGACGATCTCCGCGGAGCTCTCCTCGTAGGCCTCGCCCCACCCGCCGATGATGATCGCCTTGACCTCGGTGGTCTCGACGGTCTCGAAGAACCGCGCGACCTGGTCGGGGAGGCTCTCCTCGGAGTCGTAGACGTCGGCCGACAGACGCCAGGCGGTCTCGCCCGCCACGGGCATGGGGGCGCCCGGCGGGCGCAGGCCCTCGATGGGCAGGCCGGCGTACCGCCCCTTGTAGAGACCGTCGACCTTGTCGTCGAACTCGCTGTGGTCCATGGCAGGCTCCCCTCGGGCGTAAGTGACAGGACCCGTCCTACCAGAGATGCACGACACTTCAGGAATCGCGTGCGCCGGCGGAGTGCTCACGGGCGTCCGCGATGATGAGCGGTATGGACAACGGTCATCTGCGGTTCGGCTCCACGGCGGGACGCTGGGTCCTGCTCACCACCGTGCTCGGCTCGGGCATCGCCCTGCTGGACGGCACGGTCGTCAACGTGGCCCTGCCCGCCCTCGGTGCCGACCTCGACGCCGACATGGCCGGTCTGCAGTGGACGGTCAACGCCTACACCCTCACCCTGGCGGGCCTGATCCTGCTCGGCGGCTCGCTCGGCGACCGCTACGGCAGGCGCCGGATCTTCCTGATCGGGGTGGCCTGGTTCGCCGTGGCGTCGGCCCTGTGCGGCCTGGCGCCGAACGTGGAGACGCTGATCGGGGCCCGCGCGCTCCAGGGCGTCGGCGGGGCACTGCTCACCCCCGGCTCCCTGGCGATCATCCAGGCGTCCTTCGCGCCCGAGGACCGGCCCAGGGCGATCGGGGCGTGGTCGGGCCTGGGCGGGGTGGCCGCGGCCGTCGGCCCGCTGCTCGGCGGGTGGCTGGTGGAGACGGCCGGCTGGCGCTGGGTGTTCCTGATCAACCTGCCGCTGGCCGCGCTCGTGGTGGTGGTCGCGCTGCGGCACGTGCCCGAGAGCAGGAACCCCGGCGCGGAGGGCCGGTTCGACGTGCTGGGCGCGGCGCTGGCGGCGCTGGCGCTGGCCGGGATCACCTACGGCCTGATCGACCTGGAGGTCGTCCCGATCGTGGTGGGCGTGCTGCTGGGGGCGGCCTTCGTCTGGGTGGAGATCAGGCGCTCGCCCCGGGCGCTGGTGCCGGTCGACGTCTTCGCCTCCCGGGTGTTCACCGCGGTCAACGTCGTCACGTTCGTCATGTACGCCGCCATGGGCGTGGTCTTCTTCCTGCTGGTCGTCCAGTTGCAGGTGTCGTCGGGCTTCTCGCCCCTGGCCGCCGGGTCCTCGATGATCCCGGTGACGATCCTGATGCTGCTGCTGTCGTCGCGGGCGGGCGAGCTGGCCAGGAGGGTCGGGCCGCGGCTGCCGATGACGGCCGGCCTGGTGATCTGCGCGGGGGCCCTGCTGCTGATGTCGCGGATCGGCCCCGGCTCGTCGTACGTGGTGGACGTGCTGCTCCCTGCGGCGCTGTTCGGCCTGGGGCTCTCCGCGGCGGTGGCGCCGCTCACCGCGACCGTGCTGGCCACCGCCGCCGAGCGGCACGCCGGGGTGGCCAGCGGCGTCAACAACGCCGTCGCCAGGACCGGCGGGCTGCTCGCGGTGGCCGCGATCCCGCCGCTGGTCGGGCTGACCGGCACCGCCTTCACCTCCCCGGAGATCTTCACCGCCGGCTTCCGCACGACGATGCTGGTCAGCGCGGCCATGCTGGGCCTGTCCGCGCTGATCACCCTCCTCACCATCCGGGAGAACGTGCTGGTCCGGCCGGAGCACAGGATGAACTGCCCGGTGACGGCTCCCGATCCGGGCAGGTGAGCCGCCCGGGACGGGCGGCCGCGGGCCCGCGCCGGGACGGGCACGGGCCGAGGCGGGCACGGGCCCGAGGAGGTGCCGGGAGCGGACGGGACGAGGGGCCCCGGAAGGCGGCGGGGCCCTCCCGGAAGGACGTCCTCAGAAGGTGAACGCCTGGCTGCGGACGCTGTTGTCGAAGTTGGACACCAGCAGCTCGGGCTCGCCGACCGACCGGATCTCCGGCAGCCTGGTGAACAGCTCGCGGAACATGGTCCGGATCTCCTGCCGGGCGAGGTTGGCGCCCAGGCAGAAGTGCGGGCCGGGACCGCCGAAGCCCACGTGGGGTTTGGTGTCGCGGGTGATGTCGAACCGGTCGGGGTCGGGGAAGACGCTCTCGTCGCGGTTGGCCGAGCCGTAGAAGAGCACGACCTTGTCCCCCGCCTTGAGATGCAGGCCCCGCAGGTCGTGGTCCTCGGTGACGGTGCGGCGGAACTGCATGATCGGGGAGACGTAGCGGACCATCTCCTCGATGGCGCCGCCGATGCGCGCGTCGAAGTCCTCGGTCAGCAGCCGCCGCTGCTCGGGGTTGTCGGTCAGCAGCTTGATGCCGTGCGCCATGGTGTTGCGGGCCGTCTCGTTCCCCGCCACCAGCAGCAGCGTGAAGAACGACCCGAGCTCGCGGTCGGTCAGCCGCTCGCCGTCGACGTTCGCGGTGACCAGCGCCGACACCAGGTCGCCGCGCGGCTGCCCGGCGCGTTCCCTGCCCAGGTCGATCACCAGGCGCTGCAGGGCGAGCAGCGCGAGCGTGTTCTGCGCGGCCATCCTGACGGTCTGCGCCAGGCTGGGCCGCACGCCGGAGTAGGCGGTGGAGATGTCGACGTGCCTGTGGACCCTGGCCCGCACGTCGTCGGGGACGCCCATCATGTCGCAGATGACGTGGATGGGGAGTTTCGCGGCCACCTGGCCGACGAAGTCACCGGGCCCGGAGGCCGTGACGTCGTCGACGATCCTGGCGCAGGCGGCGTCGATGTCGTCCTGCAGGCCGGCCAGCATCTTCGGGCTGAACGCGCGCGAGACGATGCGCCGGAGCCGGGCGTGCCGGGGGTCGTCCATGTTGACCATGGATTCGCCGAACACGTGCTTGACCCAGCCGGGCGGCTCGGGACTGGTCACGCCCGGCTCGCTGGAGAACACCTTGGCGTTGCGGCTGGCCTCGACCACGTCGGCGTGCCGGACCAGCGCGTAGAACCCCTTGCCCGAACGGAGCAGCGGGACCCGCTTCTCCTCGAAGAACACCGGCCGGTCCAGCTGCCGGAGCCGCGCGAACGCCTCGTGCCGCTCCTTGAGCGGCCGCCGCCAGAACCCCAGGTCGGCCAGGTCGATTTCCATGCGCCAATCCTGGCATGTTCTCTACGCGTACCGGCCATGTGAACGTCACGTCCCGGTGGGCCGGGGGACCGAATCACCAGGAACCATCACGAGCATGAGAGCCGTGCTTCTCGCCCCCGCCGCCCTGGTGTCCGTGGCGCTCGCCTGCCCCGCCCTCGTCCCCGCCTCCGCCTCCGCCGCCGCTCCGGCCGCTTCCGCTCCGGCCGCCTCTCCCCCGGCCGCCCACGCCTCGGGCGCCTGCTCCGGCGTGCCGTCGGACTTCGACGGCGACGGGCGCGCCGACCTCGCGGTCGCCGCGCCGTACACCAGGACGGGCGGGCACGCCCGCGCCGGATCGGTCACCGTCCTGTACGGCCTGCGCACCGCCCGCAGGCTCACCCAGGACGCCGGCGTCGAGCAGGCCGGGCACACCGAACGCGCCGAGCCGGACGACGAGCGGCCGGACCGCGGAGCGCCGGACGACGACGGGCGACCGGACCGCGGAACGGACGGGAGCGAGACCGGGGACGCGTTCGGCTCGGCGCTGGCGACCGGCGACTTCGACGGCGACCGCTGCGCCGACCTGGCCGTGGGCGTCTCCGAGGAGGACCGCTCCCGGCCCGGGGCCGACGGCGACGGCGCGGTACGGCTCTTCCACGGCTCCGCCGGCGGGCTGCGTCCCGGCGAGACCATCGACGCCGGGGACCTGGGCCACAAGCGGGTGCCCGGCCGGTTCGGGGCCGCGCTCGCGGCGGGGGACCTGGACGGCGACGGCGACGACGAGCTGGCGATCGGCGCCCCCGGGCTGGGCGGCGGCGCCGTCGGGGTGTACGGGCTCACCGGCCGCAGGCCCTCCATGGTGACCCAGAGGACCGGCTGGGTCGGGCAGCACGAGCGCGAGACCGACCAGTTCGGCGCGGTGCTCGCCACCGGGGACTTCGACGGGGACGGCCGCGCCGAGATCGCCGTGGGCGCGCCCGCGGACACGATGCTGAAGAACGGCCAGGGTGCGGTCACCGTGCTCGACGTCCGGCGCCGCAGGGCCGTCCTGCTCACCCAGGACACCCCGGGGATCGGCGGGCGCGCCGAGGTCTGGGACTTCTTCGGCTCGGCCCTGGCCACCGGCGACTTCGACGCCGACGGCCGCGACGACCTGGCGATCGGCGTACCGGGCGAGGGCCTGTCGCGAAACCAGCGGGCCATGGACTACGGCGACGGCACCGTGCACGTCGTCTACGGCTCCTCCGCAGGGCTGCGCGCCGCCACCTCCGAGGCGTGGTCGCAGCGCTCCCTGAACGGCCGGCCGCGCTACTTCGACCGCTTCGGCGCCTCCCTCGCCGCCGGGGACCTCAACGGCGACGGCGACGACGAGCTGGCGATCGGCGTACCGGGCGAGAACGCCGTCCAGATCCTGGCGGGGACCCGCTCCGGCGGCCTCACCCGGCACGGCGACCTGCTGGTCACCGGCAAGGGCGGGGACTTCGGCGCGGCCCTGACCGCGGTCGGGGGGCGCGGCCTGGTCGTCGCCGCCCCGCGCGCCGGCAGGCTCACGCTGCTGCGCGGCACCGTGCGCAAGGGCCCCTACCCGGGGATCAGGCCCTCGACGGCGCGGACGCTGGCGACCGCTCCCAAGGACGCCCTGTTCGGCTACGCGTTCGCGTCCGCGTCCGCCGGACGCTAGGAGCCCGTACCGTTCCGGCCCGGAACCACTTTCGAGCCGGGAACGAGACCCTCCCGTTCCTGGGCGTTATCTAGGATGTCGGTCATGATCGGCGCAGCGCAGAGAACCGTCCGTGATCTACGTCGAGGCAACCGGGCGACCGTGCTGCGCGCCCTCTACTTCGACGGGCCCGCCAGCCGCCAGGAACTCAGCGAGACCATCGGGCTCAGCCCCGCCACCGTGAGCAACGTGACCGGTGACCTGCTGGAGAGCGGGGTCGTCGTCGAGGCCGGCCTGGTCGACTCCGACGGCGGCAGGCCCCGGGTGCTGCTGCGCGTCAACACCACCCACGGCTACACCATCGGCGTCGACGTCGGCGAGACGCACGTGCGCGCCGAGCTCTTCGACCTGGACATGAACCGCCAGGGCCGCGCCGAGTACGCGCTCAGCCCGGTCCGGCACGACGCGGACCTGGTCGTCGGCCACGTCCTGGCCGGGATCGACGCGCTCCTCGGCGAGAGCGGCGTGCCCGCGGAGCGCGTGCTGGGCGTGGGGGTGGGCGTCCCCGGGATCGTCGAGCCCGGGCCCGACGCGCTGATCCACGCCCCGACGCTGGGCTGGGACGGGGTGCCGCTGGGCAGGCTCCTGCGGGCGGGCACTGACCTGCCGCTCTTCGTGGACAACGGCGCCCGGTCGATGGGCCAGGCCGAGCTGTGGTTCGGCGTGGGGCGCCGCGCCCGGCACGCCGTCGTGGTGCTGATCGGCTCGGGGGTCGGGGCGAGCATCATCACCGACGGGACCACGTACCTGGGCGCCGACAGCAGCGCCGGCGAGTGGGGCCACACGAAGATCGCGATCGGCGGGCACCGCTGCCACTGCGGCGCGCGGGGCTGCCTGGAGGCGTACGTCGGGGCCAGGGGCATCCTGGAACGGGCCGGGGTGTGGACCGAGACCGTCGACGAGCAGGCCGCGCTGGCCGAGCTGGTGACCGGCGGCTCCCCGGTGATCGACGAGACCGTCACCTACCTGGGCGTCGGCCTGGCCAACCTGATCAACATGTTCAACCCCGAACGGATCATCATCGGCGGCTGGGCCGGGGTGCTGCTCGGAGAGCACCTGCTGCCGAGGATCAGGAAGGTCGCCGCGGACAACTGCCTGGCGCAGCCGTACAGGACGGTCTCCATCGGGCTGGGCCGTCTCGGCGTCGACTCCGTCACGCTGGGCGCCGCCACGCTCGTGGTGGAGGACTTCCTGCGCGCCGCGGGGAGCCCGGCGGGCGCCGCCGTTCCCGCGCGCCCCCGGAACCCGGCCGGGGCACGCCCCTGACGCCGGGCATCCGGGTGGTCACCGGGTCAGCGGATGCGCGTGTCGGCCTTGATGGTGCGCCGGACCTTCTTGACGAGCCTGCCCCTGTCGGCCTTGGCGTCGGAGGTGGTGATCGCGCCGAACCTCACCGCGGCGGTGCCGCGGCGCGAACCGGCCCAGGCGCGGATCCGCACGGCCGTCGCGTCGCCCCGGTCGAGGGAGGTGATCCAGCAGGACAGGCTGCGGCGCTTGACGGAACAGCTGACGCTCCGCGGCTTGGAGATCACCTTGATCCTGCGGAAGCGGGTGGAGAAGGTCCCGGCGAGCATCACGTAGTGCTGTCCCTTGGCCTTCCTGTTCTTGATCTTGACGGTGTAGACGAGGGAGCCGCCCCGGCGGACGTGCCGGGGGAAGGAGATGGTGTACCCGAAGTCGGCAGCCGCCCTGCCGGACGCCGAGAAACCGGACGCCGAGAAGCCTGACGCCGGGGAACCGGACGCCTGGGAGGCGGACTGCGGAAAGGCGGGTCCGGCCGTCGCGGCCGTCGCGGCGGGCGTGTGGGCGAGGAGGGTGCCGCCCAGCGCCGCGGTGAGAACCGCGGCGCCGAGCCTCGTGGTGGTTGGCCTCATACGCGGCATCATCCACCAAATCCGGACGGATTCCTCTGGTGCTCAGGTCAGTGAGGCCTGTCCTGCCGGGATGGTGAGCCGGGCACCGGTCTTCGCCGGGGCGCCCTTCCTGCTGATGCGCTCCAGGACGCGGAAGTCGGCGTCGAGCTTCTCGGCGGTGACGCGGCAGACGATGTACCCGCGCCGCTGGTCCAGGTAGGAGATGTGCGGGTTCTCCGCCATCGTCTCGGCGATCCGGCCCTCGTCGCGGTAGCCGTCGCCGTCGCTGGCGATCGAGGAGGCGACCAGCTCCACCGCCACCCGGGGCGAGTCGGGGTCGTCGAAGTCGAGCTTCAGGTCGGCCGCGTGGTGCATGTGCGCGTCACCGGTCAGCACCACCGGGTTGGCCGCGCCCGACTTCTGGAAACCGGTCAGCAGGCGGGTGCGCTCCGCGGCGTAGCCGTCCCAGGAGTCCATGTTGACCTCGGTGCCCGGCCCCACCTTGACGTCGCGCTGGGCCATCAGGATCTGCTGGCCCACCAGGTTCCAGCGGGCTTCCGAGGTGGCCAGGCCGTCCAGCAGCCACTCCCGCTGGTCCCTGCCGAGCAGGGTGCGCCCGCTCGCGAGCCGGTCGTCGCAACCGGACCGCAGCCCGTCCTCGCAGGCCTGGTCGTCGCGGAACTGCCGGGTGTCGAGCAGGTGGAAGCGGGCCAGCGGCCCCCAGTCCACCCTGCGGTGCACGCGCATCGCCGCCCCGCCGGGCACGCTGGTCCGGCGCAGCGGCATGTTCTCGTAGTACGCCTGGAAGGCGTCGGCCCTGCGCCTGGCGAAGGCCGGGGCGCCGGAGCTGGACACGTCCGCCGCCCAGTTGTTCTCGATCTCGTGGTCGTCGAACGAGACCAGCCAGGGCGCGACCGCGTGCGCCTCCTGCAGGTCGGTGTCGCTCTTGTACTGCGCGTGCCGCATCCGGTAGTCGGCCAGGGTCACGCACGGGCCCGGGGTGTGCTGCCGGACGCTCCCGCCGAGCGCCGCGTACCCCCGGGGGCCGTACTCGTACATGTAGTCGCCCAGGTGCACGACCAGATCCGGCTCCTGCTCGGCCAGCCTCCGGTACGCGGTGTAGAAACCGTGCTCGTAGTGGGCGCAGGCCGCGACCGCGAAGGTGAGCGAGGCCGACGCCGACAGTGCCGGGGCTCCCGGCGACGCCCCGGACGACCCGGACGGCGGGGCCGACGGGGTGGTGCGGGTGCGCCCGACCGGGGACAGCCGTCCCTCGGCCCGGAAGCGGTAGAAGTACTCCCTGCCGGGCTCCAGGCCCTCGACCTCGACGTGGACGCTGTGCGCCCGCCTCCAGCGGGCGTTCTCGGTGCCCCTGCGGACCACCCGGGAGAACCGCTCGTCGGTGGCGAGCTGCCACTCCACGTCCACGTCCCGGCTCGGCATCCCCCCTCGGCCGTTCAGGCCCAGCGGGTCGAGGGCGAGCCTGGTCCACAGCACCACGCCGTCCGCCGACGGGTCGCCCGAGGCGACGCCCAGGGTGAACGGGTCGGCGGCCAGGGCCCGCGAGGCGAGGGAGACGCTCGGCGAGGCGAGAGAGGCCCCGGTCAGCAACAGGCCGCCCGTACCGGCGGCGGCGATGGAAAGGAACGCTCTGCGTGACGGCTTCTGCTCCACGCCCCCAGTGCAACCGGCCGACCTTTCCCCGTCGTGGCCTGCGGCTCACGGCAGGATGAACAGGGACCGCACAGGCGGGCGCCCGGCCCCGCCGGGCCGTTCAGCCCAGGTACGGCTTGAGGTGCGCGTTCAGGGCGCCGCAGCCCAGGTACTTCTCCACGGTGTGGAAGTCGATCCAGTCGAGGTCGACCAGGGCCTCCTGGTCCACCCCGGTGAAGCAGGTCCGCAGGCCCGGCGGGATCGCCGCGATGTCGTCCTTGTCGGCGATGTTGACCCAGCGGCCGACCGAGCGGGGCCGCTCGCCCCGGCCGTCGACCGGGGCGGGCACCAGGTGCTCGAAGATGACGTTGCGCATGCCCAGCGGGCTGCCGAGGGTGATCAGCAGCTCGACCTCCAGGTCGGGGTTGGCCCAGAGCGTCTCGTAGGTCACCACGCTGCCCAGCGAGTGCGCGATCACCACCCGGGGACGGTTGCGCCTGATCACCTCGGCCACGGCCGCCCGCGACCTGGCCCGCGCCTGGCTCCCGGCGGCCATGTAGGCGGCCACCTCGGGGCAGAAGAGCCTGGCGAAGTCGGCGGCGTTGCCCTGAAGGCGACCCAGCAGCCAGCCGGCCACCCGGTTCAGGGCCCCGGTCACCCCCTCCCCCACCGCGTCGAGCTGCCCGGCCCAGGCGACGAGGACCTTCTGGGCCCCGGCGTCCATGCTCTGCACCGCGCGCGCCGTCTCGTCCTTCTTCTCCCCGAGCAGGTGGGCGTAGTAGGCGATCTCCGTGACGTAGCGCTCCTTCGCGTACGGCCTGCCCCCGGTCAGTCCCATGTGCAGGTAGCGGTCCCACTTGTCGCGCATCGCCGTGGCGGCACCGGTGACCGAGTTGCCCGCCTCGCGGTAGTACCGGTATTTGCCGATGCCGTGCACACCGACGATCGTGCCCATGCGTCCCCGCCTCCCGTACCGGATGTCCCGCCGTGACCGATGCCGGCGGTGTGCGCCTCCGCCGGGCGCGCGGCCCCGGGCGAAGGTCTTCTCCGGGCAACTGTGACGGAAGGAAACCTCCCGCCACAAGGCCGTGCCGGGGCCCGCGCGGACGGGACCCCCGGAAACCGGTGATCACATCCCGGACGGGCATGAAACCCTGTGGTCCGCGCCCGTCCCCCTGGATACCCTGGGAACGCACCCCGCGCCCGGCCGCACCCGGCCGGGAACGCGTCCCGCGAGCAGCGAGAAGGAGGTCCCCATGCCCGGCCCGCTCCAGGTCAACGGTTCGGTCTCCATCCCCGAGGCCGAGCTCGGCTGGCGGTTCTCCCGCTCCTCCGGGCCCGGCGGGCAGGGGGTCAACACCACCGACAGCCGGGTCGAGCTCAGCTTCGACCTGGCCGCCACCGAGGCGCTCGGCCCCGTCTTCAAGGCCCGCGCCCTCGAACGGCTCGGCCCCCGCCTGGTGAACGGCGTGATCACCATCGCGGCCTCGGAGTTCCGCTCCCAGCTGCGCAACCGCGAGGCCGCCGAGATGCGGCTGGCCCAGACGTTGCGCGAGGCGATCGCCCCGCCGCCCAAGAAGCGCCGCCCGACCAAGCCGAGCCGGGGCGCGGTCGAACGGCGGATCGCCGCCAAGAAGCGGCGCTCCGACCTCAAGCGCCTGCGCGGGGACCAGCGCTGACCGTCCCGCCCCCGCGCACGGCCGCGCCTCCGCACGGCCGCGTGCACCCGGGAAGGGGTCTCGCGGGCAGGGCAAGCCGCCGGGGACGGCGTGACACAATGGCCGCATGCCCGTCGTGCCGAGCGTCCGCGCCGTTCTCCTCGATGACGACGACCGGCTGGTGCTGTTCCGGCGCACGGTCCCGGGCAAGGAGCTCTACTGGTCGATCCCGGGCGGCCACGTCGAGCCCGAGGACGCCTCGCTGGAGCACACCCTGCACCGCGAGGTCATGGAGGAGCTCGGCGCCGTGGTCTCCGCGGTCACCCCGCTGACCACCCTGGAGTGCGTCCGCGACGAGGGCGTCAAGACCCAGCACGTGTACGGCTGCCGGCTGGTCTCCATGGACCCGGCGCTGCGCTGCGGCCCGGAGTTCGACGACCCCGCGCGCGGCCACTACGAGGTGATGCGCCTCCCCCTCGACCCCGCCGCGCTCTCCGCCCTCAACCTCGTCCCCCCGGAGCTCGGCGCCTATCTCGCCGACACCGTCACCCGCCTGCCCGCCCTGATCGGCTGACCCCGCCCGGACGGTCCCGCGCGGTCCCGCCCCTTCGCACCGCCCCGCTCCGCGCAGCGTCCCGCGACGGAGCGGAAAGGGACCGGACGCCCCCTAGTCGATCAGTTCGATCAGGTCGGCGACCGAGTCGACCACCCGGGACGGGCGGAACGGGTAGCGGTCGACCTGGTCCTTGCTGACGACCCCGCTGAGCACCAGGATCGTGTGCAGCCCCGCCTCCATGCCGGAGACGATGTCGGTGTCCATCCGGTCACCGATCATCGCGGTGGTCTCGCTGTGGCCGTCGATGGCCCGCAGCGCGCTGCGCATCATCATCGGGTTGGGCTTGCCCACGAAGTACGGCTCCACCCCGGTCGCCTTGGTGATCATCGCGGCGACGGCGCCGCACGCCGGCAGCGACCCCTCGTTGGACGGCCCGACCGGGTCGGGGTTGGTCGCGATGAACCGGGCACCGCCCTCGATCAGCCGGATCGCCCGGGTGATCTGGGTGAAGCTGTAGGTGCGGGTCTCGCCGAGGACCACGTAGTCGGGGGCGAGGTCGGTCAGCACGTAGCCGATCTCGTGCAGGGCCGTGGTCAGCCCCGCCTCTCCCACCACGTACGCCGAGCCGCCGGGCCGCTGGCCGTCCAGGAACCTGGCCGTGGCCAGCGCGGAGGTCCAGATCGCCTCCGGCGGGACGTCCAGGCCGGCGGCGCGCAGCCGGACGGCCAGGTCGCGCGGGGTGTAGATCGAGTTGTTGGTCAGGACCAGGAACCGCTTGCCGGACTCGCGCAGGCGGCGGATGAACTCGTCGGCACCGGGCACCGGGTGTCCTTCGTGGACGAGGACACCGTCCATGTCCGACAACCAGCACTCGATCGGCTTGCGCTCGTCCACCGTTCTCCCCTGCTCCCTGTCGATGAGTACAGGACCAAGGATGACAGGTACCGGAGCGGCCCTTCGTCGGCAGGCCCGCCCCCGCTCCCCCGGCCGTACATCGTGCGGACCGGCCTGTGGTGATACCCGAACGCCTGCTCAGGGCGCGAGCGCCTCCAGGGCCTCCTCCGCCCGGCGCATCGACCCCGCGGGGTCGGCGTCCGGTGACCCGATCTCCGGGTCGAAGTTGAGATCGTGGAAGACCTCGGTGACACCCCTGGCCCCCAGCGCGGCGACGTCGCCCCGGATCTCCTCGAACGAGCCGGTCAGCGCCTCGCGGCCGGCCGCTCCCGCCGGGCGGACGCGCGTGACGCCCCGGCTGACGAACCGCAGCGCCCCGAGATCGCGTCCGGCGTGACGGGCCGCTTCCTTTACAATGTAGATTTTTTCATTGATGCCGTCGAGGTCCTCGCGGCTCGAACTGATCCAGCCGTCCGCCAGCCGGCCCGCGCGCCGCAGCGCCACGCCCGCCGACCCGCCCAGCAGGATGGGCGGCACCGACGGCGGCCTGGGATCCTGGTGCGCCGCCGGCAGGTCGTAGAACTCGCCGCGGTGCTCCACGGTCTCCTCGGTCCACAACCGGCGCAGCAGCGGGACGAACTCCTCCGCGCGCCGCCCGCGCCGCTCGAACGACGCCCCCGAGGCCGCGAACTCCTCGGGCAGCCAGCCCAGCCCGAGACCGGCGTCCAGCCGCCCGCCCGAGACCGCCTGCAGGCTCGCCAGCTGCTTGGCCAGCAGCGCGGGCGAGGCGAACGGGATGTTCAGCACCGCCACCCCCAGCCGGATCCGCTCGGTCAGCCCGGCCAGGTAGGCGAGCGTGACCACCGGGTCGTGCACGCTGCGGTAGACCGGGCCCATCCCGTGGCCCCGCGGGTAGAGCAGGCGCTGGAAGGTCCACAGCTCGTGGTAGCCGAGCTCCTCGGCCCTGCGGGCGACCCGCGCCATGTTGGCCGGTGTCGCCCAGGACCCCGACACCGGCACCGCGAAACCGATCCTCATGCCCGCACCCTATTCGCCCGGATGCGCGGGTGCCGATCGGTGGTTCACTTGCCGGATGGAGAGCGAGGACCTGATCGACCGGCTGCGCCGGATCGGCCTCCGGTACGGCGGCGTGCCCGGCACGGTGATGCCGACCAGACCGGACGTGATCATCGTGCGGGCCGGTCCCGTCGTGGTCAAGGCGCACGCGCCCGGCGCGGAGCGGGAACCGCTGGTGGAGCGGATGCGGGCCGTCGCCCACCCGGCGCTGCGCGGGATCGTGCTGCGTCCGGTGACCGAGGAGGTCATGACCGCCGGGGACCGGCTGGTCACCGTCTGGCCGGCCGGGACGCCGGTGGACCACGACGACCCGGACGCGGCGCCCTGGGAGGCGGCCGCCCGGCTGCTGGCGCGGCTGCACGCCGTACCGGCGGGGACGCTCCCCCCGCTGCGCGCCGCGGGCGGTCCCGCGCGGGTGGGCACGACCGTCGCCCGGCTCGGGGAGGGCTCCGCCGCGGAGCTGGTCGTGCGCCGGGCCTTCACCTGCCTGCCCCTCGACGCCGATCCGGGTACGGGTGCCGGCGCTCCGGGTGCCGGGCTGACCCACGGCGACTGGCACATGGGCCAGCTGGTCCGCGCCCCGGACGAGTGGATCCTCATCGACGTCGACGACCTGGGCGTCGGCGACCAGGCCTGGGACCTGTCCCGGCCGGCCGCCTGGTTCGCGGCCGGGCTGCTGGACCCCGAGGTGTGGCACCGCTTCCTGGCGGCCTACCGCGCCGCGGGCGGGGTCGCCGTCCCCGCGGACGGCGACCCGTGGGAGCGGCTGGAGGTCCCGGCGCAGGCGATGACCGTGCAGCTCGCGGCGGCCGCGGTGGCCACGGCGGAGCGGCAGGCGCGACCGCTGGACGAGGTGGAGGAGGTCCTGGTCGAGTCCTGCCTCAGGATTGTCCGGCATCGAAGCGCCTGCCATAGTGTGCCCACGCAGTAGGTTGTGGTTACGTCGGTAACCACGTCCGAGCAAGGAGAACAACCAGATGCAGTGCCCCAAGTGTCGGGGTGCCATGCGCACCTACGAGCGCAACGGCGTTCACATCGACCAGTGTGAGAGCTGTCGCGGAATCTTCCTGGACTACGGCGAGCTCGAGACACTGACCCGCATGGAGAGCCAGTGGGCACAGCAGTCCCACGGCGCGCCCCCGCCCCCGCCCCCGCCGCCCGCGCACGGAGCCCCCGCCTACGGCGCCCCCGCCTACGGCGCTCCCGCGTGGGGCGCCCCGCACCACGGCGGCCACTACGGTCACCACCGCCAGCGCAGCTGGGTGGGAATGCTCTTCTCCACCTGACCGGCCCGCGGCCTCACAGCAGAGCGCGAAGACCGCGCTCCCGTGGACGGGGGCGCGGTCTTCGCGTTCGCGGGAGCACGGGAGGCACGAGGGCACGGGGACACGAGGGCGCGAGGGCACGAGGGCGCGGGGGCACGAGGGCACGGTCCTCGCGGACGGGCGCGGCTCAGCCGGGGAAGTCGCCCGGGTTGACCTTCTTGGGCTTCACGTTCCCGCCGATGACGCTGTGCAGCGTGATCCTCCACGTGGACCAGCGGATCTGGGTCGCGGTGGTGACGGTGGTGAACCGCACGCTCTTGCCGAACTGCTGGAAGTCGCACGACCGGGTGAAGGTGCGGGCCTTGGAGTCCCAGTCCTCGCCGAAGGTGTAAAAGATCTTGTAGTTGCCGTCCCGCACGCCCTGGATCTTGAAGTTCGACTTCTTGCGGACGTACACGCCGACGACCTTCCTGCCGCCGCGCGTCATGATGACGACGGCGTCCTGCGGGTTGCCGTTGCGCACCTCGAGGGAGCCGCGGCCCGTCCGGCTCTCCGAGGTGATGAAGCTGCCGTTGGACAGCCGCCGGTCGCGCTCCTTGGCCGCCTTGACCGGGACGACGCTCGCCGAGTACCCGTTCAGCGCCTCGGCCGCCTTCTCCACCGTGTCCAGCGCGCCCTCCCGGTCCATGTTGGTCAGCACGGCCGGGCCGGTGCACAGCTGCTGGGACGCGGCGTCCTGGCGGGCGCTGCCGAGGGCGGCCGACAGCTCGCGCAGGGCCCCGACGTACCCGTCGTGCTGGGCCTTCACCTCGGCGGGCGGGGCCAGCGCGGCCAGCCGGGTCACCGCGCCGTCCACCGCGGTCGTGGTCCGCTCCAGCTGCCTGCCGAGCGTCTTCAGCCCGCCGGTCCCGGCGAGCCTCTTCACCGCGTCGCGGATCGGGTCGCGCGCCTTCTCCAGCTCCGCGCGGTACTCGTCGGGCGTCAGCGCCACGGCGCCGGGCGGGGAACTGGGCGCCCCGGAGGAGGTACGGCCACCGGCTCCCTGGTCCGTTCCCACGACTCCGCCCGCGGTCGCCGGGCCGACCACGGGGTCGCCGGCGGAGCTGCAGGCGGTCAGGGCCACCAGGGTGACCAGGGCACACGAGAGAATACGGGGGGCAGTCACCGCACAACTATTGCCGTATCCGTCACGGTGCGTCAAACAGCACCGGATCGCCGGGCCGTTCCCGGCCTCCGGGCGCCGCGGGCCCCGCAGCCACCGTCCCGTCCCCCTCCCGGAAGGGGGCGCGGACGGCGCTCAGCCCGCCGGGCGGATCACCAGCAGCGACCGCGGGCGTTTGGTGAACTCCACCTCTCCGGTGACGGTGAACGTCTCGCCGTCACGGGCCAGCAGCAGCCGTCCCGAGGGCGCCGACAGGCGCAACGTGTCGGCCTGCCACTGCTGGTAGTGCTGCGACAGCTTCACCCTCCCGGCAAGGAGGCTGAGGAAGACCCGTACCCGGGGCAGCCGGTCGGCGGCGGCGAGCACGCGGATGTCCAGCAGCCCGTCCTCCAGGCGGTGCCTGCGGGAGGGGGCGCCGCCGCGCGGCTCGTGCAGGCAGTTGCCCACGAACACCGTCCAGACGCGGCGGGGCACGCCGTCCACGACCAGCTCGACGGGGCGCGCGCCTTCCGGGCCGAGCAGCTCGGCCATGGCCCAGAGCAGGGCGGGCCACTTGCCGATCCGGCGCTTCCTGCGTTCCCTGCGTTCCATCAGGGCCGGGTGGACGCCCACGGTGGCGCTGTTGACGAACGTCCGGCCCGCCACCTCCCCGACGTCGACGGCGACGAGGTCGCCGTTGTGGTACGCGTCCACGGCCTCCTGGACGCTCTCCACCCCGAGCGCGCGGGCGAAGCGGCCACGGCCCCCGGTGGGCACGACCAGCAGCGGGGTGGCCCCGCCCGCCGTCTCCTGGGCGGCGAGGTCGACCGCGGGGTCGTCCCCGGCCACGACGAGCACCTTGGCCCGGGCGGCCGCGTCCCGCAGGGCGGACCCGAGGTCGGCGCCCCGCGTCACCTCGACGACCTCGGCCCGGGGCAGGGCCGCGCGCAGTTCCTGGGCGACGCCCGCCTCGGCGGCGTCGTCGACCACGGCGATCGCCCCCTCGCCGTCGGGGTCCAGCCGCGCCGAGGGCGCGGTGAGCGCGGCGCGGGCCTGCCCGGCCTCACCGGCCTCGGGCCAGATGCGACGGGTGATCAGCCCCGCCGCCACCCCGATCGCGGCTCCCGCGAGCACGTCGCCGGGGTAGTGCACGCCGGTGTAGACGCGGGAGAAGCAGACTCCGGCCGCCAGCAGCGCGACCGGGACGGCGACCGTCCGGGGCGCCTCCATCGCCACGGCGGCGGCGAAGGCGGCGGCCGAGGCGGAGTGGCCCGAGGGGAACGACGCGGAGACCGGCATCTTGATCAGGCTGGCCGGGAGCCCCTCGGCCGACGGCCGGTTGCGGCCGAAGGCCTGCTTGCCGACCAGGTTGACCAGCGGGCTGGCCAGGCTGACCGCGAGCAGCCCCCTGGTCGCGGCGCGGCGCAACGGCCGGCGTCCGCTGATCGCCAGCGCACCGGCCAGCCCGGCCCACAGCAGCGAGTTGTCGGCCGCGCGGGACAGCGCGGGCACGATCCGGTCGAGGCCGGCCCCCCTGGTGCCCGCCACCATGGCGAACACCCGCCGGTCCAGCCTGCCCAGACGCGAGCTCAACCGCATGCGCCGCACCCCCTGCGATGACGAAAAGCACTGACGAACCGGCAGCCGTTCGGTCCTGCCGGATACCCCGATACCCGGTGCCTACCACGTTTGCACGGCGCCCGTCCCGGCTCCGGTCCCGCGCCGCGTCCCGTCCTCGCTCCCCGTCCCCGCTCCCCGTCCCCGGTCTCCTCCCGGGATCGGGGACGGGACGGGGATCCGGACCGGGTCCGGGCACGGAGGGAAGGGCCGGGGCCCGGCCCTCCGCGCCACGAAGAGGGCCGCGGTCAGTCGTCCGCCGCGGCGTCCGCGCGCGCCGAGGCCGGGGCCGGCTCGTGGCCCCGGGCGGCGAGCTCCGCCTCGACGGCGTCGCAGACGGTCTCCACCACGGTGACGCGGGCCAGGCGCTTGTCGTCGCCCGGGACCACGTGCCACGGCGCCCCCGGGTGGTCGGTGCGGGCGAGCATCTCCTCCACGGCGGCCTCGTACTGCGGGCGCTTCTCGCGGTTGCGCCAGTCCTCGTCGGTGAGCTTCCAGGCCCGCAGCGGATCGTCGGCCCGGTCCTGGAAGCGGCGCAGCTGCTCCTCCTCGGAGACGTGCATCCAGAACTTGACCATGATCATGCCCTCGGCGACCAGGGTCCGCTCGAACTCCACGATCTCCTCGTACGCGCGCGACCACTGCCGCTCGGTGGCGAAGCCCTCGACCCGCTCCACCAGCACCCGCCCGTACCAGGAGCGGTCGAACACGGCCATCCCGCCCCAGCCGGGCAGGACCGGCCAGAACCGCCACAGGAAGTGGTGGCGCTTCTCGTCGTAGGTCGGCGCGGCGAACTGCGCGACGCGGACGTGGCGCGGGTCCAGCGGGCGCACCAGGCGCTTGATGGCGCCTCCCTTGCCGGAGGCGTCCCAGCCCTCGAAGACCACGCACAGCGGCGGGCCGATGCGTTTCTCACCGACCTGGCCGCCGAGCGTGAGCCGCAGGCGGAGCAGGCGTTCGAGGGCCTCGTCGAGGCGCGCGGACGCCTCCTTCTTGGGGAGCTTCCGCGAAAGGTCGATCTTGGACAGGCGGTTCATACCGACAAGCCTCGCATGTCCCTCGGAGCGGGGGGTGCCGGGAACGGCACGCGTCACGCTCTCCCGGCCCGCACCGCATCGTGACAGCCCACCGCACCGCACCGTGACGGGCCCACCGCACCGGACGGGCCCGCGACCGCACGGGGCCGGTGCGGGGTCGGTGCGGGGCCGGTGCGGGGTCGGAGCACGCGGCAGCGCGGGGACGGGGTCCGCGGCCGGGTCAGGTCACGTCAGGTCAGGTCAGGTCAGGCGGTCCCGGTAGACCCTTCTGGCCCGCTCGATCACGTCCAGGTGGTCGCCGAGCTGTCCGGGCGCCTCGAACGTGCCCTCCTCGCGCAGCAGTCTCTCCAGGGTGTCCAGCCATTCCAGGCACCAGGCGACGTCCTCGGCCCTGGCCACGTGGCGGCCGTCCACGTCGAGGTAGACCGGGCTGGTGTGGGCGTACACCTCGCGGGTGAAGGAGCGCTCGTGCGGCCCGCCCGTGGCGACGGCGACGACGTAGGTGGGCTCGCCGGCGACCAGTTCGGCGGTGAGCTCGTCCGGTGGCCCCTCGGCCAGGACGCCGTCGGCGGTACGGATCTCCAGCCGTTCCACCTCCGGGCCGATCGAGCGGGCGGTGACCGTGATCCGCTCGCCGGGTGAGAGGTCCAGGGTCGCGCCGGGGCCGTGCCCGGCGGCCGACAGCTCCAGCCAGGGCCCGGTGGTGCCGAAGGTACGCCCCCGCCTGACCGCCTCGGCGAACGACGCCGCGCTCAGCGGCCCGTCCACCCGGGCGTAGACGCGGGCCCAGCCGGGCGGGTTGGACTGGTTGCCGCGCCGGGTGAAGGAGACCATCGCGTCGGTCCCGGCGGTGACCGCGATGCGGTTGCCCGCCCCGATCAGGCGCCGGTAGACGGCTGCGGTGGCGGTGATGGAGGTCTGGCTGAGCACGTCGAGCGTGTCGACGAGGCCGAGCGCGGCGTCGGCGACGATCTCCCGGGAGGAGCAGTCGCGTCCCTGCCGCAGCGCCTTGTCGGGCGCGTCGGTCTCGGCGAACGGCGCGTGGAAGGGGTGGCTGTAGCCGGTGACGGCGCCCAGCGCGCGGAGCTCCTCGCAGGCGACGCTGTTGGGCGGCCAGTCGGCGGTGCCGAGGAACCCCGTGTGGAAGCGCGACGGCGGGGCCGACACGCCGAACGCGTACAGGTGGCCGAGCAGGTCGTTGCGGTACTCGACGCCGATCCTGGCCACGTGGGAGGCGTCCGACCAGGGCAGGTCGCGTCCGGCCCAGTGCTCCAGCGCCTCGGAGTCGTAGACCCGCTCGGAGGAGACGTTGCCGGCGACCAGGTTGAGCACGTGCAGGTCCTCGCCGTGCTGCATGACCCCGGCCAGGCCCGGCGTGCCCACCATGTCACCGGCCCAGTTGAGGTGGACGTGCATGTCGCCGCCGTACCAGCCGCGTGCCGCGGCGTCGTAGAGCCGCTCGGGGGCCAGCTCGGCCAGCGTCTCCTCACCGGGCACCGGGGTGATCACGGCCTCGGCGGAGGCGTACTCCATCCCCCGGGAGACCCGTACGGTCAGCGGCTCGGCCGGGACGTCCAGGACCAGGTCGTCCCCGTGGAAGTAGGGCATCACGTGGTAGTCGTGCCGGGCGGGCGCGCCCTCGGGGTACCAGCCCTGGCCGTGCTCGCCGTACACGGTCCACTTGCACGGGAAGCCCGCGCGCACCCGCAGGCGGGCGGCCGGGGCGGCGCGGGTCAGCGGTGACAGGTCCACGGGCGCGCCGTCGGCGACCACCTCGCTGCGGCTCGTGATCGTGATGAGCCGGGCGCCGCCCGAGGCGATCACGTGGGCCCGCCCGTCGACCAGCACGGTGGCCGGTTCCTGCCGCGCGGAGTCGACCAGCAGCGTGGTGCGCAGCGGCCGGCCGTCCAGTACGGCCTGGGCCCGCGCCTCCAGCGTGACGCCCTCGGCGGCCAGGCGGAGCGCGGCGAGGTTGCCGAGCACCCTGCCCGCCAGGACCGCGCGGACGACCTCGTCCATGTCCAGCTCGTCGAGCCGGGTGCCGAGCTCCTCGGCCGACGCCCCGGGGTAGCGGGCGCCGAGCATGCCGTAGCAGACCTCCCAGAAGGTCGTCGTCCCCATCAGGTAGGCGTCGGCGACCATCGACCGGACGTAGAAGACGGGATCCTCGCCCCAGGTGACCCCGTGCTCGGCCAGCAGCGTCCGGTACTCGCCGAGCGCCCGCGTCACGCTCAGCGGCATGTCCGCATCGTCACACATAGAGGTCTCTCCGCACGGTAGGGCTCCCGGTGTGGCCGCCATCGTGGCACGGCCCGTCCGGGGCACCGCCGGCCCACGTCCCGGGGGGAGGGATTCGTCCCTAGCGGAGGGGCAAAAGCCCCTCCGGGGTGGTGGTCCTCCTCCCGGAGCGGACGGGCGGCGGCTCCACGGCGCACGACCGCCGCACGACCGGCCGGTGGCCGGACGACGATCCGGCCGCGGGACCCGACCGGTGGACCCGGCCGGTGGACGCGGCCGGTGTCGTCAGCGGGGCCGGCGGGCCCGGCCGGCCGGTCAGCGGGCTAGCGGGCTGGCGGAGGCCGCGGGTCACGGCCGGTGGATCGCGGCCGGCTGCGCCGGGGACGCCGCCTCCGGCCGGGACGGGGGCGACGTGCCCAGCCGCCTGTGCATCGCGTGCTCCACCAGGGCGATGAGCACCTCCTTGCCGCACTCGCGCCGCCTGGCGTCGCACAGCACGATCGGTACGTCCTCGTGCAGCGTCAGACCGTTCCTGATCTCGTCCAGCTCGTAGCGCCGGGCGCCGTCGAAGCAGTTGACCGCGACGACGAAGGGGGTGCCGCACCGCTCGAAGTAGTCGAGCGAGGGAAAGCAGTCGGCCAGCCTGCGGGTGTCGGCGAGGACCACCGCGCCCAGGGCGCCCAGGGTCAGCTCGTCCCAGAGGAACCAGAAGCGCTCCTGCCCGGGGGTGCCGAACAGGTAGAGGCGGTAGTCGTCACCGATGGTGATGCGGCCGAAGTCCATCGCGACCGTGGTGGTCCGCTTGGTCTCCACCCCGGACAGGTCGTCGATGTCGAGGCTGCGGTTGCTCAGGGTCTCCTCGGTGCGCAGCGGCTCGATCTCGGAGATCGCGCCGACCAGCGTGGTCTTGCCCACGCCGAACCCTCCCGCGACCAGGATCTTGATCGCCCTGGGCAGTTTCGTCTGCCCGGTGCCGCGGCTAGAGCGCCCGGAGTTCATCCGAGATCACCCCGTACGGCCTCTCGTCGTGCATGTCGGTCTCCGGATGCGGTTCGTGCACGGCGGCGAACTCCTGGTCGGGCTGGACGCCGGGAGGGACACGGGCCGTGCCCGCCGCGGGGCCGACGCGGACGGTGATCTTCACGATCGGCCGCGGTCCCGGTCTTCGACACGTCCGGATCGTCACGCAGCGTGATGTACGCCGTGAACGTCCGGAGGGCGGTGAGCGACACCGGACGCGAGGTGATCTCGGTCCGCGGGCTCGCGTCCCGCAGGTGCATGACATCCATCCCGGAAGGAGAAAGAAAACGAACGGTACTTTCGAACGGTCGACACGCAGGGTTCGGACGGTCGCCATATCGCACGGGATCAGACGTGCATCCCCACCGCTCCTGCCGAACCTTAGCAATGCCACTAAAAACCCTCAAGAGCGAACAGAATAGATCCTGTTCGCCGCTCCTTGTTAATTCCGGATGGTTTTCTCGGTACGGGCCCCTTCGGAAGGGGTGCGGTCCGCCGAGCCGGACGAGGCGCGCTCGCCCCGTCCGCGTGGCCGTCATCGGCGGGCACGGCCCTCCGGACACGGGAACGGTGTCCCGGCCGGGAACCCGGGGGCCCGTCCAACGGCTGGTCGAGGTCGGGATCGGGACCGGGATCGCGACGGCCACGGCCGCCATTCCGGCCGCCGAAGGAACACCAAGGAACACCGAGAACACCGAGGAACATCGCGTCACCGGATCGTGACCGTCGCTTCGGGGAAGGTCCTCTTACCGCCCCATTCCCGCTTTAAACATTGGAACGTGTCGTATCGCGACTTCGATAAATCAGCGCGTGCGGTATCTACGGCTCCGCCGGGAGTGAGCAGGCTCATATACGCCGCCGCCCCCGGCCGGAGCCGCCTCCCCCGCTGCCCTCACGGCCGCCCGGCGGGCCGGTCTCCCCGTCAGCCGGTCACGCTGGGTGAGAGGGGGGTCGCGACCGGAGTCCCGCCGCCGGTGGGTCGCCCGGCGTGCGACGGGGTGGTCAGCCGGCCGCGCCGAAGGCCGCGAGGACGCGGTCGGCCGCCGCCGAAGGCGTCAGGAGGCCCTCGCGCACCTCGTCCTCCACCCCGGTGATGATCGCCGCGACCTCGGGGTTCTCGCGGAGCCGGGCGAGCAGCCGGTCGGTGATCAGCGCCCAGGTCCAGCGGACCTGCTGCAGCCGGCGGCGCTCGGCGAGCTCCCCGGAGACCTCCAGGGCGTCGCGGTGGGCGACGATCCGCTCCCAGAGCTCGTCCAGCCCGGTGCCGGTCAGCCCGCTGCAGGTGAGCACGGGAGGCGTCCGGTCCGCGCCCAGCAGGCGGAGCGCCCCGGCCAGCTCCCTGGCGGCCCTGCGCGCGTCCAGCTCGTGCGGGCTGCCCTCGGCGCCGTCGGCCTTGTTGATGGCGATCACGTCGGCGAGCTCCAGCACGCCCTTCTTGATGCCCTGGAGCTGGTCGCCGGTCCTGGCCAGGGTGAGCAGCAGGAAGGTGTCCACCATGTCGGCGACGGCCGTCTCGGACTGGCCGACGCCCACGGTCTCCACCAGCACGACGTCGTACCCGGCCGCCTCCACCACGACCATCGCCTCGCGGGTCGCGCGGGCGACGCCGCCCAGCGTGCCCGAGGTGGGCGAGGGACGGATGAACGCGTCCGGGTCCGTCGCCAGGCGGGACATCCGGGTCTTGTCCCCCAGGATGCTCCCGCCGGTGCGCGTCGAGGACGGGTCCACGGCCAGCACCGCCACCCGGTGCCCCCTGCCCGTCAGCCGGGTGCCGAGGGCGTCGATGAAGGTGGACTTGCCGACGCCCGGCACGCCGGTGATGCCGACCCTGCGCGCCGCTCCGGCGCGCGGGGTCAGCTCGGCCAGCAGCCGCTGGGCCAGCTCCCGGTGGTCGGCCCGGGAGGACTCGACCAGCGTGATCGCGCGCCCGATCCAGGCCCTGGACCCCTCGGTCACCCCGCGGACGTAGTCGTCAAGCGTCCGCGTCATGGCCCAGCCGGGTGAGCAGGTCCGCCAGCAGCCCCCGGGCGGCGTCGGCGATCACGGTGCCGGGCGGGAAGATCGCGCTCGCGCCCGCCGCGCGCAGCGCGTCGAAGTCGCCCGGCGGGATGACCCCGCCGACCACGATCATGACGTCCTCGGCGCCCAGGTCGACCAGGGCCTCGCGCAGCGCCGGCACGAGCGTGAGGTGCCCTGCGGCCAGGGAGTTCACGCCGACCACGTGCACGTCGGCCTCGACGGCCTGGCGGGCGACCTCCTCGGGCGTCTGGAACAGCGGGCCGACGTCCACGTCGAAGCCGAGGTCGGCGAAGGCGGTGGCGATCACCTTCTGGCCCCGGTCGTGACCGTCCTGTCCCATCTTGGCCACCAGGATCCGGGGACGGCGCCCCTGGAGGCGCTCGAACTCGGCGCACGCGGCCCGTACCTCGTCCACGCCCGATCCCACCTCCTCGCGGTACACCCCGGTGATCGTACGGATCTGTGCCGCGTGCCTGCCGAAGACCCGCTCCAGCGCGTCGGAGATCTCCCCGACCGTGGCCATGGCGCGGGCCGCCTCGATGGAGAGCGCGAGCAGGTTCCCGTCGCCCTCGGCCCCCTTGCTCAGCGCCGCCAGCGCCTCCTCGACCCTGGCGGGGTCGCGCTCGGCGCGCAGCCGGCGCAGCTTCTCCACCTGCTCGGCGCGTACCGCGGTGTTGTCGACCTTGAGCACGTCGATGGGCTCGTCGGCGTCGGGCCGGTACTTGTTGACGCCGATGACCGGCTGGCGGCCGGAGTCGATGCGCGCCTGGGTGCGGGCGGCGGCCTCCTCGATGCGGAGCTTGGGCAGCCCGGCGTCGATCGCCCTGGCCATGCCCCCGGCGGCCTCGACCTCCTCGATGTGCGCCCAGGCCCGCTCGGCGAGCTCGTGGGTGAGCCGCTCGACGTAGTAGGAGCCGCCCCAGGGGTCGATGACCCGGCAGGTGCCCGACTCCTGCTGCAGCAGCAACTGGGTGTTGCGGGCGATGCGGGCGGAGAAGTCGCCGGGCAGGGCCAGCGCCTCGTCCAGGGCGTTGGTGTGCAGCGACTGGGTGTGGCCCTGGGTGGCGGCCATCGCCTCGACGCAGGTGCGCACCACGTTGTTGTAGACGTCCTGGGCGGTCAGCGACCAGCCGGAGGTCTGGCTGTGCGTCCGCAGCGAGAGCGACTTGGGGTTCTTCGCACCGAAGCCGGAGACGATCCGCGCCCACAGCAGCCGGGCCGCCCGGAGCTTGGCGACCTCCATGAAGAAGTTCATGCCGATGCACCAGAAGAACGACAGCCTCGGCGCGAACCGGTCGACGTCCAGGCCGGTCTCCACGCCGGCCCGCAGGTACTCCATGCCGTCGGCGAGGGTGTAGGCCAGCTCCAGGTCGCAGGTGGCCCCGGCCTCCTGGATGTGGTAGCCGGAGATCGAGATGGAGTTGAACTTCGGCATCCGCTCGCTGGTGTACGCGAAGATGTCGGAGATGATCCGCATCGACGGCGCCGGCGGGTAGATGTAGGTGTTGCGGACCATGAACTCCTTGAGGATGTCGTTCTGGATGGTCCCGGCCAGCTGCTCGGGCGCCACCCCCTGCTCCTCGGCGGCCACGACGTACAGCGCCAGGACCGGCAGCACCGCGCCGTTCATGGTCATCGACACGCTCATCCGGCCCAGCGGGATGCCGTCGAAGAGCTGCCGCATGTCGTAGATGGAGTCGATGGCCACGCCCGCCATGCCGACGTCGCCGGTCACGCGGGGGTGGTCGGAGTCGTAGCCCCGGTGGGTGGCCAGGTCGAAGGCGACCGACAGGCCCTTCTGCCCGGCGGCCAGATTGCGCCGGTAGAAGGCGTTGGACTCGGCCGCGGTGGAGAACCCGGCGTACTGCCGTACCGTCCAGGGCTGGTTGACGTACATCGTCGGGTACGGCCCGCGCAGGTACGGCGCGGCGCCGGGGTAGGTGTGCGGGAAGTCCAGGCCGTCGATGTCGGCGGCGGTGTAGAGCGGCTTGACGTCGATGCCCTCGGGCGTCTCCCACACCCCGTCCGGGGCGGGGGCCGGTTCCGGGGCGTCCGCGACGCCGGCGGCACCGGCGGCCGGTCGCGGGCCGAGCTCGATCTCGGAGAAGTCGGGAATCACCGGGCCACCCCCAGGTCGTCGAATGTCGTGCGGAGCACGCCGAGCGCGTCGCATCCGGCGTACAGCCGGGAGTCCACGCCCTCGAACTCCCCCTTGCCCGCCAGCCAGATCCGCGTCGCGCCGGCCTTGCGCAGCGCGGCGGCCACCGCCTCGGCGTGCTCGGCGTACAGGCGGTCGCTGGAGCACAGGCACGCCACCGGGGTGCCCGCGGCGGTGAACGCGGCGGCGATCTCCTCGGGGTCGGTCGACGCGCCGCCGGGGACGGTGGCGATGCCGCCCGCCCGGAACAGGTTGGCCGCGAACGAGGCCCGCGCGGTGTGCGCGGCCGGCGGGCCGACGGTCGCGAGGAAGACCGCGGGCCGTCCCCGCTGCGCGTCGGCCAGGTCGCGCAGCGCCTCGTACTCCTGGGCGTAGTGCACGCTCTCCCACGGGTGCGCGCCGGCGCCCCCGCCGGGCCCCCTCTCCGGCCGGGGCCGCCTGAGGACGGGCCGCTCGTCGAGGTCGGGGAACTCGCTGACGCCGGTGATCGGGTCGCGGCGCCGGGCGATGGCGGCCGAGCGCCGCTCCCAGGTGGCCGCCAGCCGGCCTGCGACCAGGCCTGAGGCGAGGGCGCCGGCCATCCCTCCGGCGCGCTCGATCTCCCGGAACCACTCCCAGGCCGCCTCCGCCAGGTCCTCGGTCAGCCGCTCGACGTAGAACGAGCCCCCGGCCGGGTCGACCACCCGGGCCACGCCCGCCTCCTCCACCAGCAGCGACTGGGTGTTGCGCGCGATCCGGCGGGAGAAGGCGTCGGGCAGGCCGAGCCGGGCGTCGAAGGGCTGCACGGTCACCGCGTCGGCGCCGCCGGTCCCGGCCGCGAAGCAGGCGAGCGTGGTACGGAGCATGTTCACCCACGGGTCGCGGGCGGTCATCATGGCCGACCCGGTCACCGCGTGCTGCCGCTGCGGCTCGCCCGGGACGCCGCACGCCTCGGCGACGCGCGCCCAGAGCCTGCGGGCGGCGCGGAGTTTCGCGATGGTGAGGAACTGGTCGGCGGTGGCGGCGTAGCGGAACTCCAGCTGGCCGAACGCCTCGCGGGCCTGCAGGCCCGCGCCGGTCAGGGTCCGCAGCGCGGCGACGCCCGCCGCGAGGGAGCAGCCGAGCTCCTCGGCGTCCCCGCCGCCCGCGTCGTGGTACGGCGTGGCGTCCACGACGACCGCCCGCAGGCCCGGGTGGTCGGCCGCGCAGCGGCGGGCCAGCTCGGCCGCGGTCGCGGGATCGGCCAGCGGGTCGGCGCCCAGGGTCCCGGTGAGGGCGGCGCCCCCGCCGCCCGGTCCGTCCCCGCCGCCCCGGGCGGCCGTCGCGAACAGCGCCTCGGCCGCCTCGCGGGTCCGCCCGCCCGCGTCCAGCGCGACCGAGATCAGGTCCAGGTGGACCCCCTTCAGGGCGGCGGGCAGGTCCTCGGGCTCCAGGGCGAGCCAGAGCGAGGTGACGCCGTTCTCCAGGTCGGTGAGGATCGCCTCGGGGTCGGGCGTCTCGTGGCGCTGGCGCACCTCCCAGCCGCCCCGGGCGCGCGAGCCCCGGATGTAGGGGGCCCGTCCGGGCAGGCCGGGGTCGGCCGGAAGGTCGGAGGCGTCGTAGAGCGGCGCGATCGTCACGCCGTCGTGGGTGGTGGAGGCCAGGGCCTCCTCCGGGGAGCCGGTCTCGACTCCGGACTTGCGCAGCACCCCGAGCGCCAGTTCCCGCCACCGCTCACGGGTGACCGATGGGAACTCGCCGGCCGATCGAGGGTCCTCAGGCGGCACCGTCATGCACCGGATACTAGGCGCAGCCCGGCCGGCGGTGCTCGCCGGGCCCGGGCTCGAAGCCGATCTTCCCGGGGCGCGCGGGTCAGTCGACCGGCTCCTCCCAGGAGGCGTTCCAGGTCACCCGGTCGACCGCGCCGGTGACCCGCAATCCCTTCTCCTTCTGGAATCTGCGGCACACGTCCTCCGACGCCGGGCCGTACAGCCCGTCGACGTCGAGGTCCCAGCCGCGGTCGAGCATCTGCCGCTGCCAGGTGCGGACGTCCTCACCGCGCATGACCGGCGGCTGGGTGAGGGTACGGCCGGGGAAGGAGGGGTGCGGCTCGGGCGGGGTGCCGGGGCCCGCGCCGGGACGGGGGGCGCCCCTCCTGACCCAGGAGTAGAGGGGTTCGCCGGGGCAGCTGGTCGAGTAGCCGTCGCGGTGGCCCTTGATCTCCCTGCCGGCGCCGCCCTTGTCCCTGAGGTACTCGACGGCGTCCAGGATGCCGTGCAGGATGCCGTCGTTGGGCCGGGTGAACCCCGAGGAGCCCACCAGGCCGAGCACGGCGTAGTGGGCACTGTTGAGCCCGGCGCCGTTGGCGGCCGGCACGCGGTGCAGGCCGCGGCCCTCGAACACCTTCCGGTGCGGACAGACCAGCAGGGAGTAGCCCACGTCGATCCAGCCGTTGCCGTCCATGTGGTGGTTCTGGATGGACTTCACCATCGCGACGCACCGGGCGTGGTCCTTCACGATGTCCGGGCTGACCTGGCCCCCCGTGTAGTGGACCTTCACTCCCCTGGTGGAGTCGAGTCTGCTGTAGGAACCGCGCGGCGAGCGGGCGCCCCACTCGCGGCGGGTGACGAGATCGATGGCCAAGGAACGTCTCCACTGTCTGAGATATGTCGACTCATCGGAGCGTAATGGTTGACACGTGACCATATGGGCGGGTCGGTCAACGATCGTGGTCGCGTCGTGAGGCGGGGGCACTCCGGGGCGTCGGGCAGCGAAACAGCCGTCCCCCTGACCGCCGGCGGTAGGTCTAAACCACCGCACGGATGGTGAAAACCCGTCGACCGGCGGGCGTTCCGCGAGGATCATTACCGCCATGTCCGTACTCAAGGAGGTCCACTTCACCCCGGAGCCCGGCCCGCGGGAGCTGCCGATGAACGTCTGGCTCGACGACGGCGACTCGGCCGTGGACGTGATCGACGCGCTCGCGCTGTCGCCGTTCGCCACCGGCGCCCAGCCGTGGTCGTGCACCGCGAGCCTGGAGCGGGTCCGTACCGACGCCTCCCTCACCCCGGCCTCGGGGACGCTGGTGCGGGCGGCCTCGGAGAAGGACGGCCGCGAGTCGCGGCTGCTGCGCGGGGAGGGCTGGACGCTGCGCGTGATCCGCTACCGCAACCGCGCCGCCACGGTCAGCGTGACCGCGGTCGACGAGAAGCTGGCCCGCTCGGTGATCGAGGAGGTCACCAGGGACGCCGAGGAGCCCGCCCCGCAGAGCGACCACGTCGAGATGGGCTTCTGGTGGCAGGGCCCGCACGGCAGCCGGCGTTCGGAGAAGCCGATCACCGCCTCCCCCTGGGCGGAGGTCTGCGGCAACTACGCCGCCTCGGTGGGCGAGCCGCTCTCCCGGCTGATGTCGGTGACCCCCTCGGAGGTGCACGGACGGCTGGTGCTGCTGCACGGGCCGCCGGGGACGGGAAAGACGACGCTGCTGCGCACGCTCGCGCACGAGTGGCGGTCGTGGTGCCAGGTCGACTGCGTGCTGGACCCGGAGATGCTGTTCCACTCCCCCGGCTACCTGATGGAGGTGGCGGTCGGCATGGACGACGGCGACCACGGCGACGGGGACGGTTCCGGCGACCGGTGGAGGCTCCTGGTGCTGGAGGACTGCGACGAGCTGATCAGGTCCGGCGCCAAGGACGCCGCCGGGCAGGGCCTGTCGCGGCTGCTCAACCTGACCGACGGGCTCCTCGGCCAGGGCCGCGACGTCCTGGTGGCGATCACCACCAACGAGCCCCTGGCCCACCTGCACCCCGCCGTCACCCGGCCGGGCCGCTGCCTCGCCCAGATCGAGGTCGGTCCCCTGCCGTACGAGGAGGCGGCCCGCTGGCTCGGCACCACCGAGGGGCTTCCCCGCTCCGGCGCCACCCTCGCCGAGCTGTTCGCGCTCCGTGACGGCGTGCTCGACCGCACCACCATCCCGGAGAGCACCGGCCTCTACCTCTGAGACCCGGGACGGGCTCGGGACGGGTCCGGGACGGGTCTCCGGGCGGCCGGGGAACGAGGTCCGGGACGGGCTCGGGACGGGACCCGTGATGCCTGTGATGCCTGTGATGCCTGTGATGCCTGTGATGCCTGTGATGCCTGTGATGCCCGGCGGGTCCGGGATGCATGGGTTCGGGGCCGCCGGGTATCGGCAGCGCATGCTCAATCTTCTACCGGAGGAGTCCCTCCGGGAGTTCGTCAACCTGCTGGTCCGCCTCGTCGAGGCCGCCGGAGCGGCCGTCATCTTCGCAGGCGCGGCCATCGCGTTCGTGCGCTTCGTCGTGGTGGCCGTACGCCGGCACGATCACGGCTTCATCGCCGTACGGCTGTTCCTGGGACGCTTCCTGGCGCTCGGCCTTGAGTTCCAGCTGGCCAGCGACGTGCTGCGCACCGCGATCGCGCCGAGCTTCGCGCAGATCGGGCAGCTCGCCGCGATCGCCGCCATCCGTACCGCGCTGAACTTCTTCCTCAACCGGGAGATCGAGCGCGAGGGGCGCGCGGTGGAGGGCAAGGGGGACCGGGCCCGGCCGGGCGAGAAGAGCTGATCCCGGACCGGCCCCGCCCGGGACGACCGCGCATCCGGCGCATCCGGCGCGCCCGGCGCGCCCGGCCCGCTTTTCGGAGGGCGGCCGAACAATTCGGGAACGACGGTGGATTGATCCGCCGGGACGGTGGAACGGACCAATAGTCGTCATAGAGCGAACCACGCCCTTCGCGCTCGCCTTCCGCAATGCGAGACGCCCGGAATCGTCCCGCCCCCTGCGGCGGCCCTTGTCTTACCCGAGCGTGGCCGCACCACCCCCCAATGTGATCGACACCTCCCGGGGGACGTCTTCGAAGGCACCGATCGCACCGGCCGCAAACCCGCGGGAGGGCCGCCGCCATTCGGGAGCGAGTCACATCATTTGTCCTCCGGGAAACCCGCGGCGCGTTCGGTTACGGACATCCGGACCGCGTGAATTATCCACCGGACGACCGGCCCGGGCCGCCTCCGCCCCTTCCCGGACCCTCGTCCGGCCGGGTCCGTCCCGGCCGTGTCCCCGCGCCGTCCCGGGCGGTCCCGCGCGGTCCGCGCCGTCACCGCAGTGGTCACCCGTCACACCCGGACCAGGGAAAGTCCCCGGACCGGCGGGAGGAGCGGCGGCCCGTACCGGCACGCCCGGACCGTGGCACGCCGCGCCGGTCCGGCGGCCCCGCGGAGCCGGGACCCGGGGTGGGGCGCCCATTTTTCAGGGCGACAAGGGTGAAAACCACCCTTAGGTAACGAAACTTCAAAAACCATCGCGGCCGTGCCCGAAAAACCGGACCGCGGGCGGGCCGCGGCGCCGTCATACGCGTGTCAACGGGGCCGCCGGCGCCACGGTCGTTTTTAATCCCCTCCCGCAGGGAAGCATTTCACAATGACGTGAAGACCCGGAGTTCAGCCTCGGGTAATTGACCTGAGAGGGTGGATCTCCGGCGGACAGGGGTTTCCCGCGCGCGGCGGTGAAAGGAGGTACTAGAGTTTTGCGCGCGGGGAAGAGACGCGGGAACCATCGGTCGGCCGGGTTCGCAGCCGCACTCTGACGCCAACATTAAGGAGTGACACAATGGCACGTCAGCAAGTCGTCACGTTCACCGATGACATCACGGGGAAGCGCGCGGACGAGACGGTCTCGTTCGGTCTGGACGGCACCACCTATGAGATCGACCTGAGCTCGAAGAACGCCACCAAGCTGCGCGAGGCCCTCAAGCCCTTCCAGTCCGTCGCCCGCAAGGCGAGCACCTCCTCGGGGCGCAAGGGCAGGAGCAAGGGGACGGGTGGCAACCGTGAGCGGAGTGCCGAGATCCGGGCGTGGGCCAAGTCCCACGGGATAGAGGTCAGCGAGCGTGGCCGTATCGGAGGAAAGGTCGCCGAGGCCTTCGCCGCCGGTGACCCCAGCATGGCCAAGCCCGCGGCGAAGAAGACTCCGCAGGGCGCGCTCAGCGACTAGGACGGGCTCCCGGACCCTTCAGGGGTGACGGCGTCGTAGCCGGCCGGGAGTGCGCGAGGCAGTGAACGACGCGGCGACGAGGTGGTGACGGGACGACGGAAGGCGCCGCTCCCGGCCCGCAGGGGTACGCGCCTCCGGCCCCGGCCGCCGGTGATCGCCCGGACGCGCTCCGCCGGGTCCACGGGACGCCCGCGGGCGAGAACCCGCCGGACGTCCGAGGGCGTCCTCACACGTCCCCCGCGCCGCTTCCGCCCGCCCCCGGACCGCCCGCCTCTCCCGTCACCGGGCGTCCGCGACCGGTCCCGATGTGTGTCCGCTCACGTATCGCCGCTTGATTTCCCCAGAAAACAGGGCACTCCATATCACAATCCAGCCCACCCGTGGGCTTCCCCGCGCATGCCGGGCGCGGGCCGCCTGAAACTGGGGCATCATGGCTCACGTGCCGACTCTCATGCTCCCCTCCGTGACCGGCCGGTCCCGTGACGGGACGCCCGCACCCGTGACGCCGCCCCCCGGGCGACCGGGTGAGGCCGTCGTCCCGCCCCGCGCGAGCGCGTCCCCGGAACCGGCCCGCGGGTCCGCAGGAGAGGACGGCGCGCGCCGGGAGCGCCGGGATGCGTGAGGACGGCACCGGGCGGCACTCCCGGAACCCCGCGGCTCCCACGGCCCCCGGGGTCCCCGCAGACCCTCTCCACCGGGCCGATGCCCCCGCGCCGGATCCCCGGGCCCCCCGGACGGGCCCGCCGCAGGCGCCTACCAACGCGGCGACCGACCTCCGTACCGCCGATGTCCGTACAGCGGACGGCAAGGCCGGCGCAAGGGCCCCGGCCGATGATGGCCACGTGACGCGCGACGGAGGCGACCGGACGACGGGACCGACCACGACCCCGGCGACCCCGGCGGGCCCGGCGGGCTCGAGGACGGACGCCGGCCGCAGGCCCGGCCTGATGGACCGCCTGCGCAAGGACCTGCGCAACCCGCTGTTCCTCCAGGGCTACGCCCTGATGATCAACACGGGGATCACCGCCGTCCTGGGACTGGGCTACTGGTTCCTCGCCACGCACCTGTACACCGCCACCGCCTTCGGCGAGGGCCAGGCCGTGATCAGCGCGATGCGGCTCTTCGCCTCCCTGACCGGCCTCGCCTTCGCGGGCGCCCTGGCCAGGTTCATCCCGGTGGCCGGCCGCCGCACCGCCGAGTTCGTGCTCCGGGGGTACGCGATCGCCGGCGCCACCGGGCTGGTGGCGGCACTGGGGTTCCTGCTGACGCTGCCGATGTGGGGTGAGGTCTACACCCACCTGGGCGGGTTCGGGCCGGGGCTGTTCTTCCTCGCCTCGGTGCTCGTCTGGACCGTGTTCACCCTGCAGGACGTGACGCTGGCCGGGCTGCGCAAGGCCGTCTGGGTGCCGGTCAACAGCCTGGCGTTCGGGCTGGTGAAGATGGGCATGCTCGCCGCGCTGGCGGTCGCGCTGCCGCAGGGCGGGCTCTTCGGCGGGATCTTCGTCTCCTGGATCGTGCCGACCGCCATCGCGCTGGTGCCGATCAGCTGGTTCATCTTCGGCGTCATCATCCCCCGGCACGTCAAGGACACCGAGGTGAGCGCGGCCAACCCGCCGCGCCTGCGCGAGGTGGGGCGCTTCCTGGCCGGCGACTTCCCCGGCGCGTTCTCCATCCTGCTGATCCTCTACCTCGTCCCGGTGATCGTCGCGGGCTGGCTCGACGACGCCCCGACGTTCGGTTACTTCTCGATCGCCCACACGCTGGGCTCCATGATCGGGCTGCTGGCCGCGAACATGGCGGTCTCGCTGACCGTCGAGGGCTCCTTCAACGCCGCGCAGCTGGCCGAGAGCGTGCGCAACGCCCTCCGCCGTACCTTCCTGATCGTCGGGCCGGTCATCGCGGTGGTCGTGATCGGCGCGCCGCTGATCCTGAGCGTGTTCGGCCCGGGGTTCGCCGAGGCGGGCACGCCGCTGCTGCGCCTGATGGCGATCGCCGTGCTCCCCCAGACGGTGATCGAGATCTGCCTGAGCATGCTGCGCGCGCAGAGCCGGGCGCGCAGGCTGGCCCTCATCCAGATCGGGATGGCCGTTCTGGTGCTCACGTCGATCGTGGTGCTCTTCCCCCACTTCGGCATCGCCGCGGTGGGATACGCGATGCTCGGCAGCCAGCTCCTGGTCGCCGTGCTGATCTTCCCGAACATCCGCAAGGTGATCAGTTACGGCACGATGTCGCAGGTGAGCGCCGACTAGCCTCACTCCGCCGCCGCTTGTGGTCAAGGTGTCGTACGTGATAGACGGTCTCCGGTGACTCCTGAGCACATTGTGGCGAAGCGGACAGATCGCCTCTGCCTTTCGCTTCCCTCCAACCGCTTGGGCCTGTATCTGGCCCTGCGGCATTGGTGCCGTCCCGGCCAGCGGCTACTGATGTCCCCCCTTTCGGCCGACGAGATCCTCTTCCTCGTGCTCGCCGCCGGGCTCCGCCCGGTCATCGCCCCCCTGTCGGTCGAGGACGGCAACATCGACGCCGACGCCGTCGACCTCGGCACGGTCGACGCGGTCCTGACCACCAACCTGTACGGCCTGCCGGACCGGGTGGCCGCCTTCGCGGGCAAGATCCTGATCGAGGACGTCGCGCACGCGATCGAGACGTCCGTGCACGGCAGGCCGCTGGGCACCTTCGGGGTGGCCGGGGTGTTCAGCCTTTCCAAGCACGCCGGGGCGGGCTCCGGCGGGGTGCTCGCGGTGGAGCACCCCGAGGACCTGCGCGCCCTGGAGCGCGAGCGCGACCGGCTGCTGCGGCCGGGCGTCTTCCGCAAGGAGATCCACAGCGTGCTGACCTCGGCGAGCCGCCACGCCGCGCTGCGCCTGAACATGGTCCGCCCCGCGCTGCGCGCGATGCGCGCGCTCGGCATGGAGGAGGAGCGCGAGGGCTACCGGATCGCCCCTCGCCCGGTGGAGCTGCTGCGGGCCCTGGAGTACGCGCCGCAGCTGCCCGCGTTCGACTCCTGGGTCCAGGCCGACCTGCACGACTACCGGACCAGGCGCGGCCACCTGGCCCGCTGGTACCAGTCCCGGCGGCTGCGGACGCTGCCGCGCCAGCGGTCGCGGCGGATCGCCGGCGTCTCGATGCTGGCCGCGCTGCCCACCGTGGCGCCCGCGGTCCACCGCCACCTGGACCAGCCGTTGTTCCGGGTGCCGCTGCTGGTCTCCGGCCGGGACGAGGCCATCGCCGAGCTGGAGCGGAACGGGGTCGCCACCGGTTACCTCTACGACCCGCCCTACGACGGCTACCTGCCCGAGTTCACCGACCCCTCGCCGTCGCCCGAGGTGGCGCGCTGGTGGGGACGGCACGTGCTGCCGATCGACCCGCTGTACGCGCGGCGCGCGATGGCCGTCGTCGAGCGGCTCACCCCGGCGGTCCCGCCGGTGCGCTCAGGGAGTCCCACCGCGCCACCCGCCCCGGTGGTCTCGGACATCGCCTGAGGGGCTTTCGGCGTCACTCAGCGGCCGGGGCCGATATCGCTATAGATTTGCCGCGTCGGGCGGTGGTCCGGGGAGCGCCGGGGGGCCGGCGCCTTCCCGGACCGGCCGCGCCGGGCGGCGGTTCGGGGGGACGTCATCGGGATCGGGGGTCGTGGACGGCCCGCGCCCGGAGGCCGCCCCGGTCCGGTGCGCGGCCGGCTCCGCTGGATCGTTCCGAGACCCCCAGCGCCTGAGCCCAGGCCTCGAGAAAGGACCTCCCCCCGTGAACGGTAGGTTGGCGCCCGGCGCCGGTGCGGCCGGCGATCGTCCCGGTGGGGGCGGGGGCGGCCGGTGAGGGTCAGCGTCGTCCGGCCCGGGGAGCTGGGACCGGCCGAGATCAAGACCTGGCGCGAGATGCAACGTTCCAGCGCGCACCTGGCCAACCCCTTCCTGAGCCCGGAGTTCACGATCGCGATGGGAGAGGTCTCCGCGGAGGCGCGGGTGGCGGTGATCACCGAGTCGGACGGGCCGGTCGGGTTCTTCCCGTTCGAGCGGCACGGCGGCCGGGTGGGCGCCGCCCTCGGCGGGTGGGTCTCGCTCTGCCAGGGGGTCGTCCACCGGTCCGGCGCCGAGTTCGACGCGGACGCGCTGCTGCGGGCGTGCGGGCTGAGCGTGTGGGAGTTCGGCTGCCTGGTCGAGGGCCAGCGGTGGTTCCGGCCGTTCGAGACGCTCACCCAGCAGGCGGTGGTCCTGGACTTCGCCGACGGTTACCCGGCCTTCCTGGACGAGCTGCGCGGACGCTCCCCGAAGTTCGTCAAGAGCACCCTGTACAAGGAGCGGAAGCTCGGCCGCGACGTGGGCGAGGTCACCTCGGAGTTCGCCGTGCGCGACCCGGGGTCGCTCCGGCTGCTGCGCGAGTGGAAGTCGGCCCAGTACCGGCGGATGGGCCGCCCCGACCGCTTCGCCAGGCCGTGGGTCGTGGAGCTGGTCGAGCGCCTGCACGCCGTCGACACCCCGGAGTTCGCCGGGCCGCTCTCCATGCTGTACGTGGACGGCAGGCCCGTGGCGGGGCATTTCGGGCTGCGCACCGACACCACGATGATCGGCTGGTTCCCCGCCTACGATCCCGGGTACGCCCGCTACTCCCCCGGCCTGATCCAGCACCTGCGCATGGTCGAGGCCGCCGCGGAGATCGGGGTGCGCTCGCTGGACCTGGGGATCAGCAACGGGTCGGAGTACAAGGACGCGCTGTGCAGCAGGACCGTCCCGGTCTCCGAGGGCATCGTGCGCCGCAGGTCGGCGGCCGCGGCGGCGCACTGGCTGCGCACCGAACCGGTCCGCCGGGCCCGCCGCCTCGTCCTGGACACCCCCGCGCTGTACGGCGTCGCCGACCGGGTCATGAAACGGTACGGGCGGCTGCGCGGCGGGAGGGCCGGATGAGCGGGCCGGGAGCCCCGGGCACCCCGGGCACCCCGGGCACCGCAGGCACTTCGGGCACCGCCGGTGCCGGGGACGGCCGCCGGGCGCTGGAGGCGGCCATGCGCGACCGGATCGGCCAGGAGTGCCTGCACGTGCCGTCGGCCAGGTTCGGGCTGCTGCTGGCGCTGCGGCACTGGTTCGGCCGCGGTGAGCGGGTGCTGATCTCCCCGACGAACTGCGAGACCGTGCTGTTCACGGTGCTGGCCGCCGGGCTGGAGCCGGTGACGGCGCCGGTCTCCCACCGCGACGGCAACATCGACGTCCCCGAGGTGGACTGGACCGGCCTGGCCGGTGTGATCACCACGCACCTGTACGGCCTGCCCGACCGGGTGGCCGAGCTGGGGGCCGAGTGCGACCGGCGCGGCGTGGTCCTGCTGGACGACGCCGCGCACGCCATGCAGACGACCGTGGACGGCCGCCCCGCGGGCACGTTCGGCGAGGCCGGGGTGTTCAGCCTGGCCAAGCACGGGCGGTCGATGTCCGGGGGGTTCCTCACCGCGCGGGACCCGTCCGCGCTGGCCGCGCTGGCGCGTGCCAGGGAGGAGCTGCTGCTGCCCGGCGGGACCGGGGCCCAGCTGTCGGGGACGCTGCGGCCGGTGCTGCGCGAGACGATCTACCGCACCGGGCTGGTCCGGCCGGTGTGGCACGCCCTCAAGGCGGCCGGTGTCGTCACGTGGACGGGTCACCGCTGCCCGCCGCGCGAGGACGAGCTGCGGAAGGTCCTCGCCGCCGGCCCCGTCGACCTGGACGCCATGCGGTACTGGCTCCGGATCGATCTGGACGACTGGAGGATGCGCCAGGGTGCGCCGCTCCTGGGCTACCAGCGGTCCCGTTTCCGGGTGATCGACCGTGAGCGGGAGCGGCGGACGGCCGGGGTGGAGCTGCTGCGCGCCACCCCGTGGGCGGCCGAGGGCGTCCGGGAGACGGCGCCCCTGCCGCTGCTTCGGGTGCCGCTGCTGGTGGAGGACCGCGACGGGCTCGTGGCCCGGCTGGAGAGCCGGGGCGTGGTGCCCGGCTTCATCTACGACCCGCCGCTGGACGACTACCTGGACCTGGTGCCCGCGGGGCCGGCACCGGAGGTGGCCCGGTGGTGGACCCGGCACGTGCTGCCGGTGGATCCGCTGCGCGCGGGCCGGATGGCCGGGCTGCTGACCGAGCTCGGCGCCCGCCCGGCTCCCCCGCCCCCCGCGCCCTGAACGGCTCCCTCCCGGGACGCCGGGCGGCTCCCGGGTGGATCCGGGCGGATCCGGGCGGCTTCGGGGGGCTTTGAGGGGGCTTCCGGGGGGCTTCGACGAAACCGGGCGGAGCCCTGGGGCCACGACGGCCCCGGGGCTGCGCGGGTCTCGCCCTTCTCGCCCTGTCCCCGGGGTGCCGCCCGCCCGGGCGGAGCCCCGGGGCACGGGTCAGGAGACCAGCAGTGACGCCTCGAAGGCGAGGAGCACGTCCCAGGCGCGGGGGAAGACGATCACGGATCCCCCGGTCGCGCCACCGCAGTTCGCGCTGTTGGAGAAGCCGGAGAAGATGCCGTGCGCGTTGACGTCGCCGTAGTAGTTGGCGTGGCTGTAGACCGGTCCGCCGCTGTCGCCCTTCGCCCCGGCGCAGGAGGCGTTGACGTGCTTGGCGCGGATCATGTGCTTGACGTGCTGCCCGGTGCTGTAGGTGCCGCTCCAGCCGTAGTGGGTCACCTTGATGTTGCAGATCTGCCCCATCGTGGAGCCGGAGTTGCACACGAAGTTGCCGGGGTAGCTCTTGACGACGCCCACCACCTTCGCGCCGGCCGAGGAGGTCTTGCCACCGACGAAGACCCTGCGGGTCGTGTCCGCGTTGACGATCGCGGCGTCGCGTTTGGTGATGTACCAGTTCAGCGTGCCCGTGTAGTTCGCCTGGCTGCTGACGCCGCCGCCGTCGTAGAACTCGTTCCACAGGCTGCCGCAGTGGGACGCGGTGAGGTAGCCGGTGTCACCGTTCCTGTCGACGACCGGGAAGCCCGCGGTGCACCCTTTCCCCTGCTGCTTGTTGATGATGCGGCCGCCCCCGTAGTAGCTGGGGACGTCGTTCTGCCGGTCGTAGGCGGTGGTGAAGGTCTCGTTCCCCTCGACGGCGATGGGCGCCGTCGCTCCGCCGGGCCGCTGCAACCGGTCGGGGGAGGTGTCGGCCCCCGCGACGGAGAGCTGGACGCCGCTGCCGTCCGGCTGCGGCACCGCGCCGGTGACCTGCCCGGCCTCCACCCACCTGGTGGCCTCCTGGAGGAGCTCGGCGTGCGTGTGGGCCGCGGGCAGCACGCGGACCGGTGCCACCTGCCGTCCCTGGTCGACGGCCGTCTGCACGGCCGCGGGCACCGCGCCCCGCCAGTACAGGCGCACCTCGTGGTTCTCGGGGGCGACGACGATCCCCGCGTACCCCTCGGCCGTCTCCGCCCGCTCGGTGATGCGGTCGGCCACCCGGTTGAGCCGGTCCTGCTCCGCGAACAGGGTGTCCCAGCCGGTGAACCCGGCCGGCACCGGCTCCCTGGGAGCGTCCTGGTTGACGATCGGCGGCTTGTCCGCGGGGCCGTCCGCCGTCCGGGCGCCGGCGGTGCCCGTTCCCGACAGGGTCAGGAGCGTGAGCGCTGCGGCGCCGATGGCCGCCACGCGTAAGCGCGTGCTGGTTTCCATTGTTTCCCCTCGTGGTCGTCCGTGAGGGGCAATGAGACCAGCGTCCCGGTGGCGTTTCTTCGCCCTTTTACGAGGTGTGAGGGGTGATTCGCCCTTGTACGTCCCTCAGGGGAACGGGCACCGGGCGGGACGAGCGCGCCGTCCGATCACCGCCAGCGCGCCCGTGCCCCGGAGGGCACGATGGGGCGCATGAACCACACCGAGACCACGAGGACACGCCACCGGGTCCGGGCCATCGCCCCGGACGTCCTGCGCGAGCTGCTGGAACGCGACGACGCGGGAGGCGCCCCCCGGATGGTCCTCGACGAGGAGGGCGGCAACCCGATGCGCTGCTGCCTGGGCCGGAGCCTGCCCGGGGAGAGGATCGCGCTGGTGTCGTACGCGCCGCTGCGGCGCTGGGCCGCGGAGACCGGGGCGGACCCGGGACCGTACGACGAGGTGGGGCCGGTGTTCGTGCACACCGGCGGCTGCGCCGGCCCGGCGGGATCCGGCTTCCCGGACGCAATGCGCGGCGACCGGCGCGCGCTGCGCGCGTACACGGCGGACGGCCGGATCCTGAAGGGACGCTACGTGGAGGCCGGTGACGGCCGCCCGTCGATCGAGGAGGAGCTGGACGACCTCTACCGCGACCCGGAGGTGGCCGCGGTGCACCTGCGGGCGGTGGAGTTCGGCTGCTTCCTGCTGGAGACCCGCCGGGACTGACGCCCGTCCTCGTGCCCTCCCGGGTGGAGGGACGGCCCGCACCGGTGCCCAGCGGGAGGCGGGGCCGGGGTCCATCGGTGCCTCGCGTTCACCCGGCCACCGCCAGACGGCCGGCGCGCATCCGGGCCGGCTCCAGGACCAGCTCGAACCAGACCTCGTTGGAGCCGGCCTCCCGGACCAGCCCCCAGCGGTGGGCCAGCGCCTCCAGCAGGGGAAGGCCGCGGCCCCCCGTCGCGTCGGACGAGGCGCGGCACGCGCAGGGCACCTCGCCGGAGCCCTCGTCCTGGACCGAGACCCGCACACCCGTCACCGAGCAGGTCACCGTGACGGTGAACGTTCCGCCGTCCGCGGACCGGGAGTGGACGACCGCGTTGGTGGCGATCTCGCTGGTCAGCAGGACGCAGTCGTCGTGGAGGGGATGGTCCCTCCCGAGAGTGGCCGAGACCAGGCGGCGGGCCCTGGCCACCTGCTCCGGCAGCCCCGCGAGGCGGAGAACCCATTCGTCGCCGTCGTACTCCGGCATGTTCATGCCGCCCCCTCCGTGTCGTTCTCGCTTCTGGGAAGACGCGGAGGTCGACAGGGGAGATGTCTCAGAAAAGTAGGAATGTGATCACTTGCCGGACAGGCAGGTGGGGCTTGCCGGAAGGGCCCCCACCTGCGTGTCCGTACCTGCCGTACCGCGTGACGTCATCCGTCACATGCGGTGCCAGCGAGCCTCGAAGAAACAGTAGACCGCGAACAGCAGCAGGCCGATCGCGACGAGCCCGAGCAGCCACGGACCGGCCGGGGTCTCGGTCAGCGAGCGCAGCGTCGCGTCGATGCCCTTGGTCTTCTCCGGGTCGTAGGTGACCGCGGCCTGGACGACGAAGACACCGGCGACGGCGGCGATCACACCGCGGGCGATGTAGCCGGCCATGCCGAGCTTCTCGGCGAGACCGCGCGCCTGGGCCGACATCTGGCCGGTGCGCAGGTCCTCGAGGAACTTCTTCTTCCAGCCCTTGTGGATCCAGTAGGCGCCCAGCGCGATCAGGCCGAGCCCGATCAGCCCCACCAGGAACTGGCCGGCGGGAAGGTCCATCACCACGCCGGTGACGTCCTTGGACTTACCGTCCATGGAGGCGCCCGGGTCGTTGTGCAGCACCATGCCGAGCAGCGTGGCCACGATCAGCGCGTAGACGGCGGTGCGTCCCGCCGACTCCACCCGGTCCTTGGTCCTGCCGCGGCCGATGAGCGCCTCGGACAGCTGCCAGAGGGTCAGGGCGACGAAACCGACGACCATGAGCCAGAGGAGCACCTGGCCGAACGGCTGCTCGGCCACCATCTCGATGGCGCCGGTCTTGTCGGCCTCCTTGCCGCCGCTTCCCCCGCCGAAGGCGATCTGCAGCGCAAGGAAACCGATCAGACCGTAGAGGACACCCCGGCAGGCCATTCCGACCCGTGCCAGCCTGTCCAGCGTCTGACTGTCGGCCGCTCTTCGAGCGGCCCCTTCCACCTGAGCCTGAGGGCTGTTCATAACTCTGCGCTCTAACCCGCTCGGCGCCTGGTAAACCTCAGTTCTCGGGCATGGCGTCCAGCCTGCGCAAGATCACTCCCTCGCGCAGCGCCCACGGGCACACCTCCAGCTCCTCCACCCCGAACAGGTCCATCGCCGCGTCGGCGACGATCGCCCCGGCGGGCAGCTGCGGTGCCCGCGCCTCCGAGACCCCGGGCAGCCCGACCCGTTCGCGCGTCTTCATCCTGGCCAGCCGGTCGGCCCAGCCGACCAGGTCGGCGTGCCTGAGCACCCGGCGCACCCGCTCCCCCTCGCTGGAGGGCGCGGCCCCGGCGATCCTGGCCAGCTGCCTGAACGTCTTGGACGTCGCCACCGCGTGGTCGGCCGAGCCGTACCGGCACACCTCGCCCACGGTCCGGGCGATCTGGGTCCGTACGTGCCGGCGCAGCGCCCGGAGCTCGTCGGCGGGCGGCGGGTCGGCGGTGAGGTGGTCGCGGGTGAGGCGCCCGGCGCCCAGCGGGAGCGAGACCGCGGCGTCGGGCTGCTCGTCGAGGCCCGTGGCGATCTCCAGGGATCCGCCGCCGATGTCGAGCACCAGCAGGCGCCCGGAGGACCAGCCGAACCAGCGGCGCACCGCCAGGAACGTCAGCCTCGCCTCGTCCTGGCCGGACAGCACCTCGATGTCGACGCCCGTGCCGTCCTTGATCCCGGCGATGACCTCCTCGCCGTTGACCGACTCCCTGACCGCGGACGTGGCGAAGGCCATGAGGTCCTCCACGCCCTTGTCCTCGGCGATCCGGAGCGCCTCCTCGACGAACTCCCGCAGGCGCGTGGCCCCCCGGACGGAGAGGCGGTCGCCGTCCTCCATGTGCTCGGAGAGCCGCAGGTCCACCTTGTGGGAGTAGGCGGGCAGCGGCCGAGCCCCCCGATGCGCGTCCATCACCAGGAGATGGACCGTGTTGGAACCGATGTCGAGAACGCCCAGTCGCATGGGATGAAGTTACTACCCCGTGCCCGCTCCTCCACCCGGGGTCCGCGGACGGGCGCGCGGCGCACCGCTCACCCGCCGCCGCCCCGTCGTCCCGCCCGCGACCGGCCCGTCGTACGCCCGTCGTCGCCCGGCCGGTTCGCCCGTCGTCGTCCGTCCTGTCGTCCAGCCCGTCCGTCCGTCACCGCCAGGCTCGTCACCGTCCGATCGGTTCGCCCTCGGCGTCCGGCTCGTCACCGTGCGGCCCGTTCGCCCGTCACCGGGTCCGCCGTCCACCCGCGGGGTGGCCTGATGCGGCCACGAAAGGAAGTAGATCTTGTGAAGATGCCCCTTTTCTGCAAATACTTGCCATTTGTCGCTATTAACGGGGAGGTTCTCATGAAACGCGTCATCATTCACAAGCCCGGCACCGTCGCCCTCAGCGGAAACGCGAGTCCCAAGCACGTCGGCTGAGATCTGATCGCAGAACCGGCGTCCCACGCTGGACGCCGGCCCACCGAACACGGTGTTCCCGATACCATCGGAGAACCCCTGAACCGACGCGAAGGAGCCCGGTGAGCCGGGAACCGCACCCGCCAGGAGACCCCCGCCCCGCCCCGCCGCTTCCCACGGTGGACGCCGGCCGGCACCTGCTCGGGCCCTACACCGCCGGAAGCGCGCTCGTCGCCGCGCTGCTGCCCGGCGCCCCGCCGGACCTGGTCTCCCGCTACGACATCGAGCTGCGCGCCGTCGCCCCCGACCTGCACGACCGCATCCCCGTACGACGCCGCTCGGTGGCCGCGGGCCTGCCCGAGGCGGAGCGGATCCTGGTGCACGCCCCGCGGCGCACGCTGCGCCTGTCCAACGGGCTGGCCGAGTTCGTCCGCGAGCGCCTGGCCGCGACCGGGCCGCGGACGCTCGTCGTGGAGAACCTCGCCCTGGCCGACCCCACCGACCTGGAACTCCTGGCGGTGCTGCGCCGCCGCGTGCCCGCGGAGCTGCTGACCGTGGTGACCCGCGAGGAGGGCACGCCGCCGGAGACGCTCACCCCGTCCGGGCACGACGCCCGCGCCGACGAGCTGGAACGGCTCGGGACGGTCGGCGCGCGGCTCGGGGCGATCCCGTACCACCGGGAACGGGGCGAGGACCCGGCCAGGGCGCTGGAGGCGCTCGCGTTCGCGGTCCGCTGGTGCCTGGACGCCGGGTGCCACGACGCCGTGGCGGATCTCGGGCGGCGCGCCCTGCGCCTGGCCGACCCCGAGGGCGACCCGGCGACCTGGTGGCGGCTGCTGCACAGCACCGCGACCGCGCTGGCCGCGCTGGGCCGCGAGGACGAGGCCGAGGACCTGTTCGACCTGGCCAGGAGGGAGAGCGTCTCCCCCGCCGTGCACGCCGCGGCCGCCTACGCCACCGGGATGCTCAAGGTGCGCCACCACGACCCGGCGCGGCGCGACACCGGCGCGGCGCTGGCCATGGTGAACCAGGCGATCGCCATCTCCTCGCTGCTGCCCGATCCGCGCGAGCGGGCGTTCAAGCTGGGGTTCGACCTCAACGGCCGGGCGCTGGTGGAGACGCGGCGGGGCCGTCCCGCCAAGGCCATGGAGCTGGTGCAGGAGGCCGTCGACCTGGCCGATCGCGGCCTGCGCCCCGGCGAGCACCCGATCCACCGGCTGGTGCTGCTGGCCAACAGGGCCCAGCTCGCCGTGATGCTGGACCGTCCCGAGGAGGCCCTGGCGGACCTGGACGCGGTGATCGCGGCCGATCCCGGCTACCCCGACTACTACATCGACCGGGGCAACCTGCTGCACCGGCTGGGCCGGATGGACGCCGCGGTCGCCGACTACGAGACGGCGATGCGCGCCGGGCCGCCCTTCCCCGAGCCCTACTACAACCGGGCCGAGATCCGCTTCTCCGCGGGCGACCACCGCGGCGCGCTCGAGGACCTGGACCACGCGCTGGAGCTGGACCCGTCGTTCGTGGACGGGCTCGCCAACCGGGCGGGGCTGCTGGCCGGTCTCGGCGAGTACGGCAGGGCCCGCGCGGACGCCGAGGCCGGGCTGGCCATCGCCCCCGACAACCCGTACCTGCTGTGCGCGCTGGGGCAGGTGGAGACCGCGGAGGGCCGGCACGCCACGGCGCGCGCGGCCTTCGACCGCGCGCTGGAGCTCTCCCCCGGCCTCGCCGCCGCCTGGGCCAACCGGGGGCTGCTGGCGTTCGAGACCGGCGACCCCGAGGGCGCCGCCGCCGACTTCACCCGGGCCCTGGAGTCCGGGCCCGACCCCGCGCTGCTGTTCAACCGGGCGATGGCGCTGCGCGCCGCCGGACGCGACGAGGAGGCCGTCGCCGACCTGACCCGGGCGCTGGAGCTGGCCCCCGACGACGAGGACATCCGGCGCGAGCTGAAGTCCTGACCCGGACGGGACGTCCGGTCCGGGTCCCTCGTCCGGGTCCCCGCTCCGGGCCTTCGATCCGGGTCCTCGCTCCGGACGGGACCGGGCGGGACGGGGTCAGCCGAGCGCGCCGGAGAGGTAGCGCTCGGCCAGCTCGCAGGTGCCCTCGGTGTAGCCGGGGCCGAGCTCGGCGGCGATCTCCGCGCCGGTGTGGGTACCGATCCAGGCGACCAGCAGCAGCCTGCGGAACATCACGAACGTCCAGATCTCGGCCGCGTCCCCGGCCGGCAGGTCCAGCACGGTCCGGTAGCCCCGCACCCAGGCGTCGAGCAGGTCGGGGACCTCGGGACGGTGCTCGACGAAGCTGACCGCCGCGGCCAGGTCGTACAGGTACCAGCCGAAGCCGCAGTCGTCGAAGTCGATGACGGCCGGGGGCCCGTCGCCGGCCACGAGCAGGTTGGCCGAGCGCAGGTCGGCGTGGATCAGGCCGTAGCGTTCCGGCCCGCGGCCGAAGCGGTGCAGCCGCGTCCGCAGCTCCGCGTCCAGCCGTCCCAGCAGGGTGCGCGCCTCGGCGTCCATCCCCGGGCCGTCCTGCCAGCGGCCCCAGCGTGACCCCGCACCGAGGGCGGCCTCGTGGTCCCAGTGGAAGCGGGTGAAACCGGCCGGCCGGGACCAGCCGCGCGCGTGCCGGTGCATGCGCGCGGTGAGGGCGCCCAGCCGTTCGAAGCCGGGCACCGGGCGCTCGCCGGACGGCTCGGTGCCGGGCAGGAACTCGAACATCACGCAGTCGCGCGGTTCGGCGCCCGGGACGGTCAGCACCCGGGAGCCGCCGGGGGCCGGGATCACCCGGGGCGTGCGGACACCGGCCTCCTCGCGCAGCGCCTCCAGCCAGGCCAGCTCCGACAGGATCTCCGGCGTGGTGTGGTAGCCCAGCCGGTGCACCCGCAGGACGGACCGCAGCCCGGTGTCGGGGTCGTCCACCCGGTAGGTGGCGTTCTCCGACACGTTGACCAGGGTGACCTCGGCGCCGGGCAGGCCGTACGCCCTCGTCGCCGCGCGGGCCACGTCGTGGACGCGGTCCAGCACGTCCCCCCCGGCCGACAGGTCGTGGGCGCGCATGGGTCTCTCCCCGGGGGTCGGTCCAGGGCCGGCACCGGGCCGGCGTCGGGCCGGGGGCCGGCCCGGCGTCGGATCCTATCCGAGGGGTCTCGGATCCTGTCCGGGGGGTCCTCGCGCCGCCCGCCCGGCTCCGGGCCCCGCCGAGGTCCGGCGCCGCGCCCTGGTCCGGTGCTACGCCCGGGTCCGGCGCTACGCCCGGGTCCGGAGACGATCCGGTACGTCCTCCTCCGGCCGGTCACCGTCGCGCACGGAGCCCTCCCGCGAAGGGTGCTCCTCGGCGTCCGCGGTCTCCGCGGTGTCCGCGATCTCCGCCGCCTCCACGGCCTCCGCGACCTCCGCCGTCTCCGCGCTCTCCGTGACGGCGCCGGGCACCGTGATGCGGATCTTGGACTGCCGGTGCGGGAGCCGCTCCCAGTCCTCCATGAAGGTCGCCCGGAGCCCGCACCGGGCGGCCAGGTCGACCAGGGTCTCGGTGCGGTAGTAGAAGTCCTCCCCCAGCACCTGGTGCTCCTCGCCCTCGGTCCGGTCGAAGGTGAAGTCGAACCAGCCGCCCGGCTTCATGATCCGGCCGACGTTCCGGAAGCACTCCTCGATCACCTGGATCGGGGAGTGCGAGAAGACGCTGTGGGCGTGCACGACGTCGAAGGCCCCGTCGGGCAGCGCGGTGAAGCGCAGGTCCCTGACCGGCATCAGGTGCGGGAACCTGTCCCGCAGCCGGTAGCGGGCCAGGGTGTCCTGGGCGGCGATCAGGATGTCCGGGGAGATGTCGATCCCGTGGTAGTTTCCGGCGTCGAGGTAGCCGATGAGCAGCCGCCCGGCCCGCAGGTTGCCGCAGCCGATCTCCAGCACGCGGTGCTCGGGCCTGAGGCCGTGCCGGACCAGGTAGTCGAACTGCATCTTCCCCAGCGCGGTCCAGCGACGGTGGGACGCGCTGCCCACGGCCGCGTACGGGTCGCGCGCCGCGTCGGATCTCATGACGGCCCGGTAGTAGGAGACGTGGTCGCGGTTCCTCAGCCGCAGCCACGCGTTCCTGGTCCATCGGCGCAGGTGGCGGGGGATCCGCCCGGGATGACCGATGGCGTACCTGATCTGGTGGAGGATGCTGGAGCGGTTGTGGCGGTGCATGGCCCCTCCCTCGTCGGAACGGTGTCCGGCGGCTCCCACCGGCCAGGTGATCATATCCGTGAGCGACACCTTCGTCACCCCAGGTGACCGTCATCGGAATGTCGCCCGTCGCCGTCGCCCTCTCCTCCGCCCTTCCGCGGCGGCCCTGTCGCGGTACGGGAAGCAGTACGGTAACCGGTCCCACGGCACCGTCGCGCACCCGGCGCACCACCCGTCCCGCCCCTTTCGCGTCCTCCTGCCCGGGACGCCTTCTCGCGAAGACCGCGGGCGGCGCCGGTCCTCCGGGGGGCCCGCGCGGGCGTCGGATCGTTATGACGTTTTCCATCACCCGACCGGCGGCGCGCCGTATCCGGCCGTACACGCCGGAGGTCTTCGAGACGATGAGGAGCTCGGTGAACCTGGAACTCGCGTTGCGCATGTGTGAGGCCGCGGTGAGGCAGGCCGCGCGGGAGGGGGCGCTCATCTCGGTGGCGGTGGTGGACGCGGGCGGGCATCTGGTCGCGTTCCAGCGGATGGACGGCGCGCGCATCGCCGGCCCGGCCCTGGCGGCCGGCAAGGCGTACACGGCGGTGGCCCATCATATGCCCACCGCCGAGCTGGCGCCGCTGGTGGCGCCGGGAGGCGAGCTGTACGGCCTGGCGGGCGACGGCTACGTCTGCCTCGGCGGCGGCGTGCCGCTCACCGGTGCCCGCGGGGACGGCGGGGTGCGCGGCGCGATCGGCGTCAGCGGGGGGAGCATCCCCCAGGACGTGGCCTGCGCCGAGGCCGCCGCCGCACTCTGCGAGGGGACATAACACGGTATGTCCGTTAATGTCCATAGCCGTCGGCGACAGGTTTCTGATGAACCGAGAGCTTTCGCGTTATCTCCGATGATCGCGGGGCAGTGAACGCCTGCCCCGGACGATGATCGTCCGCGGGCGGACACTCTGGAGGATTCTCATGGAAGCTCTCGTACTGCTCGCCCTGGTCTGTTTCCTGGCCTCCGCGATCTGGTCCGCCATCAGCCGGTCGTGGCCGATCGCGCTGCTCGCGGCAGGCGCCTTCCTGCTCACGCTCTCGGAGACCTCGCTCCTGGGCGGGGGGAGCTGAGCGGACCCGTACCGACGCGCCGGTTCAGGCGTCCGTCCCGGAGAGGGCGTGGTCGATCTCGGCGCGGGTGGGCATCGAGGTGCTGGCGCCGGCGCGCTGCACGGACAGGCCCGCCGCCGCGGTGGCGAAGCGGACGGCCCGGTCAGGGGGCTGCCGCTCGACCCGGGCCGCGGCGAGGGCGCCCACGAAGGTGTCGCCCGCGGCCGTGGTGTCCACCGCGGGCACCCGGGGCGCCTCCACGTGCACGACGGGACCGTCCCCCGAGGCGGTGAGCGCGCCGCGCGACCCCAGGGTGACGATGACCCAGCCGACCGTGCCCCGCAGCTCCTCCAGGGCCCGCTCGTGGTCGGCCTGGCCGGTGATCGCCGCGGCCTCGTGCTCGTTGGCCACCAGGACGTCCACGGCCTCCAGCAGCTCGGCGGGGAGCGGCTGGACCGGCGCGGGGGTGAGGACCACGGTGGTCCCGGCCGCGCGGGCGGCGCGGGCCGCGGCGGTGACCGCCTCGATGGGGAGCTCCAGCTGGAGCAGGAGCACGTCGGAGCGGGAGATGACCTCGATCTCGGCCGGTGAGGGGGAGGTCACGGTCCCGTTGGCACCGGGCACCACGATGATCGAGTTGCCCCCGTCGCCGTCCACCACGATCTGGGCGATGCCCGAGGGGCCCGGGACCGTGCGCAGCTCGCTCACGTCGACCCCGGCCGCGGCGAGCGTCCGCCGCATCTCGGCGCCGAAGTCGTCGTCGCCCACGGCGCCGAGGAAGGCCACCCGGGCGCCCGCCCGCGCCGCGGCGATGGCCTGGTTGGCGCCCTTGCCGCCGGGAACCGTGGCGAAGGCCCGGCCGGTCACGGTCTCGCCGAGCGCGGGGGCCACGTCGACGTAGGCCACCAGGTCCATGTTGGCGCTGCCGAAGACCGAGATCATTGTTCCTCCACCACCAGGGCCGCCGCACGGCCGGGGCCCGGCCCCGTACCGACGACCGAGCCTACAGGTGGCCCGCCCGGCACCTCCGCCCGCCCTCACCGCGTCACCGCGCCGCGGCCTCACCGCGTCACAGCGTCGTCGTGTCGCCGCATCGCCGCATTGCCGCATCGTCGTGTCACCGCGTCACCGGCCTCGCCGCGTCGCGGTCCTCCGGTCTCCCGGTCAGGAGCGCAGGTAGGTCAGGACCGCGAGGACCCTGCGGTGCTGGTCGCCGTCCTCGGCGTACAGGCCGAGCTTGGCGAAGATGCTGCGGACGTGCTTCTCCACGGCGCCGTCGCTGACCACGAGCTGGCGGCCGATGGCGGGGTTGGACCTGCCCTCGGCCATCAGGCCGAGCACCTCGCGCTCCCGCGGGGTGAGCAGGGCCAGGGGGTCGTCACGGCGGCGCCGTACCATCAGCTGGGCCACCACCTGGGGGTCGAAGACCGTCCCGCCGGCCGCGACCGTGCGCAGGCCCCCCATGAAGTCGTCCACGTCCACGACGCGGTCCTTGAGCAGGTAGCCCACCGCGCCCCTGGCGTCGGCGAGCAGGTCGTCGGCGTAGGAGACCTCCACGTACTGCGACAGGATCAGCACCGGGGTGCCCGGGACCCTGCGGCGCGCCTCCACCGCGGCCCGGAGGCCCTCGTCGGTGAAGCCGGGCGGCATCCGCACGTCCACCACGGAGACGTCGGGCCTGTGCTCGGCGACGGCGTCCACCAGCCCGTCCCCGTCCCCCACCGCGGCGACCACCTGGCAGCCGAACTCCTCCAGAAGCCTGATCAGCCCCTCCCTGATGAGCACCGCGTCATCGGCCACCACTACCCGCACGGAACCTCCGCCACTATGACCGTCGGCCCGCCGACGGGTGAGTCGACCGCCAGCTCGCCGTCCACCGCCCTCAGGCGGTCGCCGAGACCGGACAGGCCATGCCCCTTGGCGACGTGTGCGCCGCCCACCCCATCATCCCCGATCGTGAGCATCAGGAAGTCCCCCGTCCTGCTCAGCGAGACCGTGCAGATCGTGGCGCGGCTGTGCTTGGCCACGTTGGTGAGGGACTCGGCGACGACGAAGTAGACGGTGTTCTCCACGGCGGCGGGGAAGCGCTCCGTGATCTGCAGGTCCAGCTCGACCGGGACGGTGCAGCGCCCGGCGAGCGCGGCCAGCGCCGGGGCCAGGCCGCGGTCGCTGAGGATGGGCGGGGCGATCCCGCGCGAGAGGGCGCGCAGCTCGTCCAGGGTCTCGCGGGTGGAGGTGATGGCCTGGTCGAGCATCCGGCCGACGGCCTCGGGGTCGCGCTTGAGCTGGCGCTGTGCCCGTGACAGGTCCATCGCCAGGGAGACCAGGCGCTGCTGGGGGCCGTCGTGGATGTCGCGCTCCAGCCGGCGCAGCGCGTTGGCCTCGGCCGAGACCGCGGCGGCCCGGCCCTCGGCCAGGTCGTCGATGCGCTCGTGCAGCTCGGCCACGCCGGTCAGCATGGCCCTGCCGAGCCCGGCCTGCACCAGCGCGGCACCCCGCACGATCATCGGGAGGGTGAGTGCGAACAGGATCCCGATGGTGGTGTTGACGAGGACGTCGATCCACAGCTCCGGGCCCAGGCCCAGCAGCATGCCGAGCCCGCCGGTGTTGCCGGGGATGGCGTTGACGATCCATCCGTAGAGCGGGTAGGTGAGACCGGCGATCGACCCGGCCCACCAGACCACCGCCAGCACGAAGGTGATGATGGAGATCGGGAAGGCCACGATGCCGTAGAGCAGGTCCAGCCACGACTGGCCGTTGGTGAACGGGTTGATCATCCTGCGGAACCAGCCGGCCTCCGGCGGGGAGGGCCGGTACCTCGGCCGCGCGACCGGCCGGCCGAGCACCTCGGGCAGCCAGCGCCGCTCGACGTCGGCGAAACCGCGGGCGGCCAGCAGGGTCGTCGCGAGGATCGGCAGGCCCACGAACACGGCGGACGTCGCCGCCCCCACGGCGAAGCCCGCCACCATCAGAACGAACCAGATGATCGACAGGGGGAAGCCCACGACCAGGTACCGGGTGTCGGTACCGATGCGGCGCAGCAGGGGTCTCATGACGCCAACGCTAAGGGGAGCAGGTCACGGGCATCGACCCGGCGGACCCGCCTGGCGGGGTGGGGCCAGCACTACCTCCGCCGGTGGTGCGTTCGCTCCGCAAGAGTGCCGCGTGCGTCAATGCGCCGCCGGGGCCGGGCGAGGAGGCTTCTCTCATCGCCTCACCCGCCCCCTTGGAGAATCGAGAGCCCGTGACCGCCGTGATCCCCCACCCGGCAATCCGGCCGGCGACCGCACCGGTGACCGCGCCGCCGCTCGTACCGGCGCCCCGCCCGGCGCGGTCCGCCGCCGCTCGTGACCCCTTCGTGGACGTGCTCCGGGTGTTCGGCATGGCGCTGGTGGTGCTCCAGCACTGGAGCATGCCGCTGCTGTCCTTCGACGAGGGCCGCATCGTCACCGGGAACGCGCTGGCCACGGGGAACGCGTGGATGATCACCTGGATCAGCCAGGTGATGCCGCTGGTCTTCTTCGCGGGCGGCGCGGCCGGGGCGATCAGCCGGCGGAGCGCGGAGCGGCGCGGTGACACGCCCGCGGCGTGGCTGGCGGCCCGCGTGCGCAGGCTGGCCTGGCCGGTGCTGCCTTTGGCGATGGTCTGGGTCCCCCTGCCGCACCTGCTGACAGCGCTCGGCATGCCGGCGCAGCCGGTCGAGACCGCCTCGCGGCTGGCCGGGCAGCTCCTGTGGTTCCTGGTGATCTATCTGGTCGCGGTGGCGGCGACCACGCCGATGCTCCGGCTGAACGCGGTGTACGGCTGGCGGGTGCCCGCGGTGCTGGCGGGGGCGGCCGTGGCGGTGGACGTGCTGCGCTTCGCCGGCGGCCTGGAGGTGGCCGGCCTGCCCAACACGGTGCTGGTCTGGCTCGCGGTGTACCAGCTCGGTTTCCTGTACGCCGACGGCAGGCTGACCCGTCCCTGGGCGATGGCCCTGGGCGGCTACGGCACGGCGGCGGCGCTGGTGGCCTTCGGCCCCTACCCGGGGAGCATGATCGGGATGCCGGGGGCGGTCTCCAACATGGCCCCGCCCACGGTCGCGCTGCTCGCGGTGGGCGTCGGCCAGATCGGGCTGGCGCTGGCCCTGCGCCGGTGGATCGTCTCCTTCGCGCGCTGGCCCGGGGTGTCACGGGCGCTGGGCTGGGCCTCGGAGCGGATGATGACCCTCTACCTGTGGCACATGAGCGCGCTGTTCGTCATCGTCTCGGTGGTCGTGGTGGGGCTGGGGATCTCGACGCCGGCGCCGGGCACCTCGGCCTGGCTGTCGGGCTGGCCGCACTGGCTGCTCCTGCTCGCGCTGGCGATGTGGCCGCTGCTGCGGGGCTTCGGCCGGTTCGAGACGCCCCCGGCGGGCCGTCCGTTCACCGGTGGGGCGGTCCGGGCCGCGACGGCCACCGTCCTGGTGGGGGTGGGGCTGCTCACGTTCACCGTGACCGGTTTCGTCCCGGGAGTGGCGCCGCTGGCCGGCGCGGGCGCGCTCGTGGCGGGCCTGGCGCTGACCGGTTCGCTCACCCGCACCGCCCACTCGTCAACCATTGGTTGACGATACCGGTCGCGTCAACCTATGGTTGACGCATGACCTCACACGTCCAGCGAAAGTGGACCCTCGGCTACACGTTGCTGATGATCCCGCCGTTCATCGGCCTGCCGCTCGTCCTGTTCGATCCCCCGCGCTGGCTGGAGATCGTCGCCCTCGTCGCGATCCTCGCCCTCGTCTACTTCGGCACCCGGCTCCTGTACAGGCAGCGGGGCGGGTGGCGGCCCTCCAGCACCCTCCCGGAACGGGCCGGCGATGACCACTGACCGGGCCGGTTCCGACGCGGTCCACGAGGCCCTGACCCGGATCCTGATGGAGAACGCCGCCGTCGAGGACCCGTACGGCACCGAGGACTTCCTGCGGCTGGTCGCCGGCGCCGCCACGCTGCAGGAGGAGGCGGCCACGCTGCTGCGCACGACCGTCGCCTCGGCCCGTTCCGCCGGGGTCACCTGGCAGAGCATCGGTGCCACGCTCGGGATGACGAAGCAGGCGGCGCAGAAGCGGTTCGCGCCGCCCCTGGCCCCCAGCGCCACCGGGCTGGACCCGCACGAGCGCGTCCTGGGCCCGACCACCACCTTCGACGAGATGCGCGAGCTCGCCCTGGCCGGCCGGTACGGGTGGCACAGCGTGGAGTTCGGCGCCACCTACCACCGCGTCGTCCGGTCCGGTACGCAGTGGGAGCACACGAGGGTGACGATGTCGCCGAGCCGGGTGCGGCGGCTGCGCGCCGAAGGCTGGGAGGTGATCGGCTCGGGCTTCCCCTACACCTACCTGAAGCGCGACACCGGCGTCCCCGCGCTCCAGGAGCCGCCCTCGTCCTGACTCCCGGCTTTACAAAAAACCAGCCATAATCCCGCAATGGCGTGCATTTTCCGGCGAACGCGGCGTGATCCAGCGCCCTCACCGGTCCGACCACCGCGAGTTCTTCGGCAGTATTGGACCGTGAGCCTTGTAGACCGCCTGCCAGAAGAGATCGACGCCGACCCCGACACCATCTTCGACGCGTTCGTCGAGTGGAACTCCGAGCGGGGGCTGACCCTCTACCCGGCGCAGGAGGAGGCTCTGATCGAGGTGGTCTCGGGGAACAACCTGATCCTGGCCACCCCGACCGGTTCGGGCAAGAGCCTGGTCGCCGCCGGAGCCCACTTCACCGCGCTGACCCGGGACGTGCGCACCTTCTACACCGCCCCGATCAAGGCGCTGGTGTCGGAGAAGTTCTTCGACCTGTGCGCGGTGTTCGGCACCGAGAACGTCGGGATGATGACCGGCGACGCCAGCGTGAACCCGGGGGCGCCGATCATCTGCTGCACCGCGGAGATCCTCGCCAACGTCGCCCTCCGCGACGGCGCCCAGGCCGACATCGGCCAGGTCGTGATGGACGAGTTCCACTTCTACTCCGAGCCCGACCGGGGCTGGGCCTGGCAGGTGCCGCTGCTGGAGCTGCCGAACGTCCAGTTCATCTTGATGTCGGCGACCCTGGGGGACGTCACCCGGTTCGAGGAGGACCTCACCCGGCGCACCGGCAGGCCCACCGCGGTGGTCAAGAACGCCGAGCGCCCGGTCCCGCTGGTCTACTCGTACCGGATGACCCCGCTGCACGAGACGCTGGAGGAGATGCTCACCACCAACCAGTACCCGGTCTACGTCGTCCACTTCACCCAGGCCTCGGCCATGGAGCGGGCCCAGGCGCTGATGAGCATCAACATGTCCAGCAAGACCGAGAAGGAGGCGATCGCCTCCATGATCGGCCACTTCCGGTTCACCACGAAGTTCGGCCAGGCGCTCTCCCGCCTGGTGCGGCACGGCATCGGCGTGCACCACGCGGGGATGCTCCCCAAGTACCGCCGGCTGGTGGAGCGCCTGGCCCAGGCCGGCCTGCTGAAGGTCATCTGCGGCACCGACACGCTCGGCGTCGGCGTGAACGTCCCGATCAGGACCGTGCTGTTCACCGCCCTGTCGAAGTACGACGGCAACAGGGTGCGCCGGCTGCGCGCCCGCGAGTTCCACCAGATCGCCGGGCGGGCCGGGCGGGCCGGGTTCGACACCATCGGCTACGTCGTCTGCCAGGCCCCCGACCACGTGGTCGAGAACGAGAAGGCACTGGCCAAGATCGGCGACGACCCCAAGAGGCGGCGCGGGTTCGCCCGCAAGAAGCCGCCGGAGGGCTTCGTCGGCTGGAGCGAGGAGACCTTCGAGAAGCTGCAGACCGCCGAGCCGGAGCCGCTGAACTCCCGCTTCAAGGTCAGCAACGCCATGCTGCTCGCGGTGATCAACCGTCCCGGCGACTGCTACGCGGCCATGCGCCACCTGCTGACCGACAACCACGAGGACCGCAAGTGGCAGCGGCGGCACATCTCCCAGGCCATCGCGATCTACCGGTCGCTGCTGGCCGGGGGCGTGGTGGAGACGCTCTCCGAGCCCGACGACCAGGGCCGGATGGCCCGCCTGACCGTGGACCTGCAGGAGGACTTCGCGCTGAACCAGGCGCTGTCGACCTTCGCGCTGGCCACCCTCGAACTGCTCGACATGGAGTCGCCGAACTACGCCCTGGACATGGTCTCGATCATCGAGTCCATCCTCGACGACCCCCGCCAGATCCTGTCCGCGCAGCTCAACAAGGCCCGCGGCGAGGCGGTCGCGCAGATGAAGGCCGACGGCGTCGAGTACGAGGAGCGGATGGAGCTCCTGGCCGACGTCACCTACCCGATGCCCCTGGCCGACCTGCTGCTGGGCGCGTACGAGACCTACCGGCGCGGCCACCCCTGGGTGGGCGACTACACCGTCAGCCCCAAGAGCGTCGTGCGCGACATGTACGAGCGGGCGATGACCTTCGCCGACTACGTGCAGTTCTACGAGCTGACCCGCTCCGAGGGCACCGTCCTGCGCTACCTCGCCGACGCCTACCGCACCCTGTCGCGGACCATCCCCGAGCACCTCAAGACCGAGGACCTGGTCGACCTCATCGAATGGCTCGGCGAGCTGGTCCGCCAGGTCGACTCCAGCCTGCTGGACGAGTGGGAGCAGCTGCAGAACCCGACCGGTGAGCTGGAGGCGCCCTCCCTGGAGGAGACCACCAAGCCGGTCACCGCCAACACCCGCGCGTTCCGGGTGCTGGTGCGCAACGCGATGTTCCGCCTGATCGAGCTGGCCGCCGTGGAGGACGAGCAGGAGCTGGAGCGGCTGGCCCCCGACGTCGACTGGGGCGCCGCGCTCGACGCCTACTACGACGACCACGAGGAGATCGGCACCGGCCCGGACGCCCGCGGTCCCGGCCTGCTGCGCATCGAGGAGGAGAAGGAGTTCTGGCGGGTCCGCCAGGTCGTCGCCGATCCGGCGGGCGACGGCGACTGGGGCATCGACGCCCAGGTCGACCTGGCCGCCTCCGACGAGGAGGGCCGCGCGGTGGTCCACGTCATCGGCCTGAACCGCCTCTGAGACCGCCCCGGGAGCACCTGTGCGATCACCTGGGCTCCCGGGACCCGGGAGAATGACGGGATGAGCGACGAGGCGATCAGGCAGGTGCTCGGCCTGCTGTACCAGGAGGACACGCTGCGGGTGCTGGCGGCGCTGGTGCTGGAGGGCGAGCCCGAGAGGGACTCCGGCCTGGAGCGGGAGGCGCTGAGACGCGCGCTGGACCGCCTGGAGCGCGGCGGGCTGGCCGTCCCGGACGAGGACGGCCGCTGGAAGGTGCGCCGGGAGCGGTTCCGCGAGCTGCTGCACGCCACGGCCAGGCCCGCGGCCCCGGTCTCCCAGCAGGAGAAGGTGCTGCAGTCCTTCCTCGTCGAGGGACGGCTGCGGGCGATCCCCAGCAAGCGCGACAAGCAGCTCGTCGTGCTCGACTACGTGGTCCAGGTCTTCGAGCCGGGGGTGCGCTACTCCGAGAAGGACGTCAACGTCGCGCTGCGCGCCTTCCACGACGACTACGCGGCGCTGCGCCGCTACCTGGTCGACGAGGGCATGCTCAGCCGGGAGAACAACGTCTACTGGCGCAGCGGCGGCTCCGTCGAGCCCTGACGGCCTCACCGCCCGCTGACGGCGCCCTTCGAGGCCCGTGCGGTGGAGGCTCAGCCGGGTCAGCGGACCTCCACCGGCCGTCACCGGTCCGCCGCGGGCTCCGTGGAGGCCCGCAGGCGGGCGGCCAGCGTCCTGATGTGCTCGACCAGCTCGGGCGGCTCCCGCACGGTGAAGTCCAGGCCGAGCAGGCCGATGCTGAGCGCCAGCCACTCCAGCGAGTCGTCGCCGGTGCGCAGCAGGCAGCTGTGCTCGTCCAGCTCCTCCAGCACCCAGCCGGGCCCCGAGAAGCGCTCGGCGACCACGGCCGACGGCGCGTGCACGACGACCACCGCCCGGTGACGGCTCAGGGGGGCCGTGATCGACTCCTCGACGTGGCCGGGGGGCGGCTCGCGCGGCGGGAAGCGCACACCCGTGCCCCGCGGGTCGGTCAGCCGGTCCACCCGGTAGGTCCGCCAGTCCTGCCTGCCGACGTCCCAGGCCACCAGGTACCAGCGCCGCCCGGTGGAGGCCAGCCGGTACGGTTCGGCGACGCGGTCGCTCCGGAGCCCGTCGCGGCGGCGGTAGCCGAAGCGGATCCGCTCGCGGTCCCTGCAGGTCTGGGCCAGCAGCGTCAGGGTGGCCGCCTCCACGGTGGGCGCGGCCCCGATCGGCGCCACGGGCTGCGTCTGCGACTGCAGGGTGTGCACGCGCAGGCGCAGCCGGGAGGGCAGGACCTGTTCCAGCTTGGCCAGGGCCCGGACCGAGGTCTCCTCGATCCCGGCCACCGTGCCGCTCGCCGCCGTGCGCAGGCCCACCGCGATGGCGACGGCCTCCTCGTCGTCGAGGAGCAGCGGCGGCATCGCGGCGCCCGCCTCCAGCCGGTACCCCCCGGCCGGTCCGGGGGTCGCGCTCACCGGATAGCCCAGCTCGCGCAGGCGGTCGACGTCACGCCTGAGCGTGCGCGCGCTGACCCCCAGCCGGCCGGCGAGCTCGGGCCCCGGCCACTCCCGGTGCGCCTGCAGCAGCGACAGCAGCTTCAGCACCCGTCCCGTGGTGTCGGCCATGTCCCCACGATGCCACCGATCGCGGCCGGGAACCGACCTCGATCGGCCCCGGCGCGACCGGACGGGACGGGAAGGGGCGGGGATCAGCCGTAGTACTTCTTCGCGCCGTCGTGCAGCGGCACCGGGTCGGCCTCGGGAGCGTTGTCGCGGGTGATGTCCTTGGCCGCCGGGTGCACCTTCTCCAGGTCGGCCTTGCGGTCGAAGATCAGTCTCGTCAGGCTCTCGGCCAGGGCGGGATCCATCGTCTCGTTCACCACGAGCAGGTTGGGCACCGAGATGGTGGGCACGTCGGCCGGGGTGCCGTAGACGTCCTTGGCGATCGTGCCCGCGGCGTACACCCGGCCGTGCTCGGCCTGCATGGCGGGCAGCACCGTGTCCAGCGGCACGAAGGCGACCTTCTCCTTCAGGGAGGTCAGCAGGTCGGTGATGCCCGGCGTCGGCAGGCCGCCCGACCAGACCAGCGCGTCGAGGTCGCCGTCCTTGAGGGCCTGCACGCTCTCGGGCAGGCCGAGCGACTGGCGGGTGACGTCCGCCTCCGGGTCGAGCCCGGCCGCCTTCAGCAGGCGCAGCGCGATCACCTCGGTCCCGGAGTTGGGCGAGCCGGTGGAGACGCGCTTGCCCTTGAGGTCGGCGATCGACCTCACGCCGGAGGCGGTGGTGGCGACCACCTGGGTGGAGTTGTCGTAGAGGCGGGCCAGGGCGCGGATCGGCTGGGGCGCGGTGAAGGCCCCCTTGCCCGCGACCGCGTCTGCGGCGGTGTCGGCCAGGGTGAAGGCGATGTCGGAGTCGCCCCTGACGACCCGCTGCACGTTCTCCACCGAGGCGCCGGTCGCCTCGGCGGTGGCCTGGTGACCGGGCAGGTGCTTGCCGATCTGGTCGGCCAGCCCGCCGCCGAGGACGTAGTAGACGCCGGTGGTGTTCCCGGTGGCGATCGACAGCCGCCTGCCCGCCGCGGTGGAGCCGTCGCCGCCCGGCGCGGCCCGCTCGGCCGACCGGTCGCCACCGCAGCCGACCAGGAATCCGCCGAGCATCAGCGCCCCCGCCGCCAGCACGGCGGCCACTCGTTTGACGGTCATCGCTTCGCCTCTCGTTGTCGCGTCACCAGATGGAGGAGAACGGCCAGGACCAGCAGCCCCGCCCCCGCCAGCACGGGCAGCGGCGACAGGAACAGCAGCAGCACCGCCGCCACCGCGCACAGCACCCGCTCGGCGGGCCCGGCCGGGCCGAGCAGCCGCCCACCGGTGGCCGCGGCCAGCGCGGCGACCGCCAGCGCCGAGACCGCGGTGGCCACGAGGACCTCGCCGAGCGTGCCCTGGGCCAGCAGGGCGGCCCCGCCCGGGGTCAGCACGAAGGCGAACGGGACCAGGAACGCCGGCAGCGTGTACTTCCAGGTGGCCGTCATGGTCCGGTAGGCGTCGCCCCCGGTGATGGCCGAGGCCGCGAAGGCCGACAGCGCCGTGGGCGGGCTGACCTCCGACAGCACGGCGTAGTAGAAGATGAACATGTACGCCTCGGCCTGGCTGACGCCCAGGTCCATCAGGGCTGGCCCGATGATGACGGCCGCGATGACGAACGACGCGGTCACCGGCACGGCCAGGCCGAGCACGAGCACCGCGACCGCGCACAGCAGCGCGGTGACCGCGAGGTTCCCGCCCGAGGCCCCGACGATCAGCGAGCTCGCCTTGAGGCCCAGCCCGGTGAGGGTGACGACGGCGACGATCAGACCGGCCGCCGCGCAGGTCACCGCGACCGGCAGCACCCCGGTCGTCCCGGCGGCCAGGGCCCGCGCCGCCCTGCGGGGGGTCAGGGCGTGCTCGCGGTCGAGGAAGGAGAGCGCGAAGGCCAGCAGGGTGGCGTACACCACGGCGCGGAAAGGCGACTGGCCCAGCGCCATCAGGACGACGATCACGAACAGCGAGCTGAAGTGGTAGCCGAACCGCCTCACCAGCGGCCACAGGCGCGGCGCGTCCACCTCGACCGCCCGCGTCCCGTACCGGCGGGCGTCGATCTCGATGGCCAGGAAGATCCCCAGGTAGTACAGGACCGTCGGGACGGTGGCGTACAGCAGCACGGTGAGGTAGCTCACCCGCATGTACTCGGCGATGATGAACGCCGCCGCGCCCAGCGTGGGGGGCGACAGGATGGCCCCGATGCCCGCGGCCGCGAGCACTCCCCCGCCCTGCTCGGGCGGGTAGCCCGCCCGGCGCAGGATCGGCCAGGCGACGCTGCCCACGCTCACCGTCGTCGCCACGCCCGAGCCGCTGACCGTGCCGAGCAGGAACCCGGCCAGGGTGACGGTACGGCCCGGCGCGGACCGCGAGCGGCGGAACGCGGCCATGGAGACGTCCACGAAGAACCGTCCCGCGCCGGAGTGGTCGAGCACCGCGCCGTAGACGGTGAACAGGATGATGTACGTGGCCGCCACGTCCAGCGGCACGCCGTACACGCCGTCGGTGCCCATCACGAACGAGACCAGGATCCGGTCGAGGTCGTAGCCGCGGTGCCCGACGACCCAGTCGAAGGGCAGGTAACCGCCGTAGTAGGCGTACCCGGCGAAGGCCACGCAGACCGCGGGCAGGATCCACCCGACGGCGCGCCGGCAGCCCTCCAGCACCAGCAGCACGATGACCGCCCCGGCCGTCACGTCGAGGGCGGTCGGCTCGAAGGCGCGCCGGATGAAGTCGTCGAAGACCACCAGCGGGTAGAGGCAGGCGGCCAGGGCCAGCGCGGCGAGCACCCAGTCGACGGCCCCCGGCCGGTCGGTGCCGCGCCGCCCCGGCTTGTAGCAGACGAAGGTGAGGGGCAGCACGACCGCGAGGAAGACCATCCGGTACGGCAGCACGGCCCCGGCGCGGAAGGCACGGTAGAGGACGTACAGCGACAGGCCGAGGGCCACCAGCGTGACGGCCTGCCCCACCCGGCCGGAAAGGCGCCGGGCGGGCCGTTCCGCGTCGAACTCCGCGATCAACTCGTCCGCTGAAGTGGTGCTCGTCAACCGCCGTCCCCACGTGTGAGCCGCGACCTCTGACCGCAGAGTACAGAGATCGTTGACGCCCGTCCGTCAGAGCGCGGTCACATTCCCGTCACACCTGCGGTGCGCGCCGCTCCGTACCGGCCGATCCGGCACGTCCTGACGGCACGGCCGGGACGACGGAACGGGACATCCGGGCGGCACGGCACGTCCGCAGGCGAGCGCGCGGTGGCCGGATCACGGCCGGGCGGGACGGCCGGGCCGGTCAGCCGCCCGAGGTGTCGTTCTCGGCGTCGGCGGAGGGGACCGCCATGTCGTAGGGGTCGTCGAGCCAGCCGGCCGGGAGCTGGACGCGGTCGCGCGGGTTGGTCTTGCCGCGCGGCAGGTCGGCGCCCTCGGGCCAGGGCTGGTCGGCCTCCAGCTCGGCCAGGCCCTCGCGCAGGCCGGCCAGGGTCTCGGAGGTGGCCAGCCGGCGCCGGAGGTCGGAGCCCACGGTGAAGCCCTTGAGGTACCAGCCGACGTGCTTGCGGAAGTCGGCCACGGCGTGCGGCTCGCTCTCGAAGCACTCGGCCAGCAGCGTGGCGTGCCGGTCCATGGTCGCGGCGACCTCGCCCAGCCGGGGGCGGCGGGTGCTCTCGACCCCCTCGCACATGGCGGCCAGGTCCGCGAACAGCCAGGGGCGGCCCAGGCAGCCCCGGCCCACCACGACGCCGTCGCAGCCGGTCTCGTCCATCATGCGGCGCGCGTCCGCGGCGCTCCAGATGTCGCCGTTGCCGAGCACCGGGATCTCCGTCACGCTCTCCTTCAGGCGCGCGATCGCCTCCCAGTCGGCCGTCCCGCCGTAGTGCTGGATCGCGGTCCTGCCGTGCAGCGCGATCGCCGAGACGCCCTCCTGCACCGCGATCCGCCCGGCGTCCAGGTAGGTCAGGTGGTCGTCGTCGATGCCCTTGCGCATCTTCACGGTCACCGGCAGCGTCCCGGCGTTGCGCACGGCCTCGCGCAGGATCGCCCGGAACAGGTTCCGCTTGTACGGCAGGGCGGAGCCGCCGCCCTTGCGGGTGACCTTGGGCACCGGGCAGCCGAAGTTGAGGTCGACGTGGTCGGCCAGGTCCTCCTCGGCGATCATGCGGACGGCCCTGCCCACGGTCACCGGGTCCACCCCGTAGAGCTGGAGGCTGCGGGGGCTCTCGTCCGGCTCGAACCTGATCATCTTGAAGGTCTTGGCGTTGCGTTCCACCAGCGCCCGCGTCGTGATCATCTCGCAGACGAAGAGCCCGCCGCCCTGCTCGCGGCAGAGCCCGCGGAACGCGGTGTTGGTGATCCCGGCCATGGGCGCGAGAACGACCGGCGGCCACACCTCCAGCGATCCCAGCTTCAAGGACTCCACCTGGCTTTTCTACCGCACCGCGACGAGCGGGACGAATCCCCGCTGGATATGGTGTCCCTGGCTCAGTCAGACGTGGCATGGGAGGCCCCGGATGCTCCTGCGACTGCGGATCGCGCTGCCCGACCAGCCGGGCTCCCTGGGGAAGGTCACCCGGGTCCTCGGCGTCGCGGGCGCGGACATCACCCAGGTGGTCGTCCTGGACCGCGGCGAGGGCCGGGCGCTGGACGACATCACCGTCTACTGGCCCGACTCCGCGCCCCGGCAGACCCTGATCGACGGGCTGGAGAGCGTGCCGGGGGTGACGATCGAGGGCGTGTGGGGCACCCGCGAGGCGCCGGGCACCTACCCCGAGCTGGAGATCCTCAAGTACATCACCACGGCGGGCGACCGGGCCCTGGCCACCCTGCTGGACTCCATGCCCGTGCTGTTCAGCGCCGACTGGGCCGCGGCCGGCACCGAGCGCATCCCCCGCGCGATCGTGCACTCCAGCTGGCGCGCTCCCGAGCAGGTGCCCTTCCCCGACGACACCCCGGCCCGCCCGACCGCCCTGACCCTCGACCCGGGGCTGCACGTGATCGCCGCCCCGCTGCCGCCGCTGGCGCTGACCCTCCTGCTGGCCCGCGCCGACGGCCCGGCCTTCCACCGCATGGAGGTGCACCGCCTCACCCGCATCCTGGAGATCTTCCTCACCCTGCCCGCGGTGGAGCGGGGCGTCGCCCGCCAGCTGCGCCGCCCGCCGGAGCCGGCCGAGTGAACCGGCCGGCCGCGCCGATCACGACGGTCGCGCCGACCGTGTCGGCCGGTCCGGACGCTCGGTCGGGCCGGTGGACGGCGTCGGCCGGTTGAACGGACGGTTACGCAACCGCCGGGAAAACCCGCTAGAGTTCTCTCGTCGCCACCGGGTACGAAACCCGGAGGAAAGCACGCGGAAGTGGCTCAGTGGTAGAGCATCACCTTGCCAAGGTGAGGGTCGCGGGTTCGAATCCCGTCTTCCGCTCGAAGGGTCCTAGGGCTCTCACTCCGGTGGAGTGGCCGAGAGGCGAGGCAACGGCCTGCAAAGCCGTCTACACGGGTTCAAATCCCGTCTCCACCTCTGGTCTTTCCCATGCGGACGATTAGCTCAGCGGGAGAGCGCTTCCCTGACACGGAAGAGGTCACAGGTTCAATCCCTGTATCGTCCACCACCACCCGTAGCACCTCGACGGCCGCCACGGCCCCATCCCAGGGCCTGGCGGCCTTCTCTTTCGCCTCCCGACAGCGCCGTCTCCCCTCCCGCTTCCCCGCCTCTCGCCGCCCCCGACCCCGTCCGGGATCGTGTCAGGACGTGCGTCGCCCGGCGGGCCGAGCCAAGGACGATCATGTCGTTCCACAGATCGAGAATCCTCCTCGTCCCTCTCGCGCTGACGCTGCTGTCCGCGTGTTCGGCCCTGCCCGGCCCCGTGTTCTCCAAGCTCACCGGAAAGCAGAGCTACCGGGTCTCGGGCGAGGCGATGGAGCCCACGCTGACGGCCGGCCAGATGGTCACCGGCACCAGGACCGACGGCACGTACACCCCGGTGGCCGGTGACGTCGTCGTCCTTCGCCTCCCGGAGTCGTGGGGGCTGGGGGGCGGGCACGTCATCAAACGGGTCATCGGTGTTCCCGGAAGCACCGTCGGCTGCTGCGACGCGGCGCACCGGATGATCGTCGACGGCAAGCCGCTGTTCGAGCCCTACGTGGCCGACGAGCGGGCCTCGAACCTGGAGTTCGGGCCGCTCACCGTGCCCGAGGGGCACGTCTGGGTCCAGGGCGACCACCGGGACATCTCCCTCGACTCGCGTAATCACCGCCTCAAGGCGGGCGGCGGCATGGTCCCCGCGACCGACGTCACCGCGGTCATCGACGTCAGAACCGCCGGGTAGCGCGGCCCCCGATCACCGGCGGCACCCGGCGGGGACGGGTGCCGCCCGTCCACCGGGGTCGCCGTTCCCGATCCGGCCCCGCGTGGTGGACGGTCCGGTGAAGGCGTCGGCGCACGCCGGACGATTCGGCCCGCGTGGCGTACGGCCCGTGCGCCGGTGAACGGCGTCGGCTGATCTAAGGTGGCTGTGCTCCGTCGTCCACCGGTGACGCGGAGCGACCTCCCCTCACGCCGTGAAAGCCGAGGCCGAGGAGAGAAGATTCATGTCTCGCGGACATGCCGTCACCACCGGATGCGCCCTGCTGGCCACCGCGCTGACGCTGGCCGCCGTTCCGGCCGGCGCCGATCCCCGCAGGAACGCGCGGACGGAGGCGGAAACCCCGGCACCCCCGGTGGCCGCGGCCTTCAGACCACCGCCGGGCATGGTGGAGGCCATCGTGCGCGACCTGGCCCTGTCCCCGGCGCAGGCCAGGACCCGCCTGCTCAACGAGGCGCGCCTGATGCCGATCGCGGCGCGGCTGAGCAGAAGCCTCGGTCCCCGCTTCGGCGGCGCCTGGCTCCGGCCGAAGACCGCGCACACGCTGATGGTCGCCACCACGTCGGCCTCCGACATCCCCCAGATCGTCGAGGCCGGCGCCCAGGCGGAGGTCGTCTCCACCTCGCTTGCCGAGCTCACGAGGATCAAGCAGAGGCTCGACGCCGCGCTGCCCCCGCACCCCTTCGTGTCGAGCGTGCGCTACATCGACATCAAGACCAACAAGGTGGTCGTCCTGACTCCCGAGCCCGGCCTGGCGCAGACCTTCATCGCGAAGGCCGACGTGGACCGCTCCTCGGTGGTCGTGCTGCCCTCCACCGAGGTCCCCCGGCCGCTGTACGACCTGGTGGGCGGCACCGCCTACTACACCGGCGTCACCAGCCGCTGCTCGATCGGCTTCTCCGTCCTCAGGGGAACCCGGGAGGGTTTCGTCAGTGCCGGTCACTGCGGCAGGAAGGGCAGCACCACGACCGGTTTCAACCGCGTCGAGCAGGGCGTCTTCGAGGGATCGGTCTTCCCCGGCAGTGACCACTCCTGGGTGGCGGTCAACGACAGGTGGAGGGCCACGCCGACGGTGAACAACGGCGAGGGAAGCACCATGGTCGTCACCGGCGCCATGGCCGCCGTCGAGGGCGCCTCGATCTGCCGGTCCGGCTCCACCACCGACTTCCACTGCGGCCTCATCCAGCAGCGCGACGCCAGCGTCACCTACCCCCAGGGCACCGTCTTCGGGCTGACCCGCACCACCGTCTGCGCCGAACCCGGCGACTCGGGAGGCTCCCTCGTCTCCCTCGACCAGGCCCAGGGCATCGCCTCCGGCGGTTCGGGAGACTGCGCCCTGGGCGGTGTCACCTACTTCCAGCCGATCGGCGAGATCCTCACCGCCTACGGTCTCGTCCTGAAGACCGGAGCGGGCGACGCGCCACGGGACGCGGGCATCTGCGCCGGTCATCCCGGCACCCCAGGGGCACGCCGGCCGCGGGACGGTCGGCCTACGAGCCGAGGAACGTCTACTACCGCACCACCGCCACGGGGGTCCACTCCGGTTGCCTGAACGGCCCCGACGGCAGTGACTTCGACCTGTACCTGGAGAAACAGAACGGCACCGTCTGGTCGGCCGTCGCCGCCTCCGAGGGCGCGAGCCCGGACGCGCGGCTCACCTACACCGGCACGGCCGGCCACTACCGCTACCGGGTGACCGCCACGGCCGGCTCCGGCACCTACACCCTGGGATTCCGGGCGCCATGACCTCTCCCGTCCCCGCCTCCGATCCGCGGGAGGCACACCGTCTCACGGAACACGTCATGAGCACCCTCGGGAGGCCCTCCATGTCCCACCGGCACGTCATCGTCACGGGATGTCTCCTGGCGGCCACCGTGCTCGCCCCCGCGGCCGTCCCGGTCGCGGCCCGCCCTCCGGCGGCACAGGCCGCTGCGGCGCAGGCCGTGACGGCACGGATCCCGGCCGGCCCGGCCGGCCCGGCCGGCCCTCCGGTCACCGGGGCACCGTCGGAGGGCATGCTGCGGGCGCTCCAGCGCGACCTCGGTCTCACCCGGGAACAGGTCCAGGCCCGGCTGCTCAACGAGACCCGGCTGGCACCGGTCGAGGTGAAACTGCGCAGAAGGCTGGGTGCCCGCTTCGGCGGCTCCTGGTTCACCGGGAAGACGGCCGGCGCCCTGGTCGTCGCCACCACCAGCGCCGCCGACATCCCGGCCGTCGTCGCCGCGGGCGCCCGGGCCGAGGTCGTCGGCGCGTCGCTGTACGAGCTCACGATGCTGAAGAGGAGGCTCGACGCGGCCATGGCGTCCCACGGGCACGGGGGCAGCGTGCGCTACGTCGACGTGAGGGGCAACAGGATCGTCGTCCTGTCCGCGACGCCCACCGCGACCGTGAACCTCGCCAAGGCCGCGGGCATGGACACGGAGAAGGTGGTGGTGGTCGCCTCCTCGGAACGCCCCCGTCCCCTGTACGACCTCAAGGGAGGGGATCCCTACTACATCGGCGTCACGAGCCGCTGCTCCGTGGGCTTCGCCGCGATCGACGCCACCGACCCGGCCGAGCGCGGTTTCGTCAGCGCCGGTCACTGCGGCGAGCAGGGCAGTCTCACCAACGGCTTCAACCGGGCACCCCAGGGCGTGTTCCAGGGGTCGAGTTTCCCGATCGACGACTACGCCTGGATCACCGTGAACGAGAACTGGACGCCCACCCCGGCGGTGGACGACGGCGGCGGCGGCGTCGTGCCCGTCGCCGGCGCGCGGGTCGCCATCGAGGGTGCCTCGGTCTGCCGGTCGGTTTCCACCAGCGACTTCCACTGCGGTGTCGTCCGGCAGCGCGACGCCAGCGTCACCTACCCCCAGGGCGCCGTCTTCGGCCTGACCCGTACCGACGCCTGCGCCGAACCGGGCGACTCGGGCGGTGCGTTCATCGCCGTCGACCAGGCCCAGGGCGTCACCTCCGGAGGCTCCGGCGGCTGCGGCGTCGGCGGCGGCGTCACCTACTTCCAGCCGGTCGGCGAGATCCTGACGACCTACGGCCTGGCGCTGGTGACCACCGCCCCCGTTCCGCCGCTTGCCCCGGACACCTGCGCCGGTTTCCCGAACACCTCCACCGGCACCCTGGCGACCGGCCGGTCGGCATACCTGCCGAGGGGGCCCCGCTACCGGCGCAGCGTCGCGGGGACCCGCTCCGCCTGCCTGAAAGGCCCGGAGGGCGGCGACTTCGACCTGTACCTGCAGAAGTGGAACGGCGCCTCCTGGTCGACCGTCGCCACCGCCGACGGCCCGGCCCCCGACGAGAGGATCACCCACACCGGCACGGCCGGGTACTACCGCTACCGGGTGACCGCCACGGCCGGCTCCGGCGCCTACACCCTGGGATTCCGGGCTCCGTGACCTTCGCGCGGCCGGGACGTCCCTCGCGGTGGCCGTGCGGGACGGCGTCCGGCCGTCGGCGCCCTCCGGGAGGGCGCCGGCGGCCTTTCCGTCCCGCTGTTCCCGGGACGTACGGAGATCGATTACGATGCCCAGGTCGTCGGAGTTCCGAGAACGGCCGCGTCATCGGCTTCAGCGCCGCGGAAGCGGCCGGGGAGAGGCCGGTGCACCATGGACATCACCGAGTACGCCGACACCGTGTGGCGGGGCGAGGTCCCCGACAGCATCGTGCAGGCCGGTCCGGCCGGGCAGGGCTTCGCGGAGGTCGCCGACGGCGTCGGATTCCGCAACGGCTTCGGCAACACGATCGCGCTGCGCCAGGACGGGGAGGTGACCCTGTTCGACACCGGCAGCCCCTTCGGCAAGGAGGGGCTCCACGCCGACCTGCGGGCCTGGACCGCCGAGCCGGTGACCGCCGCGATCTACTCCCACGGGCACATCGACCACGTCTCGGGCGTCGGCCCGTTCGACGCGGAGGCCGACGAGCAGGGGTGGCCCAGGCCCGCGGTGATCGGGCACGAGGCGATCGCCGCCCGGTTCGAGCGGTACGCGCTGACCGGCGGCTACAACGCCGTGATCAACCGGCGCCAGTTCCAGCTGCCCGACCTGACCTGGCCCACCGAGTTCCGCCACCCCGACGTCACCTACCGCGAGGAGATGTCCCTCGACCACATCGAGCTCTTCCACGCCAAGGGCGAGACCGACGACGCGAGCGTCGGCTGGATCCCCTCCCGGCGCATCCTGCTCCCGGGCGACCTGTTCATCTGGGTCACCCCCAACTGCGGGAACCCGCAGAAGGCGCAGCGCTACCCGCGCGAGTGGGCGGTCGCCCTGCGCAGGATGGTCACGCTGCGGCCGGAGATCATGCTGCCCAGCCACGGTGCCCCGATCTTCGGTGCCGACCGGGTCGAGCAGGCGCTGACCGAGACGGCCGAGTGGCTGGAGTTCATGGTCGAGCGCACCCTGGGCATGCTCAACGAGGGCGCCCGGCTCGACGACATCGTGCGTGCCGTACGGCCGCCCGCGCACCTGGCCGGGCGGCCCTACCTGCGCCCGCACTACGACGAGCCGGAGTTCGTGGTGCGCAACATCTGGCGGCTGTACGGCGGCTGGTACGACGGCAACCCCGCCCGCCTGAAGCCCGCGCCCGACGCCGAGCTGGCCGCGGCCGTGGCGGAGCTGTCGGGGGGCGCCGGGCGGCTGGGCGACGCGGCGCTGCGGGCGCTGGCCTCGGGGCGGGAGCGGCTGGCGGGGCACCTGGCGGAGATGGCCGTACAGGCCGCGCCGGACGACACGGCGCTGCACGGGATCCGGGCCGAGGTGTTCGCCGCCAGGGCGAGGTCCGAGGCGTCGCTGATGGCCAGGGGGGTGTTCACCTCGGCGGCCGAGGAGTCCAGGAGGATCACCGAAGGCGGCCGGGCCGGGGGCGACGCCCCGGGCGCGGGAGGCGCCGCGTTTCCCGGAGAGGCCCCCGGTGCGGAAGAAACGACGAGCCCGGGACAGGCCCCGGCCGGGGGTGACGCTCCGGATCGGCCCGGTCCCGCGCTTTCTTCCTGAAAATGCCGGAAAAGGCGGCGCTGCCCCCTCTACTCCGACCAGGGGAGACAATGAGTGGAAAGGAGCCGTTCACTCTTTGTACACCGATGCGTCGGCGATGCCGTCCTCCCGGACACGTAGGCTGTTCCGGGCCCATCGGGGGCCGTAGCCACCTGGGGGAAGACCGTGGGTTCGTCACCGGCCGACATCGCCGCGCCACCGCGAGCGCTCTTCCGGGGGGCGGACGCGCCACGGGCCAGGACGTTGCTGGACGTCCTCGACGAGACGACCCGGCGTCACCCCCACGCGACCGCCCTCGACGACGGGCGGACCCGCCTGGACTACACCGGCCTGCGGGCCGAGGCCGGACGGATGGCCCAGCGGCTGCGGGACGCCGGGATCGGGCGCGGCGACCGGGTCGGGGTGCGGATCCCCTCGGGCACCGTCGGCCTGTACGTCGCCATCGTCGCGGTGCTCACCGCGGGAGCGGCCTACGTGCCGGTCGACGCCGACGACCCCGACGAGCGGGCCGAACTGGTCTTCGGCGAGGCGCGGGTCCGCGCGGTCATCGGCGAGGGCGGCAGGATCCTGCCCCACCCCGCACCGGCCCCCTCCCCCTCCGGGACGGACGCCCCCGGCGAGCGGCCCACCCCCGCGGACGCCCCTGTCCCGTCCCCGGCGTACCCCGCCCCCGAGGACCACCGCGACGAGCGCCCCACCCCCGAGGACGACGCGTGGATCATCTTCACCTCCGGGTCCACCGGCCGGCCCAAGGGCGTGGCGGTGACCCACCGCAACGCGGCGGCGTTCGTGGACGCCGAGGCGGAGCTGTTCCTCCTCCCGGAGCCCATCGGCCCCGGTGACCGGGTGCTGGCCGGGCTCTCGGTGGCGTTCGACGCCTCCTGCGAGGAGATGTGGCTGGCCTGGCGGCACGGCGGCTGCCTGGTGGCGGCCCCCCGGGCGCTGGTGCGCACCGGCATGGACCTGGGGCCGTGGCTGATGGAGATGGGCATCACGGTCGTGTCGACGGTGCCGACCCTGGCGGCGCTCTGGCCGGTCGAGACGCTCGACGACGTACGACTGCTGATCTTCGGCGGTGAGGCGTGCCCGCCGGAGCTGGCCGAGCGGCTGGCCGTGCCCGGACGCGAGGTGTGGAACACCTACGGCCCGACCGAGGCCACGGTGGTGGCCTGCGCGGCCCCCCTGACCGGGGAGGGCCCGGTGCGGATCGGGCTGCCGCTCGCGGGCTGGGACCTGGCCGTGGTCGGCGGGGACGGCGAGCCGGTGGCCATGGGCGGGACCGGTGAGCTGGTCATCGGCGGGGTCGGGCTCGCCAGGTACCTCGACCCGGTCAAGGACGCCGAGAAGTACGCCCCGCTGGACGCGCTCGGCTGGGAGCGCGCCTACCGCAGCGGAGATCTCGTACGGGCCGAGCCGGAAGGGCTGGTCTTCGTCGGGCGGGCGGACGAGCAGATCAAGCTCGGCGGGCGCAGGATCGAGCTGGGCGAGGTCGACGCGGCCCTGCGGGCGCTGCCCGGGGCCGCGGGGGCCGCGGCGGCGGTCAAGACCACCGCCGGTGGGCACCAGGTGCTCGTCGGCTACGTCGTCCCCGCCGAGGGACCCGGCCTGGCGTCCGACCGGGCGTCCGACCGTGCCTCCGGCCGGGCCTTCGACCGGACGGAGGCCGCGGAACACCTCCGGCGGACCCTGCCCGCCGCGCTGGTCCCCAGGATCGTCGTCGTGGACGACCTGCCGACCCGTACCTCCGGGAAGATCGACAGGGACGCCCTGCCCTGGCCGCCGCCCGGGGATCTCGGCGGGGCCGACGGCTCCGGGGGCTCCGTGGCCGCCGCGCTGCCGGGCGTCGACGCGTGGGTGGCCGGCCGCTGGACGGACGTCCTCGGCGGCGCCGAGGGCGACTTCTTCGCCGAGGGCGGCACCAGCCTGGCCGCGGCCCGGCTGGTCGCGGCGCTGCGGGAGCGCTACCCCGCGGTCACCGTCGGCGACGTCTACGACAACCCGACGCTCCCGTCGCTGGACGCCCACCTGTCGGCGCTGGACGCGCCGGAGATCGTGACCACCGGCCGGACGGTCGCACCGGTGCCGCGCCGCGCCGCGGTCCTGCAGGCGGTGCTCACCGTGCCGCTGCTGACGGTGGGCGCGCTGCGCTGGGTGGTGGCGCTGGCCGCGCTGAACAACGTGGTGGGCCTTCCGTGGGCGCCCGCCGTCTCCTGGTGGTGGGTGCTCGCGGGCGCGCTGCTGTTCGTCAGCCCGGCCGGGCGGATCGCGCTGGCCGCGGGCGGTGCCCGGCTGCTGCTGCGCGGCCTGGAGCCGGGCACCCATCCCCGGGGCGGCGGCGTGCACCTGCGGCTCTGGTTCGCCGAGCGGTTCTCCGAGCGGCTGGGCGTGGGCGAGGTGGCCTGCGCCCCCTGGCTCACCCACTACGCGCGGGCGCTCGGTGCCCAGATCGGCGAGGACGCGGACCTGCACACGATGCCCCCGGTCACCGGCATGCTCAAGCTGGGCAGGGGCGCGGCGGTGGAACCCGAGGCCGACCTGAGCGGTTACTGGATCGACGGCGACCGGGTGCACATCGGCGAGATCAAGATCGGCGCCTCGGCCACGGTCGGCGCCCGCGCCACCCTGTTCCCCGGCGCGAAGGTCGGCAAGAACGCGCAGGTCGCGCCGGGTTCGGCGGTCGCGCGATCGGTACCGGCCGGGGAGCGCTGGGCGGGCGTGCCCGCCGGACGGGTCGGCAAGGCCCGCCCGCCGGCGGCCGGGCGGCCGCCGCGCTCGCGGCTCTGGGCGGCCGTCTACGGGCTGTCCGCGGCGGTGCTCTCCCTGTTCCCGGTGATCGCCGCGGTGCCGGGCCTGGCCGTGCTGCTGCGCGACGGCGCCCCCTCGCTCGCCTCCGTCCTGTACGCGGTGCCGGTGGCCACGGTGGTCTCGATGGCCACCCTGGCCCTGCTGATCGTGGTCTCGGTACGGCTGCTCTCGATCGGGCTGCACGCCGGGCAGCATCCGGTGCACAGCCGCCCGGCCTGGCAGGCGTGGGCGACCGGCCTGCTGATGTCGATGGCGCGGGTCTGGCTGTTCCCGCTGTACGCCAGCACGGTCACCCCCGCCTGGCTGCGCGCCCTGGGCATGAAGGTCGGCCGGGACGTGGAGCTGTCGACGGTGCTGGCGCTGCCGTCGATGACCTCCGTCGGCGACGGCGCCTTCCTCGCCGACGACACCATGGTGGCCCCGTACGAGCTGGAGGGCGGCAGGCTCCGCGTCGACCACGTGCGGATCGGCAAGCGCGCCTTCCTCGGCAACTCGGGGATGACCGCCCCCGGGCGCAAGGTGCCCAAGGACGGGCTGGTCGCGGTGCTGTCCGCGGCGCCCAAGAAGGCCAGGGCGGGCTCGTCGTACCTGGGCATGCCGCCGGTGGAGCTGCGCCGGGCGGCCGAGGGGGGCGACCGGAGCCGTACCTACGAGCCCCCGGTGCGCCTGCGGGTCGCCCGCGCCTCGGTCGAGGTGTGCCGTGTCGTGCCGGTGATGTGCGCGGTGGCCCTGACGGTGCTCGTCGCCGCGTGGCTGGAGTGGCTGGCCGGGACGTACGGCTTCGCGGTGGCGGCGGTCCTGTCCGGGGCCGGGGTGCTGGGCGGCGGGGTGGTCGCCGCCGCGCTCGCCAGCGCGGTCAAGTGGGCGCTGCTGGGGCGGATCTCGGTGGGCGACCGGCCGCTGTGGAGCTCGTTCGTGTGGCGCAACGAGCTGGCCGACACGTTCGTGGAGGTGCTGGCCGCTCCCTGGTTCGCCCGGTACTGGCTGGGGACGGCCCCGCTGAACCTGTGGCTGCGCTCGCTGGGGGCCCGGGTGGGCCGGGGCGTGTGGTGCGAGACCTACTGGCTGCCCGAGGCGGACCTGGTCGACCTGGGGGACGGGGTGTCGGTGAACCGGGGATGCGTGCTGCAGACCCACCTGTTCCACGACCGTGTGATGAGCATCGATAGTGTCGTCATGCGAGCCGGATCGACCCTCGGACCTCACGGGGTGATCCTGCCCGCGGCGACGATCGGGGAGAACACCACGGTCGGGCCCGCCTCGCTGGTGATGCGCGGCGAGTCCGTGCCCGCCGGAACCCGCTGGTTCGGCAACCCGATCGCGGCCTGGACCCGGCGGAGATAGCGCAACAGGACAGTGGAACGAAGGTAGCCGGCGTGGTTCTGAGCACGATCCCCCCGTTGTACTTCCCCATGCACGGTGACGACGGCTACCGGGTGGAGCACTACGACCTGACCCTGGACTACCGGGTGGGCCCGAACCGTCTGGGCGGCGTGGCCGTGATCTCGGCGGTGGCCCTGCGCCCGCTCACCCGGCTCACCCTGGACCTGGGCGCCTTCCGGGTGGGCGCGGTGCTCGTCGACGGCGCGCCGGTGCGGTTCACCCACCGCGGGGGCAAACTCCACCTGTCACCGGCCTCGCTGCGGGCCGGTCTGTTCACCATGGAGGTGCGCTACTCCGGTGCCCCGCGGCCGGTGAACAGCCACTGGGGCGGGCTCGGCTGGGAGCAGCTGACCGACGGCGTCATCGTGGCCAGCCAGCCCATCGGGGCGCCGTCGTGGTTCCCGTGCAACGACCGGCCCGACGACAAGGCCTCCTACCGGATCTCGGTCACCACCGCCTCGGCGTACCAGGTGATCGCCAACGGGGAGCTGGTCTCCCGGCGGCAGGCCGCCTCGACGACCACGTGGGTGTACGAGCAGGCCGAGCCGATGGCCTCCTACCTGGCGAGCGTGCAGATCGGCCGCTACCGGCAGGCCGAGCTCGGGCCGGGGATGCGGCTGGTCTTCCCGGCCGGGCAGGCCACGCGGGTGCTCCACGACTTCGCCCGGCAGCAGCTGATGATGGAGCTCTTCACCGAGCGGTTCGGCCCGTACCCGTTCGGCTCCTACACCGTGGTGGTGACCGGCGACGAGCTGGAGATCCCGGTCGAGGCGCAGGGCATGTCGATCTTCGGGATCAACCACGTGGACGGCAGGCGCGGCGAGGAGCGGCTGGTCGCGCACGAGCTGGCCCACCAGTGGTTCGGCAACAGCCTGACCGTGTCCGACTGGCGCTGCATCTGGCTGCACGAGGGGTTCGCCTCCTACGCGGAGTGGATCTGGTCGGAGAACTCCGGCGGGATGTCGTCCGACGACCACGCGCTCCGCTGGCACCGCAGGCTCTCGGCCCTGCCCCAGGACTTCGTGCTGGCCGATCCCGGCCCGCGGCGGCTGTTCGACGACCGCGTCTACCGGCGCGGCGCGCTCACCCTGCACGCCCTGCGCCGGACCGTCGGCGACGACTCCTTCTTCGCACTGCTCAGGGAGTGGACGGCCGGGCACAGGCACGGGAACGTCACCACCGAGGCGTTCACCGCGCTGGCCGCGCGCCGCACGTCGCTGCCGCTGGACGAGCTGTTCACCGGGTGGCTGCGCGAGCCGCGCCTGCCCGCCCTGCCATGAGCGCCCGGCGCACCCGCCTGGCCGCCGCGCTCGCCGCGGGCCTGACCGTGGCCGCCGGGCTGACCGTCCGCGCGGTCGCCGGCGGCCCGTTCGGCGAGCACGCGGGCGACGCCCTCTACACCGTGCTCGTGCACGCGCTGATCGTGCTCGTACGGCCCAGGATCACCCCGGTGCGGGCCGCGCTCGGCGCGCTGGCGTTCAGCTGGGCGGTCGAGCTGGCCCAGCTCACGCCCGTCCCGGCCGCGCTGTCGCGGACGAGCGCCGTGGCCGCGCTGGTGCTGGGCAGCACCTTCGTCGCGGCCGACCTGGTGGCCTACGCGGCCGGAGCCGCCCTGGCCGCGGCGGTCCACACCCTGGCGGCGCGGGGACGGCGGGACCGGGCGGAGCGGGAGGGCGTCCCGTCCTGAGCACGGCCGGGCGCGTCATATCCTGGCCGGACCATGCCTGAAGGACACGTCATCCATCGCCTGGCCCGGGAGCACCGGCGGGCCTTCGGCGGCCACCGGGTCCGCGCGCGGAGCCCCCAGGGGCGCTTCGCCGACGGGGCCCTGCTGATCGACGGACGGGTGCTCACCGAGGCCGACGCCCACGGCAAGCACCTGCTGCTGGGGTTCGACGACGAGCGCTGGCTCCACGTCCATCTGGGGATCTACGGCAGGTACACCTTCGGCCCATCGCCCGCTCCCGCGCCGACCGGGATGGTGCGGCTGCGCCTGAGCGGCGACGACGAGTACGCCGACCTGCGCGGCCCCAACACCTGCGAGCTGCTCGACCCGGCCGGGAAGAAGGAGCTGCACGCCAGGCTGGGGCCCGACCCGCTGCGCGCGGACGCCGACCCCGAGCTCGCCTGGCGGCGGATCGGCCGGAGCCGCACCTCCATCGGGATCCTGCTGATGGACCAGTCGGTCGTGGCGGGCGTGGGGAACATCTACCGGGCCGAGGCGCTGTTCCGGCAGGGGATCGCCCCGTCCCGGCCGGGCCGCGACCTGTCCCGGGCCCGGTGGGAGGCCGTCTGGGAGGACCTGGTCGCGCTCATGGCCGACGGCGTCCGGGTGGGTCACATCGACACCGTCAGGCCCGAGCACACGCCCGAGGCGATGGGGCGCCCGCCCCGGGTCGACGGCCACGGCGGCGAGGTCTACGTCTACCGGCGCTCGGGCATGCCGTGCCACCTGTGCGGCACCGAGATCCGCACCGAGGTGCTCACCGGGCGCAACCTCTTCTGGTGCCCGGCCTGCCAGACCGGCTGACCGCCTCCGTCCGGGGCCCGCACACACGTCCGAGCGGCCGGGACCGCGATCACGGACGGCGCGGACGTGGACGGCCGGGCGCGGTCTCACATCAGGGTGCGGGCCGTCCAGAGCTCGGGGAAGATCTCCCGCCGCATGCTCCGCTCCAGCCAGCTCAGGCCGCTGGACCCGCCGGAACCCGGCTTGGCGCCCATCGAGCGCCGTACCGCCATCAGGTGCCGGTAGCGCCAGTCGGAGAACTGCTCGGCCAGGTCGGTCAGGGCCTCGGCCAGCGGTGCGAGCGGCCCGGCGTAGACCTCGACCCAGGCCGCCTCGACCTCGGCGCTGGGCTCGTACTCCGCGCTCAGGTCGCGCTCCAGCACGGACGCGGGGATCGCGTACCCCTGGCGGGCGAGCAGGGCCAGCACCGAGTCGTACAGGCTCGGCCGGTGCAGCGCCTCGGTGAGCTCCCGGTACGCCTCGGGGTTGCGCCGGTGCGGCCGGGTGAGCACCTCGGACTTGTTGCCGAGCAGGAACTCCACGTGGCGGTAGAGGGCCGACTGGAAGCCCGACCCCTCGCCCAGGGCGTCGCGGAAGGAGTTGAACTGCGCCGGGGTCATCCAGCTCAGCGAGGCCCAGGCGGCGTTGAGCGCCTCGAAGTGCCGGACCGTCCGCTTGATCGTCAGGGTCGCGGCGGCGACGTCGTCGTCGTCGAGCTGCCGCTGCGCCAGGAGCCACTCCGAGCGGAGCAGCCCGAAGTACAGCTCCATCACCTGGGTGGTCACCAGGAACGCCAGTTCCTCGGGGACGTCGGTGACGGTGCGCTGAAGGCGGTGCAGCGCGGCGGTTCCCACGTAGTCGTCGTAGGGGGTCCCGGACTCGAAGCCGAGCGTCGGCAGCCCCGCGTTCTCCTCGGCCCGTGCCCTTCTGTCCTCTTCGGTGAGCTGCTTGATCCCGGTCATCGCTCCTCCTTCGTCTGTACACCTCCATGGTGCGCTGTATCGGTCACTACGGAAATAATGGAAGAAAGGTGATTATCAACCGGGGCCTTCGGAACGGAAGGCATCGGGCGGATCGAGTTACGACGTGACGGAGCGTGATCGTGGACGCGATGGACTGGGCCCTGCTGGCCGAGCTGCAGGACGACGCGCGGCTGTCGTACAGCGAGCTCTCCCGGCGGGTGCACCTGTCGGCTCCGGCGGTGGCCGAGCGGGTGCGGCGGCTGGAGGAGACCGGGGTGATCACCGGCTACCACGCCCGGGTGGACGCGGCCCTGGCCGGGCGCGCGGTGGCCGCCCTGATCAGGATGTCCTGCTACGGCCCCCGCTGCGTGCTCCGCGACGAGCAGGCGCTGGCCTGGCCGGAGATCCTGGAGGTGCACCGGGTGACCGGTGACACCTGCTGCCTGCTCCGGGTGGCCGCCACCTCGATGTCGGCCTTCGAGGAGATGATCGACCGGCTCGCCCCGTACGGGCACCCGTCGAGCATGATGGTGCTCTCCAGCCCGGTGCCCTGGCGGCCGCTCTCCGCGGGGTGACCGGCCGGCGCCCGCCGTGACGGGGCGCCGGGGAGACCCCGGGGCAGACCCCACGGTGGGGCCGGGCGCGGCGGGTCAGGTACCGGGAAGACCTCGTGGCAGACCTCGTGGCGGGACCGGGCGCGGCGGGTCAGGCCGGGCGGGCCGCCACGACGTCGGCGACGGCCCCGGCGGTCGCCCGCCAGATCGGCGAGGCCGGGTCGATGACGTCGAAGTGGTCGCCGGACATCTCCAGGTAGGTCACCTCGTCCCCGGCCTCCCGCGCGGCCCGGGCGTAGCGGCGGCCGAAGTCGACCAGGTCCAGGTCGTCCCCGCCGCCCTGCACGATCAGCTGGGGCACTCCCAGCGGCAGGCGCTCCAGCGGCCCGGAGCGCGCGTAGACCTCGGGGATCTCGGTGACGGACCCGCCCAGGGCGGCGGCCACCGCGCCGGAGCTCAGGTGCCTGCGGTCGCCCTCGGCCAGGTCCAGCACCCCCGCCAGCGAGACGGCCAGGGTGATCCGGTGGTCGTCGGCGGCGGCGCGCAGCGCGAGCTGCCCGCCCGCCGAGTGGCCGATCACCACCAGGGGCCCGGTGGCCTCCCGCGCCGCCGCGGCGACGGCCCGCGCCACGTCCCGGGTGGTGGCCGCCCAGCCGTGCGGCTCGGGGCGGCGGTACTCGACGTTCCAGGTGGCGAACCCCCGGCCGGCGAGGTCCACGGCGAGCGCGTCCATCAGGTCCGCGCCCCAGACCGGGCGCCAGAAACCACCGTGCAGCAGCACCGCCACGGGCACCGGCCCGGCACCGCCGGACGGCCCCGTCCCCGACGGGGGCGCCTCCCCGGCCGCCGTCCCTGCGGACGCCGTTCCCGCGGGAGGCGTCCCGGGAACCGTTTCCGTCGCGGACGGCTCCTGCGCGGCGCGCGGCGGGCGTACGTCGGCCCACTGGTCGGGGTGGTCGCCGTAGGCGACCCGGTGCGCGGGGTGGCGCGACCGGTGCACGGCGTGCCTGATCGCCCAGGTCAGCCCCCAGACACCGCGGCCGTGCAGGTACGCGCCGGTCGCGCCGACGGTGCCGACGGGGCCGTCGGCACCGGTGGGGCCGGGAGGGGGCGCGGGGAGCGGGGTCCGCGGCCGCGTCACGTCGAGCCAGACCGCCTCGGGACGCTCGGCGCGCAGCCCGCGGGCCCGCGGGTCCGGGCCCGGCAGGACGACCAGGACGCCGGGTGACTCCAGGGCCGCACGGAAGGCCGGCAGGTCGGGGGCGGAGGACAGTTCCCCGGTGACGCCCAGGGCCGCGAACTCCCGGTCGGCCACCTCGGTGAGGAGGCGGAGATCGGCGACCAGACCGGGGCCGGTGACCACCAGGACGTGCGGATCCGGAGGAATCATCCGCTCATTGTGCCCCATCACACGATGATTACGGCTCAGGGATATATGCCCGTACGAGCAGTTCCTCGGCGTGGTTCAGGTAGCTCTCCAGGGCCCGTTCGGCCTCGGCGATGCGCCCGCTCTCCATGAGCTCGACCAGCTCCAGGTTGCGGGCCACGAAGGGCTCGTGGAAGGAGCGCGGGTTCTTCATGACGTGGAAGACCAGGCGCAGCTCGGCCAGCAGCTGGCGCATCGTCTCGTTCAGCCGCGGGCTGCCGTTCAGCGCGGCGAGGTTCTGGTGGAAGCGGATGTTGGCCGTCCCGACGTCCTGCCAGCGCTCCTGTTCGGCGGCGCGGGTCCCCTCCGCGACGGCCTCCTTGATCATGGCCAGGGCGGCGGGCGTGACGTTCGCGCTGTGGCGGACCGCGGCGCCCTCGATGACCCTGCGCACCCGGTAGATGTCGGCCACGTCCTCGGCGGAGAGCACCCGGACGAACACCCCCCGGTTGAGCCGGTGCTCCAGCAGCCGTTCGTGCCCCAGCAGCCGGAACGCCTCGCGAAGGGTGTTGCGCGAGACCTCCAGCACCGCGCCGATGCTCTCCTCCGACAGCCGCTCGCCCGGGACGAAGGAGCCGTCGGCGATCCGGTCCCGCAGGATGTCGGCGACCTTCTCGGCGGTGCTGCTGCGCCCGAGGCGCCCCCGGTCGTGCCGCAGGGCGGCGGCCACGTCTTCCACGGTCTCAAGAAATCATGAAACAAAAGTCTTGTCGAATTGTTCAACGATTCTTATGTTGAATGCATCCGGCAGCAGCATCCCGGAGCGACCTCTCCCCCGCGTACCAAGGAGTACACGCGATGGCACAATCCCAGACACGGCGGGTCATCGTGGCCGGCCTGATCGGCACCTCCCTGGAGTGGTACGACTTCTTCCTCTACGGCTCGGCCGCCGCGCTGGTCTTCAACAAGCTCTTCTTCCCCACCTTCGAACCGCTGACCGGGACGCTGCTGGCGTTCCTCACCTACGCCACCGGCTTCATCGCGCGGCCGCTCGGCGGCATCGTGTTCGGCCACTTCGGCGACCGGATCGGCCGCAAGAACGTGCTGGTGGCGACGTTGCTGCTGATGGGCGCGGCGACCTTCCTGATCGGCCTGCTGCCCGGCTACGCCACCATCGGGGTGGCCGCCCCGCTGCTGCTGGCCACCCTGCGCTTCGTGCAGGGACTCGGCCTGGGCGGCGAGTGGGGCGGGGCCGTGCTGATGTCCATCGAGCACGGCGACCCGCGGCGGAGCGGGTTCAACGCGAGCTGGCCCCAGGTCGGGGTGCCCGCGGGGAACCTGCTGGCCGCGGGCGTGCTCGGCATCATGTCCGCGACCCTGCCGGAGGAGGCGTTCCTGTCGTGGGGATGGCGGGTGCCGTTCCTGCTCTCGGGGGCGCTGGTGGTCGTCGGGCTCTGGATCCGCCTGCGGATCGTGGAGTCCCCGCTCTTCGCCCAGGTGGAGCAGGCGGGTGCGAAGGCCCGGATGCCGCTGGTGGAGGTGCTCCGCACCCACCCGCGCGCGCTGATCTCCGCGGGCTTCGCCAGGATCGGGGTGGACGTCGCCTTCTACACCTTCGTGACGTACATCCTCGCCTACGTGACCGGTCCCCTCGGGCTGGAGCGCGGGGTCGCGCTGAACGCGGTGCTGATCGGCTCGGCCTTCCAGCTCTTCCTGATCCCGCTGTTCGGCGGGCTGTCGGACCGGGTCGGCCGCAGGCCGGTCTACCTGGCGGGCGTGCTCGGGGCCGCGGTCTGGGTGTTCGCCTTCTTCCCGCTGCTGGACACGCGCTCCTTCCCGCTGATCACGCTGGCCTCGGTCGTGGCGCTGGCCTGCCACGCCGCGATGTACGGCCCGCAGGCCGCCTTCATCGCCGAGCTGTTCAGCACCCGGCTGCGCTACAGCGGCGCCTCCATGGGCTACCAGGTCGCCGGGATCTTCGGGGGCGCGCTCGCCCCGATCATCGCGATCTCGCTGTTCGACCGGTTCGGCAACACCCTCGCCATCTCGCTCTACGTGGTCACCGCCCTCGCCGTCACCGCGGTGGGCCTGGCCATGGCCCCCGGGACGCGGAACGACGACGACCTCCCCGCCCCGGCGGGCGACCCGGGCGGCGACCCGGGAAAGCACGCGGGAACCGCTCCCCGGGAGGCCTGACCCCGCTTCCGGACACCTCGGGCCCCGCACCCCGGGACGGTTCCCGGCAGCGATCGGCACCCCCTCGAACCCGCCACGAAGGGGGATCCGGCGGGCGGTGGCGCAGGACGGCCATCCATGCCACCGCCCCCGGCCCTCCGCCCGGCCCTTCGCCCGGCCCGCCCTCGACCCGGCCCGCTCGGAGCCGCGGGCCGCACAGGACCGGGCCGCTCGGAGCCGGGGCCCGAGCGGCCCGGGGGGGGGGGGGGGGGGGGGGGGGGCGAGCGAAGGGGCGTGGTTGGAGAGACAACCCCCCCCCCCAGGGTGAGAACACAAAGAAAGAAAGAAAGAAGGGCGGGAAACAGAAAAGAAA
>NZ_JBVJIA010000004.1:0-236800 GCF_055586505.1 Streptosporangium sp. NPDC050148 | reverse complement strand
TCCTTCCCTCCTTCCCCCCCTCCGCCCTTCCCTTTGGGGACCGGAGGGCACAAAAAAACGGCCCCGGGGGGACCGGGGCCCCGAGGGACCGCCCTGTCCGGGGGGCGGCCCGCCCCCCGGACGGCCGGTTCCGGACAGAACCGCCTCCCGGCCGACGGGCTCCGGACAGCAGAGGACACGAGCTGACATGGGACGACACAGGAGGAACAAGGGTGGAACAGGGAGGAAACAGGGGCAGCACTGCACTCAAGGGCCTGGGCAGCCACCGAAGCATGCGTATAAGATCACTAAAATGATGGTATGTCCGCTTGATGGGATGACCTCCGGTCACAGGAGCCCCGAGACGTTGGCGCCCGCGTATGCGCTCCGTTGAGATCACGGGCAAGAGGCTCCGGTTACGTGAGATCACCATCGACGACGTGGACGCCCTGCACGCGGTCTACGGCGACCCCACCGCGACCGAGCACCTGCCGTTCGACCCCCGTACCCGCGAGGAGGTCGAGGAGACGATCGTCGAGGCGATGAACGCCCGGACGGCCGAGCCCCGGCTCCTGTACGTGCTGGCGGTGACCGGCCTCGACGGCGACGACGCCTTCGGGGTCGCCCGCCTGCACATCGAGGCCGACCATCCGCACAGCGCGGAGCTCGGCCTCGGGCTGCGTCCCGACCACTGGGGGCGGGGCATCGGCACCGACCTGATCCGGCTGATCCTGACCTTCGGATTCCGCGACCTGCGCCTGCACCGCATCTGGGGCGCCCGCTCCCCCGCCAACACCGCCGCCCAGCTCGCGATGCTGGTCGCCGGGATGGTCGAGGAGGGCAGGATCAGGCACCACGTCCGGGCGCGCGGGACGTGGCGCGACTCCATCGTGCACTCGGCGCTGGAGGACGAGTGGGAGGGCCACCGCGACGTCTGACGCCCGGCGCCGCCCCCGGCACAATGTTGTGAGGGAAATCCTGGCGTTTCCGGTAACGGAAAGCGGCAAATGGCCCTAGAGTCCGCGCTTGTGAGCGAGAGTCCCATCCTCCCCGTACGAGGGCGTCCGGTCCGGCCCTCCGGAAGGCACCGCAGGCCCGTGCCCTCCCAGCTCCCGCCCGAGGCACCGGCACTGGTGCTGGCCACCCTCGGTGACGCCTCCGGCGCCGCCGCAGAGCTCGCGGCCCTCATCCGGGTGGACAACCCCCAGATCCAGGTACGCCTGGCCGGTCTCGACGAGGACGCCAAGCAGCTGGCCTCCGAGCTGGAGGCGGCGGCCAGGGAACGGCCCGAGGACGCCACCGCCGCCGTCGTGGTGCCGCTGCTGACCGGCCCGCACCCGGTCGCGGACCGGCTGATCTCCCAGGCCGTGGCCTCGAGCGGGGTCGCGGCGACGGTCACCGATCCGCTGGGCCCGCATCCGCTGCTCGCCGAGGCCCTGCACATCCGCCTGGCGGAGCGGGGCCTGGCGCGGGCCGACCGGATGCGGCTGATCAACGTCTCCAGCCCGGTCGACGGGGTCGTCCTCGCCACCGTCGGCGGCGAGAAGGCGGCGGTGGAGGCGCAGCCGACGGCCGTGCTGCTGGCCTCGCGCCTGACGCTGCCGGTCCTGGTCGCCTCGCTGGACAGCGCTCCCTCGGTGGCCGCAGCGGCAGAGCGGCTGCGCGGCATCGGCGCCGAGCGCATCGCGCTCTCCCCGTGCGTCCTGGGGCCGGAGGTGCCCGGCGGGCTGGTGGACTCGGCCGCGGCGGAGGCCGGGGCCGAGTGCGCCGGGGTCCTCGGCGCGCACGACCTGGTCGCCGACCTCGCCGCCCGCGCCTACGGGAGCATCCTGTCCGCCGACTGAGCGGGCAGGTGAGCTGTCCCCTCCGACGGGTAATGACCCTTTCAACCGTCAGAGGGGACAGACCATGCTGTTCGGAAAAGAGCATGTCGAGCGGTACCGCGCGACCGACGGTGCCGAAGGACACGACTGGCAGGGCACCACCGCCCTGATCCTCACCACCACGGGCCGCAGGTCCGGTGAACGCCGGGACACGCCGCTCATCTACCAGCGCTACGGCGACGACTACCTGGTGGTGGCGTCCAAGGGAGGCGCCGACGAGCCGCCGCTGTGGTACCTCAACCTGCAGGCCGACCCGGACGTCGAGGTCCAGGTGCTGGGCGACCGGTTCAGGGCCAGGGCGCGTACCGCCACCCCGCAGGAGAAGCAGGAGATGTGGCCGGTCATGACGGCCGCCTGGCCCGCCTACGACGACTACCAGAAGAAGACCGACCGGGACATCCCCGTTGTCGTGCTGGAGCGCGTCACGTCCTGAGCGGCACGATCGCGTCGGCCGGGTTCCGCCACCCGTGACAGGACCCGCGACGAGGCCTGTGACGAGACGCGCGACGGGGCTCGTGACAAAGCTCGTGACAGAGCTCGCGACAAGGCCCGTGACGAGACCCGCGACGCGGCCTGCGACAGGGCTCGTGACATGACTCGTGACAGGGCTCGTGACGGGCCGGAACCCCGGCCGGGGCCGGGAGCCGGACGGGGATCAAGGCCGGTACCGGGACCGGGGCCGCGATCAGGGCAGGCGCCGGGAACCGGACGGGATCAGGGCTCCAGCCAGACGTAGCCCGCGAACCTGCCGGTCGTGTTCTCCCTGCGGTGGGAGAACAGGTCGGCGGTCTCGATGGTGCACCGGGTGTCGTGGGTGATCTCCCCGACGCCCGCCCTGCCGAGCTGCGCGGTGATCGCGGCTCGCAGGTCCAGGGCCGGGGTGTCCTGGCGGGTGATCGACCACGCCTCCGGCAGCGTCACCGCGACCTCGTCGCGCAGCTCGGCCGGGACCTCGTAGCAGGTGCCGCAGGCCATCGGCCCGATCAGCGCGGTCATCCGCGCCGGGTCCGCGCCGCGCCCGGTCATCTCCTCGACCAGGGCGGTGACCACACCCGCCATGGTGCCGACCCGGCCCGAGTGCGCCGCCCCGACCAGGCCGGCCTCGGGCTCGGCGAGCAGCACGGGCGCGCAGTCCGCGCAGAGCGCGGCCAGGCCGAGGCCGGGCACCCCGGTGAGGATCCCGTCCAGCGGCGGCGGGTCGTCGCCGAACGGCTCCTCGACGTAGCGGACGTCGGCCCCGTGCACCTGCCGCATGAACACGACCCGCTCCAGGCCGAACTCGGCGGCCGTCCTGGCCCTGTTCACCGCGACCGCGTCGGGATCGTCCCCGCACATGCCCCCGAGGTTGCGGCTGTCGTAGGGCGCGGCGCTGACGCCGCCGTGCCGGTCGGTGATCCTCATCTGAAAGTTCACGGGCCGACCCTACTGGTCCCGGAACCCGGCTTCCCGGACGTTCGTTTCACAGGGACATCGATCCCCCGAGAGATTGCGAGTCTCATGGCACAGGTCGTGTACGACCGCAAGGAGCAGTACCAGCAGATCGAGAGCGGCCTGATGCCCGGCGAGCAGATCATCGCCGTCTACGACGCCATCGGCGCGGGCACCGGCTTCCTGGGGCTCACCGACAAGCGCGTGATCGTCCAGGACAAGTCGTTCGTCGGCAAGAAGGTCGCCATCACCAGCATCCCGTACGGGAAGGTCTCGGCGGTCAGCGTGGTGAGCAACAAGTCCTTCGCCGGCTCGTTCTTCTCCTCGGGCGCCATCGCCATCCACGTGGGCACCCACACCTACGAGGTGGAGTTCCGGGGCGACGACAAGGCCCACCACGTGCACAACGTGATCCTGCACTTCATCACCGGCTGACCGTCGCCGCCCGGAGCCCCCGTCCCGCGTCGGCCGGCGCACGGGTCCCCGCCCCGCACCGGCCGACGTCCGGGACGATCCTCCTCCGCGAGGGACGCGAGGGAGGCGTCAGCCGGCCTCGGCCGGGGCCCTCTCCCCGGCGACCCCGCGGTAGAGCTCCATGGTCCGTTCGGCGATGCGCTCCCAGGAGAAGTGCTCCACCGCGCGGATCCGCCCGGCCTCGCCCATCCGGGTGGCGAGGGCCGGATCGGCCAGCAACCGGTTGACCCGCTCGGCGATGGCGGCGGCGAACGCCTCGGGGTCGTGCGGGGTGCCGTCGGCGGCCTGGTCGATCGGGACGAGCAGGCCGGTGGAGCCGTCGGCCACGACCTCGGGGATGCCGCCGGTGGCGGTGGCCACGACCGCGGTCTCGCAGGCCATGGCCTCCAGGTTGACGATGCCCATCGGCTCGTAGACCGAGGGGCAGACGAACACGGTCGCGTGGGTGAGGATCTGGATCACCTCCGGCCGGGGGAGCATCTCCGAGATCCACACGACGCCCTCGCGGTCGAGCCCGCGGACCAGCGCGGTCACCTCGGCGGCGATCTCGGGCGTGTCGGGGGCGCCCGCGCAGAGCACGAGCTGGGCGTCGGGGTGGAAGTCGCGCGCCGCGTGCAGCAGGTGGACCAGGCCCTTCTGCCGGGTGATGCGGCCGACGAAGACCACGTACGGCATGCTCGGGTCGATGCCGTGCCGCTCCAGGACATCGGTGTCGCGGTCGGGGGCGTACTCCCCGGTGTCGATCCCGTTGTGGATCACCGTGACCTTCTCCGGCGCGATCTCGGGGTAGCTCGCCAGCACGTCGCGGCGCATGCCCTCGGAGACGGCGATGATCGCGTCGGCGGTGGCCAGCGCGCCGCGCTCGGCCCACGACGACAGCGTGTAACCGCCGCCGAGCTGCTCGGCCTTCCAGGGGCGCAGCGGCTCCAGGCTGTGCGTGGTCACCACGTGGGGCGTCCCGTAGAGCATCTTGGCCACGTGCCCGGCGAAGTTGGCGTACCAGGTGTGGCTGTGCACCAGGTCGGCGCCCTCGCACCCGGCGGCCATCTCCAGGTCGACGCCGAGGACCTGGAGCGCGGCGTTGGCCGTCTCCAGGCCACCGGGCACCCGGTAGGCCGAGACGCCCTCCTCCTGCCGGGAGGTCCCGAAGCAGCGGACCCGGGTGTCGGCGAGCCTGCGCAGCTCCCGGGCGAGGTATTCGACGTGAACGCCCGCCCCTCCGTACACGTCGGGGGGATATTCACGGGTCAGCAGATCCACTCGCATACGATCAGCCTAGTGTTTCATCCCTGGTCGTCAGGTTAAGGTCCATTCATGAGAGTCCTCGCGATCGTGCTCGCCGGTGGAGAAGGCAAGAGGCTCATGCCTCTGACGGCTGATCGAGCGAAGCCGGCGGTGCCTTTCGGGGGGATATACCGGCTGGTCGACTTCGTCCTGTCCAACCTGGCCAACGGTCACTACCTGCAGATCGTGGTACTGACCCAGTACAAGAACCACAGCCTGGACCGGCACATCTCCCGGACCTGGCGGCTGTCGGCGATGCTCGGCAACTACGTCACGCCGGTCCCCGCCCAGCAGCGCCTCGGGCCGCACTGGTTCTCCGGCTCCGCCGACGCGCTGTTCCAGAACCTGAACCTGATCTACGACGAGATGCCCGACCACGTCATCGTGTTCGGCGCCGACCACATCTACCGGATGGACCCCCGGCAGATGGTGCAGCAGCACATCGAGTCGGGCGCCGAGGTGACCGTGGCCGCCATCCGGCAGCCGATCTCCCTGGCCGACCAGTTCGGGGTGATCGAGACCGACCCGGCCGGACGCAAGATCACGGCCTTCCGCGAGAAGCCCAAGGACGCGGTGGGCCTGCCGGACGCGCCCGACCAGGTGTACGCCTCGATGGGCAACTACGTCTTCAGGACCCAGTCGATGATCGACGCGCTCCGCGAGGACGCGCTCGACCCGGCGAGCAAGCACGACCTGGGCGGCAACATCATCCCGATGATGGTGAAGTCCGGCAGCGCGGAGGTGTACGACTTCGCCGACAACGTCGTGCCCGGCTCCACCGAGCGCGACCGGGGCTACTGGCGGGACGTCGGGACGCTCGACGCCTACTACGAGGCCCACATGGACCTCATCTCGGCGCACCCGATCTTCAACCTGTACAACAGCCGCTGGCCCATCTACACCGGTCACGACCCGCTGCCCCCGGCCAAGTTCGTGCACAACGACGGCGACCGGGTGGGCCGGGCCGTGGACTCGCTGGTCTCGGCGGGCGCGATCGTGTCCGGCGGGCTCGCCCTGCGCTCGATCCTCTCCCCCGGCGTGGTGCTGCACTCCCACTCCCAGGTCGAGGACTCGGTGCTGATGGGCAACGTGAAGGTGGGCCGGGGCGCCATCGTCCGCAAGGCCATCATCGACAAGAACGTGGTCATCCCGGACGGCGCCCGGATCGGCTTCGACCTGGAGTACGACCGCAGCCGCTTCGCGGTGACCAGCGGGGGCATCGTGGTCATCGGCAAGAACGAGATCGTCGAGCGCTGACCGGTCCCGCCCCTGACCTCGCCCTCGGCCCGCCCGACCGGGTCCTTGCCCTGGGCCCGGTCCTTGTCCATGGCCCGGTCCTGGCCGGGTGCCGCCCCTGACGCGGTTCCCGCCTGACCGGGTTCTGGCCTGACCGGGGCCCGGCCCTGACCGGTCGCCGACGAGACGCGCAACCTCTACGAGGTCATGTCCGACTGACCGCCCCGCACAGGCCGGACGGAACAAGAAGCGTGGAACGAGACGGGACGGACGTGGAGGCCGCGAGCCCGCGGATCCGTACGGGATAGATTCTCCTGGTACGTTTCTCCGGTTTCGTGCCGCCCCCCACACCCCGTGAGTTCACATGTTCGGCATCATCCGCCCCTGCGGCGACCACTCCTGCCCGGCGCTGCACAGGGCCTGGACGGCCCACCTGTGCGGCCTGTGCCTGACCCTCCGCGACGGGCAGGGACACGCGGCCCGGCTGGCCACCAACTACGACGGGCTGATCATCTCGGTGCTGGCCGAGGCGCAGGACCCGGCGGGCTCCCCGTACCGGACCGCGGGGCCCTGCGCGCTGCGCGGGTTCCGTACGGCGGACGTGGTGGACGCCCGCGCCCGGGGAGCGCGGCTGGCCGCCACGGTCTCGCTGGTCCTGGCCGCGGGCAAGCTCCGCGACCACGTGGCCGACGGTGACGCGGCTCCGGGCACCGGTCCGGCGCGCCGGATGCTGGCGGCCCGCTGGGAGGCGGCCGGCGCCCGGATGGGGGCCGGGATCGGGTTCGACACGGCCCCGCTGACCGCGACGGCCGCCCTCCAGCTGGAGGTGGAAGGCGCCGCGGGCAGGTCCCTGCTGGAGCTGACCCGGCCCACCGAGGAGGCGGTCGCGGCCGCGTTCGCGCACACCGCCACGCTCGCCGGCAGGCCGGGCAACGCGACGGCGCTGGCCGAGGCGGGCCGGTTCTTCGGCCGGATCGCCCACCTGCTGGACGCGGTCGAGGACCGGCAGGAGGACGCGGCCCGCGGGGCGTTCAACCCGCTGGCGGCCACCGGCACCTCGACCCGGGAGGCGCGCCGGCTCTGCGAGGACGCCGCGCACGGTCTGAGGCTCGCGTTGCTGGAACTGGACCTGGAGCCCGCCGACCGGCACCTGGTGGACGCGCTGCTGGGCACCGAGGTGCGGCGCGCGGTGGAGCGGACCTTCCGGCACGTCTCCCCCGCCCCTGCCGGGACGGTGCCGGACGGTGGAGCCGGCCTTCCCGCGGACGCGGCCCGGCCAGCGGCGGGGAGCTCCTACCGGCGGCCGGGATTCGTCCGCAGGTCGGCCGCGGCCACGGGAAGCCTGCTGACCTGCGGGCTCTGGCGGCCCCGCTGGGACCCTGAGCGCCGGGCGCCCTGGTACGACCGCTGTTACCTGAACGGATGCGACGGCTGCAGCGGCTGCGACGGCTGCGGGGACTGCTGCAAGGGCTGCGGCAGGTGCGACGGGTGCTGCTGCGACTGCAGCGCCTAGGACTCGTCGTCCTGGGAACCGCGCGACGGGTCGCGCCGGTCACCGCCCCTGGCGAGGGACCCCGCCGGACGGGGGTCCGGCTCGGCCGCCATCATCCCGGTGAGCAGCCCGGGGACGCTCTCCGAGACGGGTGGGACGTCGACCCGGAAGCGGGGCATCGACTCGGGGTACCTGTCACGGATGAAGGTCACCATGTGCTCGCGGATGTCGCACTTGAGGTCCCAGGCGCTGGCGGAGTCGGAGGCGCTCATCAGGGCGCGCAGCTCCAGCAGCCCGTTGGGAAGGGTGTCGGTGACCTGGAGGGTCCAGTCCTTCTGGTCCCACAGCGGGTGCTCGCGCAGCGCGCGGTAGAGCTCGGTGCGCAGTTCCTCGACCGGCACCGACCAGTCGACCCGGATGAGCACGTGGCCGATCACCCGGCTGCTGTGCCGGGTCCAGTTCTCGAACGAGTTGGCCGTGAAGTACGAGACCGGGAGCACCAGCCGGCGCTCGTCCCACAGCCGCAGCACCACGTAGGTCAGGCTGAGCTCCTCGATGCGGCCCCACTCGTCCTGGACCACGACCACGTCGTCCAGCCGGAGCGCGTCGCTGAAGGCCAGCTGCAGACCGGCGAGCATGTTGCCCAGCGTCGACTGGGCGGCGATGCCCACCACGACGCCGGCGATTCCGGCCGAGGCCAGAAGACCGGCTCCCAGCGCCCGTACCTGCGGGAACGTGAAGAGCATCGCGCCCAGCGCCACCACGATGATCACCGCTGAGGCGACCCGGCGGACCAGGGTGATCTGGGTGCGGATGCGGCGGGCCTTGCGGTTGCGCTCGCCCTCGACGGTGATCAGGCGGTCCAGGACCACGTCGGTGATCGCGTAGGCGGCCTGGATGACCAGCCAGGTGGCGCATCCGATCAGGATCAGGCTCAGGCCGCGGTCGATCACCTGGCCCGCCGCGCCCTGCACCATGCTGGGCTCGTTGGAGCGGTCGGGCGTGTAGACGGTGTAGGCGGTCGCCACGGCGGCCGTGGCGAACCCCGGCCAGGTGCAGCGCCGCACCAGCGGGCCGGCGAGGATCCACCTCTCGCCGATCAGCCGCGAACGCAGGATCCTGCGCACCGCCTCCACCGCCACGACGGCGGCGGCCACGGAGACGATCAAAATCATCCAGTTGGACACGGACGACGTACCCCCTCGGCGTTTCTGTCCCTTATGTTTCCTTTCCGGGTTCTCCAGCTAATCAGAAGGACTCGTCAAAGGTGACATTCCCCTCGACTGCTACCTGATAGGCCGAAACCCGTCGCTCGAAGAAGTTGGCCAGTTCCTGCACGTCCTGAAGCTCCATGAACGCGAACGGGTTGGCCGTGCCGTACCGGACGGGCATGCCGAGCCTGACCAGCCGCTGGTCGGCCACGTACCGCAGGTAGAGCCGCATCTGCTCCACGCCCATCCCGAGCAGCCCGTCACCGCACAGGTCGGCCGCGAAGGCGAGCTCCGCCTCCACCGCCTCCTCGATCATCCGGGTGACCTGCTCGGTGAGCGCGTCGTCGAACAGCTCGGGCTCCTCGGCCCGTACGGTCTCCACCACGCCGAAGGCGAACTCCATGTGCATGGACTCGTCGCGGAACACCCAGTTCGTCCCGGTGGCCAGGCCGCCGAGCAGGCCGCGGGAGCGGAACCAGTACACGTAGGCGAACGCCCCGTAGAAGAACAGGCCCTCGATGCACGCCGCGAAGCAGATCAGGTTGAGCAGGAACGCCCGCCGGTCCTGCCGGGTCTCCAGCCGGGTCAGCCCGCCGAGCGAGTCGATCCAGCGGAAGCAGAACTCGGCCTTGTCCCGGATCGAGGGGATGTGCTCGACCGCGGAGAAGGCCTTGACCCGCTCGTCGTGGTCGGGCAGGTAGGTGTCCAGCAGGGTCAGGTAGAACTGGACGTGCACGGCCTCCTCGAACAGCTGCCTGCTCAGGTAGAGGCGCGCCTCCGGCGCGTTCAGGTGCTGGTAGAGGTTGAGGACCAGGTTGTTGGCCACGATCGAGTCGCCGGTGGCGAAGAACGCGACGAGCCGGTTGATCAGGTGGCGTTCCTCGGGGGTCATCCTCGCCAGGTCGGCCAGGTCGGAGGCGAGGTCCACCTCCTCGACGGTCCAGGTGTTGCGGATCGCCGCCCGGTAGCGCTCGTAGAACTCCGGGTAGCGCATCGGCCGCAGGGTCAGGTCCATGCCGGGGTCGAGCAACATCGGAAACGGTGCCTTTCGTGAGGTGGGGAGCGGCCGGGCGGTCTACTGGCAGGCGTCGCAGTACTCGGGGTTCTCCAGCGAGCAGGCGACGGCGCCGGAGTCGGTGACGGGGTCGGTGACGGGGTCGGTGACGGGGTCGGACCCGTCCCGCGGAACCTCCCGCGCACCGGCCCGCACGGCGTCCCGAGCGGCGTCCTGCGCGACGTCCCGAGCGGCGTCCTGCGCACCGGCCCGGCCGGGGGCCGCCACGGTGGCCTGGGCGATCCGGGTGGCCGGGCGCGAGCGCAGGTAGTAGGTGGTCTTCAGGCCCGACTTCCACGCGTAGGCGTACATCGAGGAGAGCTTGCCGATCGTGGGCGTGGCCATGAAGAGGTTCAGCGACTGCGACTGGTCGACGTACGGGGTGCGCGCGGCGGCCAGGTCGATCAGCGCCTTCTGCGGCAGCTCCCAGGCGGTCCGGTAGAGCGGCTTGAGATCGTCCGGGATCTCGGGGATGTCCTGGATCGAGCCGTCGGCCCGCTTGATCGCGTCGCGGATCGCCGGGGTCCACAGCCCCCTGGCCTGCAGGTCCCGGACCAGGTAGCGGTTGACCTGGAGGAACTCCCCCGACAGGGTCTCGCGCTTGAAGACGTTGGACACCTGCGGCTCGATGCACTCGTAGCAGCCGGCGATGGAGGCGATCGTGGCGGTGGGCGCGATCGCGACCATCAGCGAGTTGCGCAGCCCGGTCACGGCGATCCGCTCCTGCAGCGCGGTCCACCGCGCCGACGTGGCCGCGCCGTAGTGGTCGGGGTGCAGCACCCCGCCCGCGGCCCTGGTCTCCTCGTACGAGGGGTGGCGGCCCCGCTCGGCGGCCAGGTCGCAGGAGGTCGCGTAGGCGGCGAGCGCGATCTCCTCGGAGATCGTGGTGGACAGCTTCAGCGCCTCGGGCGAGTCGAACGGGAGCCGGAGCGTGAACAGCACGTCGGCCAGGCCCATCACGCCGAGCCCGATCGGCCGCCACCTGAGGTTGGCGTCGCGGGCCTCGGGGGTCGGGTAGAAGCCCAGGTCGATGGTGCGGTCCAGGAAGCGCACGGCGGTGCGGACGGTCGCGCGCAGCCGGTCCCAGTCGATCCCGGCGATCCGCGACGCCCCGTCGTCCCCCGGGACGGCGCCGCCTCCCGCGACCTCGCCGTTCCCCGAGGCCGCGCCGTCTCCCCGGGTCCCGCCGTTCGCGGGGGTGCCGCCGTTCGCGGGGGTCGTGACCAGGTGCGCGGCCAGGTTGATCGAGCCGAGGTTGCAGACCGCGGTCTCGGCGTCCCCGGTGACCTCCAGGATCTCCGTGCAGAGGTTGGACAGGTGGATGACGTTGTGCGGCCTGCCCGTCTGGTTGGAGGTCCGGTTGGCCGCGTCCTTGAAGGTCATCCAGCCGTTGCCGGTCTGGGCGAGCGTGCGCATCATCCGCCCGTACAGGGAGCGGGCCGGGATCTGCCGGACGAACCGGCCCTCGGCCTCGGCGGCCCGGTAGGCCTCGTCGAACGCCGTCCCGTACAGGTCGGTCAGGTGCGGGACCTCCTTGGGGTCGAACAGCGACCAGGTGCCGTCGGCCTCGACCCTGCGCATGAACTCGTCGGGGATCCAGTTGGCCAGGTTCAGGTTGTGCGTGCGCCGGGCCTCCTCGCCGGTGTTGTCGCGCAGTTCGAGGAACTCCTCGACGTCGGCGTGCCAGGATTCCAGGTAGACGCAGGCCGCGCCCTTGCGCCGGCCGCCCTGGTTCACCGCGGCGACGCTGGAGTCCAGCGTGCGCAGCCAGGGCACGATGCCGTTGGAGTGGCCGTTGGTGCCGCGGATCAGCGAGCCGCGCGAGCGGATCCGCGTCCAGGCGATACCGATCCCCCCGGCGTACTTCGACAGCCGGGCGACCTGCCCGTAGCGCTCGTAGATGGACTCCAGCTCGTCGCGGGGCGAGTCGAGCAGGAAGCACGAGGACAGCTGGGGGCGGCGCGAGCCGGAGTTGAACAGCGTCGGCGAGCTGGGCAGGTACGACAGCGAGGCCATCAGCGCGTACAGCTCGGCGGCCTCCTCGACGGTCTCGGACAGGCCGCAGGCCACCCGCAGGAAGAAGTGCTGCGGGCGCTCCAGCACCGTACGGGTGCTCGGGTGGCGCAGCAGGTAGCGGTCGTAGACGGTGCGCAGCCCGAAGTACTCGAACCCGGCGTCGGCGTCCGGCACGACCAGCGCGTCCAGGGCCTCGGCGTGCGCGGCCACGAACTCCGCGAGCCGGTCCTGCACCAGCCCGGCCCGGTGGGTGGCGGCGACGGAGTCGGAGAAGCTCCGCACGCCGTGCTCGGCGGCCTCGTCGGCGATCAGCTCGGCCAGCATGGCGGCGGCGATCCTGGAGTTCTCCGGGTCGGTGATCACCCGGGCGGCGGCCTCGTCGATGGCCAGCCTGCGGCCGTCGTTCCCGCCGTCCCCCGTCCGGGCGTCGTTCCGCGTCACCGGCCCGCCGGTGCCACCGGGCCCGCGCTCCCCGCCGTCCCCCGTCGGAGTGTCGATCTCCGTCACGGTCTGCGCCACGGTCTCTGTCACGTACTGCCCCTCGCTCGCTCGGACTCTCCCCCTGCGGTCTCGCCGGGGGCACGCGTCCACGAGCGATTCCGGGCACGCCGGACCGCCTCGTTCCGCGGGCCCTCCCACGAGGCCCTGGACAACCACGTCACCGGCAGGTCTTCGGACTCACGGGCGCACCGCACACGCCTACCGGCCGTCGCTTCCCGGGCATGGCGCACCCAGTGCTCAATGACGGCTTTCGTTCCCGCTCACCGCTGCGGGGCAGTCCCGGAATCTCACCGGGTTCCCTCTTGCCTCACCCTTCACGGGTGAACCAGCGACGATCAGGATCCTACATCTAGGGCCGTCTGACGCAACCACCCCAACAGGTTGTGTCCGAGGACGTCGCGAGCCCGAGTTCGTGAAGCACGCCCCGGGTCCGGCCGGTCTCGGTGGACAGCCACCGGCGGAAGTCGTCGCCGCCGAGGAAGACCCGGCTCCACCCGTTCGCCGCGCACAGGGCACGCCAGTGCGGCGTGGCGTCGAGCCGCTCGCACAGGGCGATCGCCGCGTCCCTGTCCGCCGGGCTCATGTCGCCGGGCCCCACCAGCCCGCACCAGTCGCTGTACTCCAGCCGGACGTCGAGCTCCATCAGCGTCGGCGCGTCGATCCCCTCGATCCGGCCGCCCGAGGAGACCGCCAGGGGACGCAGCCGGCCCGCGGAGATCCCCGGCAGCAGGGCACGGGCCGATCCCAGCAGGGCCGCCACCCGGCCGACCTTGAGCGCCTCGACCGCGTCCTGGGCGGCCAGGTACCCGGCGTACTCCAGCAGCCGGGTGTCCACGCCGAGGCACTTGCCGATCATGCCGTAGAGCACGTGGTCGGAGCCTCCCTCCAGCCTGCCGCCGATCGTCAGCCCGGCCGGGTCGCGGCGCAGCGCCGCGGCGAGGTCCTCGAAGGCGCGCAGCCGGGAACCCGCCGGGACGACCAGGGCCGCCCAGTCGCCGGCCAGCCGGGCGAGGGGGGTGGTGGCCCGCACCACCGCGGTGGTGTTGGCGATCTCCGCGGCGGCGAGCATCGGCATCGCGGCGACGAGCACCCTGCCCTCGCGCGCGAAGGAGACGCCCCGGGTCCCCGCAACCCCGGCGAGCCCCGGGACGCCGGAGGTGCCGGGGACGACGAAGGCGTCGCGCGAGACGGAGCCCAGGGGTCCGGGCCGGTCGGCGGCCATGACGGTGCGCACCAGCCCCGACCTGACCATGACGGAGGCCAGCCTGCGCGCGATCCCGTCCCACCCGTGACCGTCGGCGGCGGGTTCGAGGAGGAACAGCCGGTCCACCAGCGGGCCCGCGGGCTCGTCCTCCGCCCCGCAGCCCGCGAGCAGCGCGGTCCCCGCCGCCAGCGCGAAGAACCCCCTACGGCGCATAAGCGCCCCTTCCCCCAAGAGCCCCTTATACCCTAGGTTACCTCCATGTCACTTTCTGTCATAGTGCGAGGGGTATGGCCTTGGAGTAGCGGTCCTCACTCCACCGTGACGCTCTTGGCGAGGTTGCGAGGCTTGTCGACGTCCCGCTCCAGCGCCACGGCCGCGTGGTAGGCGAAGAGCTGCAGCGGGATCGAGAGCAGGATCGGGTCCAGCTCGGTCTCGTTCTTGGGCACCACGACGCAGTCGTCGGCCAGCTTGGGGTCGGCGGTGCGGTGGCCGACCATGAGCACCCGCCCGCCCCGGGCGCGGATCTCGCCCAGCGTGGTGAGGTTCTTGTCCAGCAGCTCGTCGTCGGGGACGATCGCCACCGTGGGCATCTCCGGCCCGATCAGCGCCAGCGGGCCGTGCTTGAGCTCGCTGGCCGGGTACGCCTCGGCGTGCACGTAGGAGATCTCCTTGAGCTTCTGCGCGCCCTCCCGGGCCACCGGGTAGCCGCGGACCCGGCCCACGAACATCATGCTCGGCGCCCCGGCGTACTTGCGCGCCAGCTCCCTGATGACCGGCTCCAGCACCAGGATCTCCTTGATCTGCTCCGGCAGCCTGCGCAGGCCGTCGCAGATCCGCCGGCCGTCGGCCGGTGACAGGTCCCGGACCCGGCCCAGGTGCAGCGCGAGCAGCGCGAAGGCCACGGCCGTCGAGGTGAACGCCTTGGTGCTCGCCACCGAGACCTCGGGCCCGGCGTGCAGGTAGACGCCGCCGTCGCACTCGCGGGCGATCGCGCTGCCCACGGTGTTGACGATGCCGAGCACCCGGCCGCCCTTGCGCTTGAGCTCCTGCACGGCGGCGAGGGTGTCGTAGGTCTCCCCCGACTGGCTGATCGCCACGTACAGCGTGTCGGCCTCCACCACCGGGCTGCGGTAGCGGAACTCGCTGGCCGGTTCGGCGTCGGCGGGGATGCGCGCCAGCTCCTCGATGAGCTGCGCGCCGATCTGGCCCGAGTAGTACGCGGAACCGCAGCCGATGATCTTCACCCGGCGGAACGAGCGGGTCTCGCGCGCATCCATGTTCAGGCCGCCCAGGTGCGCGACGTGGAAGCGGTCGTCCAGGCGCCCCCGCAGGGTCCTGGCCACGGTGTCGGGCTGCTCGGAGATCTCCTTGAGCAGGTAGTGCTCGTAGCCGCCGGTGTCGTAGTGCCCGGCCTCCCAGTCGACGGTCAGCGGCTCCTTGGCCGTCTCCCGCGCGTCGCTGGCGAAGGTGGTGAACCCGTCGGCCTTGAGCACCGCGATCTCGCCGTCCTCCAGGTGGACCACCTGGCGGGTGTAGCGGACCAGCGCGGCGACGTCGGAGGCGGCGAACATCTCCTTCTCGCCGATGCCCAGCACGATCGGGCTGCCGTTGCGCGCCACGACCACCTCACCGGGCCGCTCGGCGTCGAGCACCGCGATGCCGTACGTGCCGACGACCCGCTTGAGCGCGGCGCGGACGGCCTCCTCCAGCGAGTCGGCCTCCTTGACGGTCCGGGCGATCAGGTGTGACAGCACCTCGGTGTCGGTCTCCGAGAGGAAGACCACGCCCTCGGACTCCAGCTTGGCGCGCAGCTCGTCGGCGTTCTCGATGATGCCGTTGTGCACGACGGCGATGCGCTCGTCCGCCGACAGGTGCGGGTGGGCGTTGACGTCGCTGGGCGCGCCGTGGGTGGCCCACCGGGTGTGGCCGATGCCCAGGCCGCCCTTGAAACGCGCGGGCATGGCCGCCGCGAGGTCGGCCACCCGGCCCTTGACCTTGCGCATCTTGAGGCCCTTGTTGGAGACCACCACCCCGGCGGAGTCGTAGCCCCGGTACTCAAGACGCTGCAGGCCCTCCAGCAGGATGGGTGCCGCGTCCTTGGGCCCCACATAGGCCACGATTCCGCACATACGAGCGCTCCTTCTATCCGTGGACGATCCGGCGCGACTGCTATCCGTAGACGATCCTGCGTAACTGGCGCAGGGAGAGCTCGGGCGCCGCGACGCGGCGGACCGCCAGTTCGGCGGCCACCCTGGGGAAGATCTCGTCGTTGACCATCCCCCTGGCCTTGAGCTCGGCGTGCCGGCGCCGGACGAACTCCTCGACGGGCTCGGAGAAGTAGGCCAGGACGTCCGCCACGACCCGCGCGGCCTCGCCCGGCCCGAGCCCGCTCGTCCGGGTCAGATGGGTGATCAGATCCTCGTGCTGATGCCGCGCCATGGACACAGAGCAGGACCCTACGCATCCGGAGAAGAGAACAACAAGTTTTCTGCCCGATTTCGGGCAGAGAATCTCTTCGAATCTCAACCCTGTCAGAATGCGCGACAATCGGTAATCTCTGGTAACTCTAGGTAGTGAACGGAGAGAGAGGAACACCACCATGCGCCGCCTGCCGGGAACCGCCCTCGTCGCCGCTCTCGCCGTCCTGGTCTCGGTCGTTCCCGCGCGAGCGGAACGTTCCGGCGGGCAGGCGGCAGTACCCCCGGCACCCCAGGCACCCCAGGCACCCCAGGCACCCTCCACGCCCTACGCCCCCGGGACGGCACCGGCGGGCCGGCAGGCCGCCTTCGCCGCGGCGGCACGGGCGTACGGGGTGCCGGAGAGCGTGCTGCTCGGGGTCTCCTACCTGGAGTCACGATGGGACGGCCACGCGGGGCGGCCCAGCGTCTCGGCCGGGTACGGGCCGATGCACCTGGTCGACGGCCGGGCGGAGCGGGGGCACCCGCACGGCGCGGGCGAGGACCCGCGCGGCGACGAGCGCAGGCCGCGCGTGATCCCGATCCCGCCCGTCACGCCGTTCACGCCGGAGGACACCCTGCGACGGGCCTCGGAGCTGTCCGGCATCTCCCCCGACCGGCTGCGTCGGGACCCTGCCGCCAACATCATGGGCGGTGCCGCGCTGCTCGCCGCCTACCAGCGGGCCACCGGCGGCGACCCGGACGCCGGGCCCGCGGGCTGGTACGTGGCCGTGGCCCGCTACTCCGGTCCCCTCGGCGGAACCCCGGACACGAGGACCCCGGACACGAGGACCCCGGACGGGGAGGCGGTCCTGACGGAGGCGGCGCGTTCCTTCGCCGACGAGGTCTACGCGACGATCCGCGCCGGTGTCGCACGGGTGACCGACGACGGCGAGCCGATGGTCCTGCCCGCGAAACCCGGCCTGGCGCCCCGGACCCCGCCCGCCCGGACGCCCTCCCCCCGGACGGCACAGCGCCGCGCCCCCGATCCCGCGCCCACCGGCGCCCCCGCCGTCCCCGACACCGCACGACCGGCCACCGCGCGACCGGCCGCGGTGCGACCCGCCGCGGTGCGGTCCACCGGACGACCCGCACGGCCCGCACGACCCGTCGCGGTCCGGCCCCCCGCGACGGCACGGCCGCCCGTCACGGCGGGCACCGCCGTCGTACGGCCGCCCGCAGCCGTACGGCCCCCCGTCGTCGTGCGGGCACCGGTGGCCGTACGCCCAACCGCCGCACGCCCGCCCGCGGCACGACCCCCCGCGGCCGTGCCGCCCGCCGGGCCCGACTGCCCCAGGAGCGTCTCCTGCGAGTGGCTTCCCGCCGTCTACCAGCGGCTCAAGGGCGGCGGGTACGGCAACCACGACCGCGTCGAGGGCGGGCGGCAGATCGACTACATCGTGATCCACGACGGCGAGACCACCTACGACGCCATGACCCGCCTGGCCAAGAACCCCGACTACCTGAGCTGGCACTTCACCATCCGCTCCCGCGACGGTCACATCGCCCAGCACCTGCGGGGCAAGGACATCGGCTGGCACGCCGGGAACTGGTACGTCAACTCCCGCTCCATCGGCCTGGAGCACGAGGGGTACCTGGCCAGGGGCGGCACCTGGTTCACCGAGGCGATGTACGTGGCGTCGGCCAGGCTGGTGCGCCACCTCGCGGACAAGTACGACATCCCTCTCGACCGGGCGCACATCCTCGGGCACGACAACGTGCCCGGCACCACCCCCCAGACCGTGAGCGGCATGCACGACGACCCCGGCCCCTACTGGGACTGGGGGCACTACTTCGAGCTGCTCGGCAGCCCGCTGCGCGCCTCGGGCGGCGAGAACGCCCGCTCGGTGCTGATCAAGCCCCACTACGCCTCCAACAGCCCGGGCTTCACCGGCTGCCCCGGCGGGTGCCGCAGGCTCGGCGCCGCGTCGGTCTGGCTGCGCACCCGTCCCTCCCCCACGGCGCCGCTGGTCAGGGACGTCGGCAAGCACCCCACCGGCGGGTCCAGCTACAGCGTCTACGACCACGCCGCCCGCGCCTCCACCGGCCAGCGGTACGCGCTCGCCGATCGCCGGGACGGCTGGACCGCGATCTGGTACCTCGGGCAGAAGGCCTGGTTCAGCGATCCGGCCGCCGCCCCGACCTCCCTGCCCGCCTCCGGCCCGCTGGTCACCCCGCGGCCGGACCGCGCCCCGATCAAGGTGTACGGCAGGGCCTACCCGGGGGCGTCGGCCTACCCCAGGGGCGTGCCCGTCCAGCCGCTGGCGCCGCTGCAGTACTCGATACCCGCCGGGCAGGTGTACAGCGCCGCGATGACCAGGCGGGCCCGCTACCTGAGGGCCTCCTCCTACGACACCTCCAGGCACCGGGTCGTCGTCGGGAAGGTCCGCTACCGGCAGATCCAGTTCGGCCACCGGGTCATGTTCGTCCGCGCCTCCGACGTCCAGCCGGTCACCGCGGAGGATGCTTCGCGGTCCGATGTGATGCGCGCATCCGCCCGGCGGAGGCGCTAGAGTTTCCACGTGCTCCGGAGACGCCTCCGGGGGCACGCGGAAGTGGCTCAGTGGTAGAGCATCACCTTGCCAAGGTGAGGGTCGCGGGTTCGAATCCCGTCTTCCGCTCCGGCGGATCCTCCGGGATCCGGCCGGTGGAGTGGCCGAGAGGCGAGGCAACGGCCTGCAAAGCCGTCTACACGGGTTCAAATCCCGTCTCCACCTCAACCGCACGGCCGACGGACCCTCCGGGATCCGGTAAAGTGGTGCGGGCGCCGAGGGGAAACCCGGAGCGGATACGCGGAAGTGGCTCAGTGGTAGAGCATCACCTTGCCAAGGTGAGGGTCGCGGGTTCGAATCCCGTCTTCCGCTCTGATTCACCCGAGGACGATTAGCTCAGCGGGAGAGCGCTTCCCTGACACGGAAGAGGTCACAGGTTCAATCCCTGTATCGTCCACCAGACAGATCCCAGGCCGTCGGCCTGGGATCTTCTGTTTCCCGGACGGGCCTCCGCCGCCCGGACGAGTCCCGGGCCGGGCCGCCGCCCGGACGAGACGATCACCGCCCCACTCCCGGACACGGACGACCCCGGCTCCACGCCGGGCCCCACCCCGACCCGGCCCCGGCCCAGCCCTGACCCGGCCACGACCCGACCTCGCCCCACCCCCGGCCCCGACGCGGCAGGGAAGCGACAGGGACGCGGCCGGACCATGCCGGACGCACATCCGGGCAGTTGTTACGATCGCCTTTCCGGTCCGCGCCATCCATCCGGGAAAGAGGCACCATGGAAGGACGCACGACCTGAAACCCGGTTAATCGCTATGCTCGTGAAACACGGCAAAGGGGGCGAGCCTGTGCAGCGCGTGGTGGTCGATCCGGAGGTGCCCAGGGAAGTCGCCGACCTGTTCCGCCGTAGCGGGCCGATGCTCTCCCGCTTCCGTGCCGGACGGGTGCCACGGCAGACCGGTGACTCCCGCCTCCCGGGGAAGCTCGTCGGAACCCTCGGCGTGTCCACGGCCGCGCTGTCGGCCGCCCTCGGCGTGCTCGGCGGCTCACCGCTGCTCGCCATCTTCCTGATGATCATGCTGGGCGGTCTCTCCCTGGTCATCCTGAGCGTGGTGTACATCGCCAGGAAGCCCTCCTCCGTCGACTCCGTCGAGCGCGTGCTGTACCGGCACTGCCTGGACTGGCAGGGGCGTTTCCTGATCCTGGAGGACTTCGACCACGACTCCAGGCACCTGCTCGGCCGGGTCCAGCGGGCCATCGACTTCATCGTGAAGTCCCGTACCAACTCCCTGGGCATGCTCGACAGCGTCCGCAACTCCGTGATGCTCCCGGCCGAGGAGTGGGAGATCGCCCGGCTGCTGACGAAGCTCTCCGCGCTGCGCGCCAGGCACCGCCACCTGGCCAGGGGCGGCAGGAGCCCGGAGGTGGTCGCGGCCATGGCCCCGCTGGAGCGCGCCCTGGCCGCCAGCGAGGCCGCGGTGACCGCGCGGGTGGAGGCGCTGGAACGGTACGCGCGCCACGTGGCCGACGCCGATCGCGCCCTTCTCTCCCAGGGACAGATCGAGGTCCTCAAGGCCCACCTGCCCGAATACGAGCAGCTCGTCGCCGAGGCGGGCGCCGCGACTTTCGCCCTGCCGGAGATCGGGTATCTCAGTGACGACGCCGCCATGCTCCGGCAGGCGCTGCGCGAGAGCGTACGCTCGGCACACGAGGCGTTCCGGCATCTCGACGGCTGATGTGAACACGTAGAGGTCCTGACTGATACGGAGGGCGAGCCTGTGCGGCGCGTGGTGGTCGATCCCGAAGTTCCCGCCCACGTCGCCGACCTGTTCCGCCGACACGGATCGATGCTGTCGCGCATCCGGGCCGGGTGGAGTCCCGAGCCGCCGTCGTCCGCCTCCCGCCTGCCGGGCCGTTTCCTGCAGGCGGGCGGTGCGCTGTCGGCGCTGCTGCTGGTGACGCTGCTGTTCCTGCTGGACGTGGGGCAGCTGTTCTTCTTCGTCGTGGCGCTGCTGCTGTTCGTGGTCTTCGTCGGTCTCCTGGCCGCTCCCGACCCCGTGGACCTGGAGTCGGAGGAGACCGAGCTGTACCGCGAGGCCCGCTGGTTCGAGGGCCGTTACCTGCTGGCCGAGGACTTCGACCACGACGCCGGACGGCTGCTCGACCGCGCCCAGCAGGCGATCGACTTCATCCTGCACTCCCAGGTCAACGCCACCGGGCTGCTGGACGACGCGCGCAACTCGGTGATGCTCCCCGCGCAGGAGTGGGAGATCGCCCGGTTGCTCACCAAGCTCTCCGCCCTGCGGAACGAGCACCGGGAGTTCGCCTACGGCGGCAGCACGCCGGAGGTGGCCGCGGCCATGGCCCCGCTGGAACGTGCCCTGGTCGCCAGCGAGGCCGCGGTGACCGCGCGGGTGGAGGCGCTGGAACGCTACGCGGGCCACGTCGCCGACGCCGATCGGGCGTTGCGGGCCCACGAGCAGATCGCGGTGCTCCGCTCGCGGCTCCCCCGCTACGAGGAGCTGCTGGCCGAGTCCGGCGCGGACGCCTTCGCCGTACCGGAGATAGGGCGGCTGGCCGAGGACGCCGGGCACCTGGAGCAGGCGCTGCGCGACAGCGTCCGTTCGGCGCAGGAGGCCTTCCGCTACCTCGACGGCCCTTCCGCACCGCCCCCCGCCGATCCCCTGGCTCCCGCCGACCGCCCGCCGCCCACCGACCCCCCGGCCTCTTCCCCGGCCTCCTGAGCGAACGCCGCGTCCGGGCAGATCGCCCTTGTCAGCGAGGACGAAGAAGGCGAGGATAACTCGCATTCTCTGGAGGTGACATGCGGATCCGCCTGGACGTGGCGCTCGGCGTGGTGGTCCTGACGGACGTGCTCAGGGTCTTCCTGCCGTCGCTGATCACACTCTTCGGCCGGGCGGGGAGCACTCCCGCCGAGCTGATGGGCCTGTTCGCCCTCGCCTGGTTCGTCCTGGCCTTCCTGACCGTCCCGCTGGCCAGGAGGGTCAGGCCGCCGCTGATCGCGCTGGCCGCAGGTGGGGCGCTGCTCCTGGCCCGGCTGGTCCTGCAGCTGACCGACGGAGGGGGCGTCCAGCTCTACGTGGCCTGCCTGGGCCTGCTGGCCGGGCTGGTCTGGCTGACGGCGACCGCGATGACCGCCCTGGACGCCCGGCCGGTGATGGCCGGGGTGATCGCCGGTCTCGCGGCCTCCACGGTGATCCACGCGGCGCTGGACGGCATCGACCTGATGTGGCGGCCTGGACCGGTCCCGTGGCTGCTGCTCCTGGTGGAGCTGTGCGTCTTCGGCGGGCTCCTGATCCGGGCGGTGCCCCCGGACGAGGAGTACTCCGGCGCCCCGCGCGCCTGGCTCGCGATCGGCCCGGCCCTGCTGCTGTGGGGGCTGTACACGGGCAACACCGCGCACGCCCAGGCGGCGACGGACTCGGCCCAGCAGGCCGCCGCCGTGGTCGTGGCGGCGTTCGCGGTGGTGTCGGCGCTGCCCGCCGCGCTGCCGGTGCTGCGCCGTCCGCTGATCCCCGCGATCGCGCTGGTCGCCTCGGCGGTGGCGTTCACCCTGGGCAGGGCCACCGTGGACGGGGTCCACGGGGTGGCGCCCGGCTGGACGATCGTCGCGCAGATCGTCGGCCAGGTCGCGCTGGGCGCCTGCCTGGCGCACGCCGCGACGTCCTTCGGCCCGGACCGCCCGGCCCGGCGCGGCCTGGCCGCGGCCGGAGGCATGCTGCTCTTCTTCGTGTTCGTCTTCGGGTACTACGCCGCCTACGACCTCTACCTGCCCAACGGGTGGGTGCCGGTCTCCGCGGCGCTCGTCGTCGCGGTCCTGGCCGTGGTGGGCGGCTCCGGCCTGCCCCGCCTGTCCTACGACCGGCGGTTCGCGGCGGTCGCCACGGCCGCGGTCGTCCTGGTCGCCGCGGTGCCCCTGTGGCAGGGCAGCGTGCCGCGCTGGCAACCCCCGGCCGACGGGCTGCGGGTCGCGGCGTACAACATCAGGATGGGGTACGGCGAGTCCGGCAGGCTCTCGCTGGAGCAGCAGGCCGACGAGCTGCGGCGCCTCCGGCCGCACGTGGTGGTGCTGAGCGAGGCCGACCGGGGCTGGCTGCTCAACGGCGGCCACGACGGGGTGCGGCTGATCGCCGAGCGGCTGGACATGCACTACATCTGGGCGCCCGCGACCGACGAGGTGTGGGGCGACGCCCTGCTGACCGCGTTGCCGATCACCTCGGTCCGCAACCACGTGCTGGTCCAGGGCGGCCCGACCGGCGCGCAGGCGCTGGAGGTCGGGCTGCGGTGGCAGGGCCGGCCGATCACCGTGATCGGCACCCACCTGCAGCCCTCGCCGGACCGGAACGACCTCGCCCAGGTCACCCAGCTCGGCGGGATCGTCCGGACCGCCGCCGCCGGGGGCGCCCCGGTGGTCGTGGCCGGAGACCTCAACCTCCAGCCCGGGGACGCCGCCTGGCGGGTGCTCACCGGCGCGGGCCTGACCGACCCCCTGGCCCCGGTACGGCCGTTCGACACCGTCCCGGGCCGGGGCGGCCCCGTCGAGCAGATCGACCACGTCCTGGTCACCCCGGGGATGACCGGGAAGGACCAGGCCAACCCGGACGTCCCGCACTCGGATCATCGTCCGATCGCGGTCACCCTGGTCGCCGGGCCTTGATCGAACCGGGCTGGGTAGTGTCGTTGGCATGACGGGAGAACCTGTACTGGTCTTCGACGGCGACTGCGGTTTCTGCACGACGAGCGTCGGCCTCGCCGAGCGTCTCGTCGGGATCCGCGCGCGGGTCGTCCCCTGGCAGCGGGCCGACCTGCCGGCGCTGGGCGTCACGCGCGAGCGCGCCGAGTACGAGCTGCTCTGGGTCGAGGACGGCCGGGTGCGCGGCGGGGCCCAGGCCGTGGCCGGGCTGCTGATCGCCGCCGGCCTCCCGTGGAGCCCGCTGGGGTTCCTGCTGCGCCTCCCGCCGGTGCGGTGGGTCGCCCACGGGCTCTACCGGCTCGTCGCCGCCAACCGGCACCGCCTGCCCGGCGGCACGCCCGCCTGTGCCCTGCCCCCTCGGGACTCCTCCCCGGGCCCGTCCGCCCCTTCGCCCGGAGCCGGGCCGGCGGAGACCCGATGAGGAGCGTGCTGCTCGTCGCCCTGGAGCCGCTCGACGGCACCGGCAATCCGCCCTGGGAGGCGATCGGGCTCGTCCCCGGGGTGCGGACCGCGCTGCTGCCCTGTGTGTTCGGCGAGTCGCTGGAGCGGCTGCGCGCCGCGGTCTGCGAGCACGACCCCGCGGTGGTGGTCTGCGTCGGGCAGGCCGGTGGCCGGCCGGACGTTACGCTGGAGCGGGTGGCCGTGAACCTGGACGACGCCCGGGTCCCGGACGCCGCGGGCAGGCGGCCGATCGACCGCCCGGTGGTGCCCGGCGGCCCCGCGGCCTACTTCGCCACGCTGCCGGTGAAGGCCTGCGCGGCGGCGGCCCGGGCGACCGGGGTGCCCGCGAGCGTCTCGCAGAGCGCCGGCACGTTCGTGTGCAACCACGTCTTCTACGGCCTCATGCACCTGATCGCCACCGAACGGCCGCAGGTCCGGGGCGGCCTCGTGCACGTGCCGTTCTCCCCCGGGCAGGTCCTCGACGGCGCCACCCCCTCGATGCCCGTCCCGGTGGTCGCCCAGGCGCTCACCGCGATCGTGACGACCGCCGTCTCCGTCTCCCTGGGCGGCGACCTCCGCCTGGTCGGCGGCTCCCTGCACTGACCCGGACGCGCCGCTCCGGCCGGAGCGGCGCGTCCCCCGCCGGAGCGGTACGTCCTCCGGCCGGGCCCGGTCAGAGCGGTACGCCGAACACCGCCCGCCTGCCGACGAACTCGCTCACGGTCCACAGCGTGCGCCGGTCGCGGACGCAGGTGAGGTCCTCCGGGCCCACCGCGTAGGACCGCCTGGCCGGTGTGTCGCCGACGACGATCAGGGTGCCGTTCGCGGCGGCGCCCGCGCTCTGGCTGAGGTACCAGGTGCCGTTGTGGGAGAGCGCGCCCTGGATCTTCCGCGCGGGCAGCGCGTAGGCGTCCACCGCCTGGACGACGCCCCCGGCCGGGGCGTTCAGGATGCCTCCGGCCGCCAGCGGCCAGCGGGCCACCCGTCCGGTCACCCCGGCCTCGTCGACGTACTCACCGGAGATGAGGGTGTCGGGGGCGGTGCTGCGGTCGACGGCGGCGAAGGAGAAGCGGACGGTGCCGCTCGTGGTGGTCCAGGCGTCGGTCTGCGGCATCACGTACCGGTAGCCGAACGCCTCGTACGCCCCGCCCTTCCTGCCGATGGCGGACGTGCCCTCACCGTCGACCTCGAAGATCTCCCGGACGTCGAAGACCCGCAGGCCCCGCGTGGTGTCGGCGACGTACAGCAGGTCGCCGTACCAGGCGACGCCGCCGGCGTGGACGTTGATCGGCGCGATGTCGCCGTCGGCGGTGACCCGCACGAGCAGGACGTGCCGGTAGCGGAGCGTCGCGGTGTTCAGGAAGGTCAGGCGGACGCCCCGCTCGGCCCCGGACGAGGGCGTGTGGTACCAGCTCACCACGAACACGCTCGCGCCGCCCCCGGCGATCCCGGCGTCGGAGGCGCAGGTCAGGCCCTGGGGGTACCACTCCCTGACCGCGTTGTCGTCGGTGTCGAAGCAGTACCAGTCCACGGGCTTGGGGCTCATCCCGGTGAACGCGCCGGCGCCGTTCCTGCCCTTCCTGACCAGGACGCGGTTCGCCTTGGCCAGGACGGTGGCGAGGGGGACCCGCCGGAGCTCCTTCTCCAGGAGCCCGATCCCGGTCGCGAGGCCGCCCCCGTCACGCCTGAGCCCGAACGGCTCCGTCGACACGGCCTTCAACTGGCTCATTCAGGTCACTCCTTGTCCGGTTCCGCCCGGAAGGGGCGGGCCAAGATGCGGAGTTCATGAGTATGCCTTTACTCAAATCCCCTTGCGGTCAAAGGGGCCAGGTGTGCACGGGCTCACCCGTCAGCGAGAGCTCCCGGTACCGGGCGACCATGCGCGCCCATGCCCCCTGGTCGCCGCCCAGGCGGGCCGTCGCCTCCCGCTGCCAGATCGCCCCGGTACGGCGGCGCGTGACGCGCTCGCGCACGATGTCCAGCGTCCACCGGATCTCGTCGGGTTCCACGCCCATCCTGGCGAGCCCGCTCTCGGCGACCGGCAGCAGGTCCAGGGCGAGCCGCTCGGCCGGGACCTCCTCGTCCAGGCCGGGCCAGCTCATGGACGCGTCCAGGCCGTGGGTCGCGGCGCGGTAGAAGTTGCGGTAGGCCCCGGCGAAGGGGAACTCCTCCACCGGCCGGACGGCCAGGGCGGCGGTCAGGCCGAGCAGGAACGCGGAGTTGGCCACCATGTCGGCCGAGCTCGGCCCGGCGGGCAGGGCGCGCATCTCCACCCGCAGGTGGCCCCCGTCGCCCGGGTCGTAGACCGGGCGGTTCCACAGCCAGACCGTGCCCTGGTGCAGGCGGAGCTCGGCCAGCTCGGGGACGCCGCCGGGGCCCGGCTCACCCGAGTCCGTGATCATCGGCAGCACCGGCTCGTAGTCGCGGACGCAGGTGGCGAACATCTCCTCGATGCCCTGGGTCCAGTTCGACCCGAAGGACACCCGCCCGTCCCTGCGGTCGAGCCGTTCCACGTCCCGGTCGTCGGCGGACTCCTCGAACAGCGCGATCCTCGTCTCCTCCCACAGGTGCCTGCCCAGGAAGGAGGGGGAGTTGCCGCTGACCGCGAGGACCGGCCCGATGGCCAGCTGCGCGGCGTTGTAGACGCGGGCGAAGTCGGCGGGGGTGGTGCGGAGGTGGACCTGCCAGGAGGTGTTGGCGCTCTCCAGGATCATCCCCTCGACCTCCAGCTCCAGCCGCTCGATCCCCTCCAGGCGCACCCGGAACGGTTCGGCCCGCAGCCGGCGCATGCCCCGGGACATCGCCTTGTAGCGGTCCTCCCCGCTCAGCGTCTCGTGGGTGAAGTCGAACTCGCTGAGCGAGGGCAGGATGCCGATCGCCACGGCCTGGCCCCCCTGCGTCGCGGCCGCCTCGTCCACCACGGTCATGACCTCACGGACCTCGCGCACCAGGGCGGTGAACGGCCGCCCGGCGATCGGCAGCGGGGTCAGGTTGGCCTCCAGGTTGAACCTGCCCATCTCCAGGGTGAGCCGGTCGTCACCGGCCGCGGCCTGCACCTCGTGGTTGCGGGGCAGCGGCCGCCCGTCGGGCGTGATGAGGAACATCTCCAGCTCGGCCCCGATGGTCGCCGGCCCCGCGCCGAAGCCGGGCCGCGCCAGCACCTCGCGCAGGGTGTCGAGCTGCTCCGCCAGCTTCGCCCTGAACTGGACGAACTCCTCCTCGGAGTAGCGGTCCTTGTCGACTTTCTGCCCCATCACACCGTCCGATCAGTCGGTCCTCGTCCCGTCTCGTGCCCCCTGCCTCTCTCCCAGCATGACCCCTCTAATCAGTGCTCGGGACACGTCTTCACCAGGGGCTCCGGCTTTCCGCGGGACGCGGGTGATCGCACGGCCACCCCGGCCGTCCCGCGTCCCCTCCCCCGCACGCCCGCGGGCGCCTCCCCGGAGCGTCGCGCGTCCCCTCCCCGGATCGTCCGCGGCCACCTTCCCGGAGCGTCGCGACACCTGCCCCGGCGGCCCCACCTGCACCTTCCCCCGGCGTCCGCGGGCGTCGACAATGGTGCGGGGCCGCGGGCCGGCGGGGCCGGGCGGACCGGCCCCGCCCGGCCGGGATTCGCGGCCGGTCCGAGCCCGAGAAGGGGGTACGCGGGTGCGAGCGGTGGTCTTCGACGCTTTCGGAGCCGATCCCGAGGTCCGGGAGGTGCCCGCCCCGGAGCCTCCGCCCGGCGGAGCGGTGATCCGGGTGGAGGCGACCGGCCTGTGCCGGAGCGACTGGCACGGCTGGCAGGGGCACGACCCGGACATCCGGGTCCTGCCGCACGTGCCGGGACACGAGTTCTCCGGGGTCGTCGAGGCGGTGGGCACGGGCGTCGTCTGCTGGCGGCCCGGTGACCGGGTGACGGCCCCGTTCGTCTGCGCCTGCGGCTCGTGCGCGGCGTGCAAGGCCGGTGACCAGCAGGTCTGCGAGCGCCAGACCCAGCCGGGATTCACCCACTGGGGCTCCTTCGCCGAGTACGTCGCGATCGACCACGCCGAGGTGAACCTGGTCCGGCTCCCCGGGGAGATGGCCTTCTCCACCGCCGCGAGCCTGGGCTGCCGCTTCGCCACCGCCTACCGCGCGATCACCGCCGTGGGCCGGGTCCGGCCACAGGAGTGGGTGGCCGTGCACGGCTGCGGCGGCGTGGGCCTGTCCGCCGTCATGATCGCCGCCGCGGCCGGGGCCAGGGTCGTCGCCGTGGACGTCTCCCCCGGAGCCCTGGAACTGGCCCGGCGGTTCGGCGCCGCCGCCTGCGTCGCCGTCTCCCCCGCCGAGGGCGGCGGAGTCGGGGACGCCGTCCCCGGGACCGAGGTCGCCGCGCGGATCAGGGAGGTGACCTCGGGCGGCGCGCACGTCTCCGTGGACGCGCTCGGCAGCCCCGGGACGTGCGCGGCCTCGATCGAGGGCCTGCGCCGCCGGGGCCGTCACGTCCAGGTCGGCCTGCTGCCGGGGCTGACCGCGCTCCCGATGGGCCGGGTGATCGGTCACGAGCTGGAGCTCCTCGGCAGCCACGGCATGGCCGCGCACGCCTACCCGGAGATGCTGGCGGCCGTCGCCCGCGGGGCCGTACGACCGGAGGCGCTGGTCACCCGGTCCATCGGCCTGGAGGAGGCGGGTGCCGCCCTGAGGTCGATCGGCTCCGTCCCCGGCGTGACGATGATCCTGCCCCGGCGGTGACCCTCCGGGAGGGTGCCGGAACCGCGTAGGGGCGCGGAACACCGCGACGATCTCCATTTGCCGCGATTCACCCGAAGGTGGACATGGCCGTGATTATGATCGAATTCCGGTGTCCCCCGGCCCGGCGTCGGCCCTTCGCGGTCCGGTGCGACCGGCGACTCGTGAAAGAACAGGTGAGAGGTGAGTTCAGCGGTGGGTGCACCCCAGGGCGTGGACACCACGAAGCCGTCCCCCGCCCGGGTCTACGACTACGTGCTGGGCGGGACGGACAACTTCGAGGTCGACCGCGCGGTGGCCGATCCGATCCTCGCCCACGCTCCGGAGCTGCGCGACCTCGCCGCGGACAACCGCCGCTTCCTCGAGCGCGTCGTGCGGCACGTCGTCGGGGACCACGGGGTCACGCAGATCCTCGACATCGGGTCGGGGCTGCCGACCGCGAACAACGTCCACCAGGTCGCCCAGGCGATCGACCAGAGGACCCGCGTGGTCTACGTCGACAACGACCCCACGGTGCACGTCCAGGCGCAGGCCCTGATCGTGGGGGACGAGAACACCCGTTACGTCAACGGAGACGTCCGCACCCCGGAACGGATCCTCAACGCCCCGGCCACCCAGGAGCTCATCGACTTCGGACGTCCCGTGGCCGTGCTGTTCGTGTCGATCCTGCAGTTCGTCCACGACTCGGACGATCCGTACGGGGTGGTCCAGCACATCCTGTCCGAGGTGCCCTCGGGCAGCTACGTCGCGATCGCCCACGTGACCGACCACGAGATCGACCCGGTCGTGCACGCCAAGATCGAGGAGATGTACGCGAACGTCCCCAGCCGCTTCTACTTCCGCGACCGTGACGCCTTCTCCCGGTTCTTCTCCGGCTGGGACGTCCTGCCCCCGGGCATCACCACGGTCGGTGACTGGACCGTCGACGGCGCCCCTCCCGGTGAGAGGCGCCCCATGAACGCCTGGTGCGGCCTCGCGCGAAAGCCCTGACCTGCGGCCAGGCCCGGGGGCTCCCGTGTCAGGCCGGTGAGCCGCCCCCGCCCGACGTGGCGCGGCCCAGCTTGCCGTCGTACCGGGACCGGTGCGGGTCGGCCTCGTCCGTCCCGCACAGCGCCACCGCCTCCCCGTAGCGCTGCGCGGCCTCCCGCGCGCGGCCCAGGGCCGACAGGGCGTCACCGGCCCGTTCGGCGAGCGCCGCCTGCGCCGGTGCGTGTCCCGTCCCCCGCGCCGCGTCGAGGGCGGTCTCGCACACCGCCAGCGCGCGCCCGGCCTCGCCCGCGGCGACGAGGACCGTCGCGAGCGCCACGGCCGCGAACACCTCGTAGGCCGCGTCCCCGGACGTGTCGGTGACGGCCCGTCCCCGGGCGAGCGCCGCCTCGCACCGGTCGATCGCCTCGGCGTGGTGCCCGCTCGCGGACGCCACCAGCCCCAGGGTCCGCAGGCACACCAGTTCGGTGTACCCCTCCCCGGTGAGCCGCGCCAGCTCCAGGGCCTCCCCGGCGTCCCGGGCGGCCCGTTCGACTCCCGGCCCGCCGGAGTCGCGGTAGAGCCTGTAGGCGCAGAACGCGCGCAACGCCAGGGAACGCGCCCACCGGTTCCGGTCCACCAGCTCGGCGAACACGGCGACGCAGGTGTCCAGCATCGGCAGCGCCCGGGCCGGGCCGCCGGGCCCGCGGGTGATCAGCGCCGCCATCCGGTGCCGCGCCTCCGCGGCCAGGCGCCGGTCACCGGCGGCGGCCGCGGTGCGCATGATGATGCGCCACATGTCCTCGGCGTCCCGGTCCCGGCCGGCCCGGTACAGGTGGGACGCGAGCCGCAGCGCGATGCCGTACCCCTGCCGGTAGCGGTTCTCCTCGCACGCCGCCCGGATGACCGCCAGCAGTTGCGCGCACTCCCGGGCCAGCCACCCGCCGGGGTCGGCGTCGATCAGTTTCTGCGCCTGCACCGGGACGTGCAGGTCCCAGTGCAGGCGGGCGGGGGGCGGGAAGAACGGCTCACCGGGGATCGCCGCGGAGGCCCGGTCGACGAGCAGCAGCCAGCCCAGCAGCAGCCGGTTCATGGTGGTGTCCCACTCGTCGACGTGCTCGGCCAGCCGCGCCTCGGCGAAGTCCCGTACCAGGTCGTGCTGCCGGTAGCGGGGGTGGCCGAGGTCGTCGGCCCCCGCGGGGGACAGCAGGCTGTGCGAGGTCAGCGCCGCCAGCGCGTCGTCGGCCTGCTCCGCGCCCAGCAGCATCCCGGTCAGCCACATCGGCCAGTCCCCGGGCCCGGCGAGGGCCAGGACCCGGAACGCGTGCCGCGCCGGCGGTGAGAGCGCCTCGTAGCTCTCGGCGATGCTCGCCTCGACGGCCAGGTCGCCGTCGGCCAGCCCTTTCAGCCGGTCCTGCAGGCGGGACGCGAGCAGCTCGACGGGCCAGTGCGGCTGGGACGACAGCCGGGATCCGGCGATCCTCAGCGCCAGCGGCAGCCCTCCGCACGCCTCCAGGACGGTCCTGGTCGCCTCCGGTTCGCGGCGTACCCGGTCGGTGCCGACGATCTCGCCCAGCAGGGTGAGCGACTCCTCGCCGCGGAGCGGTTGCAGCGGGAAGGACCGGATCCCCGCGCCGTTCAGCAGGGCGCGGCCGGTGATGATGACCGCGCACCCGGCCGTGCCCGGCAGGAAGTGGGACGCCTGGGAGACGCCGGCGGCGTCGTCGACCACGATCAGGACGCGCCGGCCGGCCAGGACCGAGCGCAGCAGCCCGGCCCGGCCCACGGTGGAGGGCGGGAGGTCCTGCGCCGGGACGCCGAGGGTGGCGAGGAGTTCGGCCAGCATCTCGCCGACGTTCGCGGACCGCCCGGACCGGCCCGCCAGGTGCACGAAGAGCTGGCCGTCGGGGAAGCGCGGGCGGAGCCGGTGCGCGACGTGGATCGCGAGCGCGGACTTCCCGATCCCGGGCAGCCCGCTGATCCCCACGATCGGTACGCCGGTGGCGTCCGGTGCCGGGGTGAGGAGCCCGGTGAGCCGTTCGACCTCGTGCGACCGGCCGGTGAAGTCCAGTACGTCCGGCGGGAGCTGCGCCGGGACCGCGGGAAGGGCGGTCGCGGCGCCCCCGGCGCCCCCGGCGCCCCCGGCGGGGCCGGTTCCGTCCGCCTCGATCTGCGCGCGCAGCCTGCGCAGCCGTTCCCCGGGGTCGCCGTTCTCCTCCAGCAGGATCCCGGCCGCGGCGTCGGCGTGCTGGAGCGCGGGGACGCGCTGTCCCGAGCGGTACAGGGCGTTCACCAGGAGGACGTGCAGGGACTCGGCGTCCGGGGAGTCCTCCAGTTCGCCGCGCAGGTCGGCGACGATCTCGCGGTGGTGGCCGAGGGCGAGCCGTGTCTCGAACATCAGGACCATGGCGTCCTGGCGCTGCCGCAGAAGGGCCTGACGGCGCTGCCTCAGCCTCGGGTCACCGGTGGGGACGTCGGCCAGCGGGTCGGCGCCCCACAGGTTCAGGGCCTCCCGCAGCGACGCGACGGCGGCCCGGTGCTCACCGGCCTCGGCGAGGCGCTCACCGGTGGCGACGAGATCGTGGAAGGTGTCGACGTCGACGGTGTCGCCGGGGAGCAGGCGCAGCCGGTAGCCGTCCGGTCCGGCCGGGGGGATCCGGCCGGGGACCAGCAGCCGCAGCTCGGACACGTGGGTCTTCAGGGCCTCCTTCCTGGCGTGGGTGTCGCCCCACACGGCCAGCATCAGCCGCTCGACCGCGATGGTCCGTCTCTCGGACAGCAGCAGCGCTCCGAGCAGCCTCCGCTTGAGGGGAGGCAGCGGCACCACGGCGCCCTCTCCTGAGATCACCTCGACGTGCCCCAAGAGGTGGAAGTCCACGCTCGCTCCCCAGCTGCCCGTCGTCCGGCCGGCTTCCCGTGACCGTGCCGGGACGTGACGACACACCACGCGCGCGGGCGCGCCACCTCACCGACCTTGATCCTTACCGGATGCTAACCGACCGGTGACCCGAAATGACCCGGCTTCCGTACCGTGCACCCCTCGCCGAACGCATCATTGTGAAGGCGACGGTTCACCTGATGTCTCACGATTCGTCGGGGAATCGCCAGCTCTCCGATTCACGCCTATGCTCGGAGCACCCCGTTGAACGATGACCGCGGCGCCGTCACAGAACCCCGTGCCGAACCGCTCCCGGAAAGAATCCTCCGGTGTCATCGAGACGGTTCCGGAGCGACGACCGGCTCCGGGACCCAGGGAGGGGAAGCCGCCATCGCGGCCTCCGGAGAAGGCGTCCCCGGCCCCACGGCCATCACCGACCCTCCTGTGAGGCGACCCATGAGCATGCCGCACTGGAACGACGACCCCCTCGTGCAGAGCGAGGAGCACATGCCCGACTGGTGCATGGACTACATCACCTCGGCCCACGTCGGCCGCGACGTCTACCGCTCCGGTTGCTCCTGCGACCGCATGCCACTGACCAGCGCGACGAGTCCCAGGGACCTGCTGGACGCGTTCAGGGCGCACATGCGCGACGAGCAGATCCGCGCCCGCACCCTGCTGGAGTGAGCCCCGTCCCCGTGCCCGTTCCCGGCACCGGATCCGGTGCGGGGGACGGTCAGGTGGAGCGCCGGGCCTGGAGCCGCTCGCCCCACCGGTGAACGGCCTGCCGGTCGGCGAAGGCCAGCGCGCGGATCATCTTCCCGCCACCGGCCTCGACGTTACGGCGCAGGCGCCGGCCCATCCGGCCGGGCAACCCGACGGCGCCCGCCTCGACGTCGTCACCGTAGAACGGGGCGAACGCCACCCCGGCGAATCCGGTACGGCTCAGCAGGGTGACCAGCGTCTCGGCCGAGTAGAACATCAGGTTGTTCCGCCTGAAGCCCGTCCAGCCGTTCCCGTACGCCTTGAGCTGCAGGGAGGCGGCGTTCGCGGTGAGGATCAGCATCACCCCGCCCGGGGCGAGCAGGCCGCGGAGACACCGCAGGTCCTCCACGGGCCGGGGCAGCCGGGCCAGGACCGACCAGAGGGTGATCACGTCGAACCCGCCGGCGGCCGCCCCGATACCGGCGGGTCCGGTACCGGCGGGTCCGGTACCGGCGGCCCGGACACCGGCGGTCCCGGAGCGGGTGCCGGGCACGGCGAGACGGGCGACGGCGGCCGTCACGGAACCGGCCGCGAGGTCCAGCCCGGCCGCCTCGAAGCCACGCTCCCGGGCGAGCCGGAGGAAGATCCCGTCACCGGCGCCGTGACCGACGTCGAGCAGCGCGCGTCCCCGTCCCGACGAGAACACCGGGCCGAAGGCGTCCATGGTCAGCCGCCGGCGCCGCCGGTCGGCCGTGCGGTCCGGTGCCGCGCCGTCGTCCGCGCGCGGGACGTCCGCGGACGAAGGGGCCGCGTACAACGCGTACAAGAGGTCCGCGTACAAGGGATCCGCGTACAGGACGTCCGTGTGCGGGACGTCCGCCGTCGGGGGCCGGAGCGCGGGGTTGCGGTAGAGGAGGCCGCACGCCGGGCAGCGCACCACCCGGTAGCTCCCCCCGCGCCCGGCACCGGCCCGCTGGAACAGCGGCTGCTGGCGGGTCTCCCCGCACAGGCGGCAGGTGACGAACTCCTCGGCCCGCTCCAGCAGGGTCCGCTCGCGGTAGTCCTGGAACCTCATGACGGGGGTCCGCCCGATCCGCAGGCGCCACTGGACCTCGCGGGCGAGCCTCTCCCCCGGGCGGACGTAGGAGCGGTGGTTCCTGGGCACCCGGTCGTAGCGGGAGCCGTACACGACCCGGGAGAGCGCGCGCCGCGCGAACATCGCAGACATCCCTCCGGCGGGGCCTCCCCGGGCGGGAGGATCACTCCAAAAGTGGCACGGCCCCCTTCAGGGACTCAACCGCCCTTTCACCTCGGTATCCCCAGCTGTTCCGCGGGTTGCCAAAGACCGGTACAAGGCACCCCCGGGTACGCGCACGGCCGCGGTCAGGCCAGGCAGGTCAGCGGCCTGCCGCCGTTGTAGTCGATCATCTCCAGCACGGCGGTGACCACGTCGATCGGCTCACCCGCGGGCAGGCCGTCCAGCTCCGCGTAGGCCCGGTGCAGGTTGCCGACGATGCGTTCGGGGTCGAGCAGCCCGGCGTACTCCCCGAGGTCGGTCTCGCGCGCGGTCTGCAACGGGGAGAGGCCGGCCTCGCGGCCGCGCCCGGCGGTGGCGAGCACGAACCGCAGGTAGTCCTGGACGGTGTCGACGACCTCGGGCCCGCACACGTCGCCGTGTCCCGGGACGATCGTCTCCGCGCCCAGTTCCCTGAGCCGGTCCAGTGCCTCGATCGCCCCCGTCACCGAGCCCATCATCACGAACGGGGTGCCGCCGTTGAACACCAGGTCGCCGGAGAACAGCAGCGACCGCTCGGGGATCCACACGATCGAGTCGTTGGTCGTGTGGGCGGGCAGGCCGATGTGCCGTACCTCGCAGCGCAGCTCGTCGGAGTACACGGTCACCCCGTCGGTGTAGGTGAGGAACGGCGGCCGGGCCTCCAGGGCTCCCCAGTCGACCTCGGTCCAGGCCATGGTCAGGTAGTCGGGGATCCCCTCGGCGAGGATCATCTCCCTGGTCCGCTCGTGCCCGACGACGGTCGCCTCGGGGAAGGCGAAGTTCCCGAAGGTGTGGTCGCCGTGGTGGTGGGTGTTGATCAGCGTGGTGACGGGCCGGTCGGTGACGGCCGCGATGGCCTCGCGGTAGGCGAGCGTGCGGCGCTCGGTGGCGCAGGAGTCCACGCTGATCACCCCGCGGCGGCCGACCAGGAAGCCGGCGTTGTTGATCCACCAGCTCCCGTCCGGCTGCAGGTAGGCGTGGACGCCGTCGGCCACCTCCTCGACGCGCGCCGGGGGCAGGGGACGGTCGTGTCGCGATGAGCTCATGACCGACATTGTCGCCCCGCGCCCGGCGGCCGTCCCGGAGACCGGGCGCGGGAACGCCCCGGCCCCGCTCCCGGCCCCGCTCCCGGCCCCCGCCTGAGGGCCGAGCTCGGGTCGGGCTCAGGACAGCGGCAGCCACACCCGCATGCTCGACGGCCCGCGGTTGCCCCAGCGGTGGTACGGGACCAGCCGCAGGGTGACCTCCCGCCCGGCCGCGTCCGGGTGCCCGTCCCGGTAGGGCCAGGGGACGTCGCCGGCCGGTACCAGGCAGGCGCGGGCCTCCAGCTCGACGACCCCGTCCCGCTCCCGCTCGGCCGGGGGTTCGGGAAGGGCCTTGACCAGCGCCAGCGGCGGGTCGTCGGCGACCGACTCGGCGCAGTAGACGAGCGGGCCGCGCTCGACCGCGGCGCACCCGCGCACCGCGTCCACCCGCCGGTCGGGGAAGGTCCAGCGGGACGCCATCGGCAGGTCGAGCCGGATACGGTCGCCCGGTCGCCAGTCGGCCTCGGCCGTCACGTTGCCGGGCCCGGCCGGGCGGGTCGTGCCACCGTGGGTGAGGGTCGCGCCCTGGGCCCAGGAGGGCACGCGCAGGACGATCCGCCCGGGGCGGCCCTCGACGACGTGCGCGGTCACCGTACCGGACCAGGGGTAGTCCGTCTCCAGCCGCAGGGTCAGGCCCCGGTGGCCGATCTCGGCGGGGGCGTAGTGGTGGACGTGCAGGGCGTCGCCGTCGGCGGCGGCCAGGTAGGCCGGGAGCGAGGCGAGGGTGCGGGCGATGTTGTTCGGGCAGCACGACACGTCGTACCAGGAGGAGCGCAGCCCCACCCCGGAGGTGTGGTCGACGACGCCCTCGCGCGGCTCGGGCGGGATGCGCATGTGCAGCGGGTTGGCGTAGAAGAACGAGCGCCCGTCCAGTGCCGGTGAGGTGGCGAGCACGTTGTACATGGTGCGTTCGGCGAGGTCGGCGTAGCGGGTCCGGCCGGTGGCCAGCAGCAGCCGGTGCGAGAGCATGATCGAGGCGATGCCGGCGCAGGTCTCGGAGTAGGCCCGGTCGGCCGGGAGCTCGAAGTCCTCGCCGAAGGCCTCGTCGGAGTGGCGCGAGCCCATCCCGCCGGTCAGGTGGGTGCGCCGGGCGACCGTGTTCTCCCACTGCTCCTCGATCGCGTGCAGCAGTTCCCCGTCGCCGGTCTCGACGGCCACGTCCACCGCGCCGCAGGCCAGGTACAGGGCCCGTACGGCGTGCCCGCGCAGCACGCGCGCCCGGCGTACCGGCATGTCGTCCTGGAAGTACGCGCGTCCCAGATGGATCGGTCCCAGGGCGGGCAGGCCGCGTCGCTCGACGAGGCGGCGGGCCATCTCCAGGTAGCGCTCGGTCCCGGTGGCCCGGTACAGCTCGACCAGCGCCATCTCCACCTCGGGGTGGCCGCAGGTCTCGGTGGTCTCCATGAAGCGGTCGCAGAGGTGGTCGGCGGCCCGGCGGGCGACCTTGGTGAGCTCGTCCTCGCCGTGCGCGCGCAGCCGGGCGACCCCGGCCTGGATGAGGTGGCCGTAGCAGTACAGCTCGTGTCCCCATTCGAGGTCGCTGTAGCGCTCGGAGTTCCAGCGGGTGTTGAGGTAGCCGTCGTCCTCCTGCGCCGCGGCGACGGTCGCGGCCAGCTCGGGCAGCCCGGGGTGGCCGGACCAGGCCATCGCCTCCAGCAGCTTGTACGCCTCGGAGTCGCTGAACTCCCTGCCGCGGCGGGGACGCTCGCCGCGGAAGTTGCCGATCCAGCCCTCCCGCTCCATCCACTCCAGGCAGTGGCCGATGATGACCTCGCGGTTGAGGACCGCCCGGTCGCCCCAGAAACCCGGGGCGAGGCGTACGGCGTCGAGGCCGAGGGGGGACAGCACCCCTGCGGAGGGGGTGACGGGACTAACCACGCAGGGCTCCTGACATGAATCCGCGCACGTAGTGGCGCTGGAGGACGACGAAGAGGATCAGGCAGGGCACGGCCATGACCATGACGCCGGCCTGCAGCATGCCGTAGTCGATGGCCCCGAAGGTGCGCTGGGTCATGCTGACCACGGCCACCGGGAGGGTGAAGTTCGCCCCGTCGTTGAGCAGGATGAGCGGTGCGAAGAAGTCGTTCCAGGAGGCGAGGAAGGCGAAGAGGGCGACGGTGACCAGGGCGGGCCGCACGGCGTGCAGCAGGATGCGCCAGAAGGCGCGGAAGGTTCCGCAGCCGTCGACGAGGGCGGCCTCCTCCAGCTCGCGGGGGATCGCCTCGAAGGCGTTGCGCATCATGAACAGCGCGAACGGCAGCTGGAACATCACGAACACCAGGGAGAGGCCCACCAGGGAGTTCTGCAGCCCGATGCGGCCGAGCAGGACGTACAGCGGGATCAGGATGGTCGCGTACGGCACCATCAGGATGGCCAGGGTGACGAGGAAGAGCAGGTTCTTGCCGGGGAAGTCGAAGCGGGCGAAGGCGTAGCCGCCCAGCGCGGAGACCGTCAGCGTGCCCGCGACGGTCATCGCCGACACCAGCACGCTGTTGACGAGGTAGACGTCCACGCCCTCGCCGAAGCGGGCCATCTCGGCGTAGTTGCCCGCTCCCCCGTCGAAGGAGGACCAGCCGCTCCACACCAGCGGGAACAGGAAGAGCACCGCCAGCGCCGACATCGTGGTGTAGTAGGTCGTCCTCACCGGGTCCTCACCGCCTCGCGCGCGTCGTTCCCGCGTCCGCACCGCCTCACGTGGACCTCCTGAACACCCGCATCTGTACGGTGTTGAGCGCGACCAGGGCGACCAGCAGCACGACCGAGAGCGCCGCGGCGCCGCCCAGGTCGAAGCGGAAGAACGCGTCGCGGTAGATGACCATGACCATGGAGACGGTGCTGTTGTCCGGCCCGCCGTTGGTGAAGATGAAGAACTGGTCGAACGCGAGCAGGGAGCCGGTGACGCTGAGGATGAGCATCAGCGCCAGCGTGGGACGCAGCAGCGGAAGCGTGATCTTCGTGAAGATCTGCCACCGGTTCGCGCCGTCGGACCGGGCCGCCTCGTAGACCTCCACCGGGATCGACTGCAGGCCGGTGAGCAGGATGAGCATGTTGAACCCGGCGAAGCGCCACAGCACCAGCGCGATCGTGGAGAACAGCGCCATGTCCGGGGTGCCGGTCCACTTCACCGGCTCGTCGGTGATCCCCAGGGCCCGCAGCAGGGGGTCGACCGGCCCGAAGTCGTTGTTGAGCATGCCGTAGAACAGCAGGGCCGCCGTGGCGAAGCCGACCGCGCCGGGCAGGAAGAACGCGGTGCGGAAGAAGCCCACGCCGGGCCTGCGCTCCTGCACCAGCAGGGCCAGGCCGAGCGCGGCGGCCGACAGCAGCACGGTGACGACGGCGGTGTACTTCAGCGTGAAGAGCACCGCGTCGAGGAAGAGCGGGTTATCGGCGATCTTGAGGTAGTTGCCCGGCGCGTTGAACGTGGCCTGGCCGAGCAGCGGCCAGCGGTTCAGCGACATCCAGACGACGAGCACCAGCGGTGCCACGAAGAGGGTGACGACGATGACGGCGGCCGGGGCGGCGTACAGCCAGCCCTGGGCCCGCCGTCCGCGCCACCGCGGGGGCGGCGCCGGGACGGATCCCCGCGCCACCCTCCGCCGTGTTCCGGTCAGTGTCATGTTCACTGCTGCAGCGACTTGGTGATCTCGGCGTTGAGCCGGGTGACGTTGCCGGGGTCGCCGAACAGCGCCTCGCGGGCCAGGCGCAGCCAGGGCCCCTGCGGGTCGTTGAAGGTCTGCCCGAAGCGCGGCGCGTACGGTGTCCGCCCCTTGGCGACCATGGAGTTGATCAGCACCACGCGCGGGTCCTCGGCCGAGTACTCGTTGTTCGACAGGTCGGTGCGCGCGAGCACGTCCTTGTTCTTGGCCATGATCTCGACCTGCGCCTCGTCGGAGACCGTCCAGGACAGGAACTCCCAGGCCGCGTCGGCCTTCTCGGTGGTGGAGGAGATGCCGACCGAGTCGCCGCCCACGAAGGTGGACTCGCCGCCGTCGGGCCCGGCGATCGGCGCGACGCCGACCTTCATGTCGGCGGGCATCGAGCCGAGCGTGGTCGAGGGCATCGGCATGACGCCGATCTCGCCCTTGGGGAAGAAGCCGGTCCAGGTGGGCCCCTGCTCCTCCTTGGTCGTCGGGCCGGTCACGCCCTTGTCGTGCAGTCCCTTGTAGATCGCGAAGACGTCGGTCATCGGTGGCCTGTCGTTGAGCGAGGCGGTGCCCTCGGGGTTCATCACCTGGCCTCCGGCGGCCCAGACCGAGGGCCAGAAGGTGAAGACGTAGCATCCGCCGCAGTTGCCGCCGAAGAAGGTGCCGTGCACCTTGCCGTCCTTGCCGAGCTTCTCGTCGATCGTGGTGGCGTGCTCGGCGAACTCCTTCAGCGTGGTGGGGCCCTTCTCCGGGTCCAGGCCGGCCTTCTCGTACAGGTCCTTGTTCCAGAACCAGACCGACAGGTCCAGCGTGTGCGGAAGGGTGTACCGGCGTCCCTCCTGCGTGCCGAGCTTCATGTGGCCGGGCGCCAGGGAGTCCTTGTACGGCAGGGCGGCGATCCGGTCGGTGATGTCGAGGAAGAGCCCCTGGGAGGTGTAGTTGGGGACGAAGATCACGTCCGCGGCGAACACGTCCGGCAGCTGCCCGGCCCCGGCCGCCGCCGCGATGCGCGGCTGGTAGTTGTCGGTGGGGACGACGGTCAGCTTCACCTGGTTCCTGTGGCCGCTGTTGTAGGCCTTGACCAGACGCTCGCTCTGCGCCTGCGTCGCGGCACGGGTCCACATGGTGATCGTGACCGGTTCCGCCGAGGCGGGCGCGGCCTTCCCGGTCCCGCTCCCCCCGCAGGCGATCATGGGGGCTAGCGCCAGCAGGATGGCTGCGGCGCCGACGACGCGTGCGCGTGGCTGCATGGTCCTCTCCTCTTCCGGCATCCCCCGCGACGCACGAAATAGAAATAAAAGGTTTTCGGAAACGTAAAAGAAACACCGATGCGTGTCAACACCCCCTGGCCGATCCGTCGACATGAGGTAATCTCGGGAGGTACCGCCGGACGGCCGGCCGGGGTCGCACGGGCAGGCGCAGCGAAAAGGATTTCGTCACGATGACGGGCAGGCGGTCACGTTCGGTGACCATAAGTGACGTGGCCTCGCTGGCCGGGGTGTCGATCGCCACCGTGTCCAAGGCCCTCAACGGCAGGGACAACGTCCGCCCCGACACCCGCAGGCGGGTGCTGGAGGCGGCCGAGCAGCTCTCCTTCCGGCCCAACGCGCTGGCCAGGAACCTGCTGACCGGGCAGAGCCGCACGGTCGGCCTGCTCACCAGCGACAGCGTGGGACGGTTCGGCATCCCGGTCCTGCTCGGCGCGGAGGACGCCTTCGGCGCCGGGGAGATGGCCGTGGTGCTGTGCGACGCGCGCGGCGACGCCATCCGCGAGCAGCACCACCTGCGGATGCTGCTCTCCCGCCGCGTCGACGGCCTGATCGTCGTGGGGGAGAGCACCGACCCGCGGCCCTCCATCAGCCGCGAGCTGCCGATCCCCGTGGTGTACGCCTACGGCCCGTCCGACGACCCGGGCGACGTGTCCTTCACGCCCGACGACGTGGGCGGCGCCGTGCTCGCCGTACGGCACCTGCTGGCCACCGGGCGGCGCAGGATCGCGCACGTCACCGGGCCCACGCACTACAAGGCCGCGGCCGACCGGGCCGAGGGGGTGCGCCGGGCGCTGGGCGAGGCCGGTCTCGAACAGGCCGGCGAGACCCTGTACGGCGCGTGGTCCCAGCGCTGGGGGCGGCAGGCCGCCGAGATGCTGCTGCTCACCCAGCCCGGCCTGGACGCGGTGTTCTGCGGCAGCGACCAGATCGCCGCCGGTTTCATGGAGATCGCGAGGGAACGCGGCCTGCGCCTGCCCTCGGACGTGGCGGTGATCGGCTACGACAACTGGGAGGTGCTCTCGGCAGAGACCAGGCCGCTGCTGACCAGCGTGGACCCGAACCTGGAGAGGCTGGGGCACACGGCCGCGCAGCACCTGTTCGCCGCCATCGACGGCCGGGCGGCCCCGGGCGTGCACTCCATGCCGTGCCGCCTGGTGATCCGGGAGTCCACCGCGCCGCCCGCCCCCGCCTGAACCGCCACCCGGGAACGCGACGCCCTGGAACACGGCGGCCGGGAACACGACGCCCTGGAACGCGGCGGCCGGTCCGGACCCGAGGGTCCGGACCGGCCGGTGACGGTGCGATGTGGGTCAGAGGCCGTAGCGGCTCTTGAGGTGCCGCCACCAGTCGCGGAACATCCAGGCGTCGAACTCGGTGATCCGGCTCGCGCTTCCCGCCTTCATCAGGAAACCGCCGACGCCGGTGGGCGTCCAGTCGTAGAAGTCGTCAAGGCCGAAGCTGTGCCCTATCTCGTGGAGCAGGATGTGCATGTCGGGGGCGTCGATGTTGTTCACGAAGTACTCGCTGCCGAGACGCTGGCCCCAGTCACCGCCCGCTCCCCCGCCCATGCCCGCGGTGAGCCACAGGGACATGTCGTAGTGGCGCGCGGCCCCGCCCGGGCAGTTGGGGTACTGGCCGTTCTGGTTGAAGAACCGGCCGCAGGCCGGGGCGCACTGGGGGGCGTTCTCCCGGATGTCGTTGACGTAGACGTCCACGGAGTTGTCGCTCCACTGCAGGGTGGCGCGGTCGCGTACCGCCCAGCCGACCACCTTGACCGGGACCTCCGTGTACGGCCAGCCGTTGTGGCCGACCATCAGGTCCATCCACTTCTTGAACTGCCGGGCGAGCGAGGCGTGGATCCGGTCGCGCAGGGCTGCCGAGACCGGCGCCGAGGAGTCCCAGCGCACGCAGTAGTTGATGCTCCCGCGGTTGGCCATGATCTGGTCCCAGCCGTAGTTGCGGAACACGGTGGGGCCGGGGTTGTAGGTGCTCTCGACGTGCCGCCAGACCTGGTCGAGCGGGGTGACCAGGTTGGCGGGCGGGTTCCAGCCGGTGGTGCCGCCGCCGTTGCCCGGCGACTCGGTGGAGTACGCCTTCACCTCCAGCAGGCCGACCGAGGCCGCGCCGCTCTGCAGCACCACGCGCAGCCGGGAGGAGGAGACGCTGTTGAAGACGACCTTGTTGTAGGCGTTGACGGCCGTGGGGTAGCCGCTCGCACCGGCGACGTCGGCGTAGGCGCTGCCGTTCCAGTACTGCAGCCTCCATGAGGCGGGCACCCGCACGCCGCCGTTGTCGTCGAAGAAGTACACCTGCGCCGAGCGCAGCGTCTGGGGCCGGCTCCAGGTCAGCTCGGCCCACTGGGTGCCGGTCTCGGGCCAGGTGCCCCAGCGCGGGTTGGCGGTGTCGTTAGAGCTCGGGGGGTCGATGTCATCCTTGATCGCCGCGATGCTCTCCCAGGAGGAGGTGTAGGAGGCGCTCGCCGTGGCGGAGACCGCCAGGTTGCCGTCTCCGGGTGCCGCGGCCAGGGCGGTGTCGGCCGGGGACATCAGCAGGCCGAGGATCAGGGCGGGCACGGCCGCCGTCCACCATCGTCTTCCCATGTGTGCGAACCTCCGTGGGGGGTCGGGTCTCGAACGCCGGGAGTGCGCGTCGTCCTCGTCACCTTTCCCGTTGGCGCCGACAGGATTTGTTAGCGATAACAGAAACCCTTTACGCAACGGTCAGAGGGGTGGAAGTCCTCGTTGGGTGACAAGGTTTCCCAGAGTGTTGGGGATGCGAAAAACCCTGTCAAGCCCGCACCCGCGCGGCCGTCCGTCCCCTGCGGGCTCGCGCGGCCCGGCCCGGTCCGGGACTCCGCGCCGCGGGGCCGTTCCCGCGCGTGCGGTGGAACGTGCCCGCGGGGTCTCCCGCGGGCGGCCGGGTGACGGTCGCGCGGCGCTCACCTCCCCCGAGGCGGCGCCCGCCGGGGCGGGCGGGGCGGACACGGGCGTGCTCCCCCGGTGGTCCTTCCACCGGAGGAGCACGCCGGGCGTCCCGCGGGTCCCCGGGACCGGGGACCGATGAAACTTTCACGCCGAGGGGGCCGTGCCTCCCATGATCACGGAGGGTGCCGATCCTCCCCGCGGTCGCGGGGCGGGACGGCCTCCCCGTGACCGCGGAGGAGGCCGGCCCCCTCGCGACGGGCGGCCCTGTGACCACGGAGGGTGCCGATCCCTCGTGATCACAGGGCAGGGGTCAGTTCCTCGTGATCACGAAGCTGGACCCCGGTTCCCTCACGATGTCGCCGTCGGCCGAGCCGCTGATCGTGACGTTCGTCAGCGTCGCGTTGCCGCGGGCGCCGCCCATGGCCAGGATCCCGGCGCCGTTGTTGGACTTGGTGATCCTCACGTTGGTGATCGCGACGTTCGGCATGTTGCCGCCGCCGGTCTTGAACTGGATGCCGTCGTAGGTCGAGTCGTGGATGTCGGTGTCGCGGATGGTGACGCCGGTGATGTCCCTGGTCGACGGGAACAGCGTGATGGCGCCGAACTCCTGGTCCTCGTTCCAGAAGGCGCCGCCGGTGCGGTAGAGCCCGTTGCCGGCGAGCAGCGTGGTCCCCGAGAAGGGCAGGGGGCTGTGGTCGGTCGCCAGCATGATGCCCGGGTAGTTCATGGTGTCGTAGATGAGGTTGTTCTCGGCGGAGTTGTCGTACCCGCCGTAGATGGCGATGCCGTTCGCCCGCCAGGGCAGCTGGATGGTGTTGTTGACGAAGTGGTTGTCGTGGGTGTTGTCGACGACCTGGTCCTTCACGGCCTGGTTGGCCCAGATCGCCAGGGCGTCGTCGCCGGTGGTGCGGAACGAGGAGTTGAACACCTTCGAGTTGCGCGTGCCGTTGGTGAAGTTGATGCCGTCGGCGTAGGTGTTGCGGATGCGCATGCCGCTGAACAGCAGGTTGTCGCCGGGGCCCCACAGGGCCGGGATGTTGTCGTAGTCGCGGCCGACCCAGGCGCCCACGTTGGCGTGCTCGATCCACACGTTGGTGATCTTCGTGTTCTCGCCGAACCGGCCGTTCAGGCCCACCCCTCCCTCGTCGTTGCCGTCCCCGCCGCGGATGCGGCCCGAGCCGAAGATGGCGATGTCGGAGATCTGGGTGTTGCTGTCGATGTCGAAGCCGAAGTTGCCCTCGTGCGGGTGGTTGATGCCGCCCACCACGTCCTGCGGCTCGGTCAGCGTGTACAGCTGGGAGTGCCACATGCCCGCGCCGCGGATGGTGACGTTCCTGATGCCCACCTGGTTCCACTGACCCCGGTTCAGCGGGTCGTCGGTGAGGATCTTCTGCTCCTGGCGCCACTGCCCCGCCGGGATCCACACGCAGCCGATGACGCCGTTCTGGTCGTCGGTCACCGCCCGCTGCAGGGCGGCCGTGTCGTCGAGCCCGTCGTTGGGGACCGCGCCGTAGGCGGTGATCGAGGTGCACCCGGCCGGCTGGCTGGTGGGCGGCGCCACCTGCTCCAGGTCGATCAGGTCGATGACGTAGAACGAGGCCGTGTCGCTCGCGTCACGCTGCAGCCGGAACTTCGTGCCCGCGGGGTAGGTCTGCGACAGCAGCGCGTTGGACTCGTCGAACAGCCGCCGCGCGTCGGCCTGGGGGGTGTTCGTCAGCGCCTCGGGGCCGTCGGTGTTGCCGTACAGCCAGCTGTGGCGCGAGGAGAGGGTCAGCTTCCTGGCGAAGGTGCCGTTGATGTAGAGGCTGATGCTGGCGTCGATGCCGCCGCCGTTCGGGGCGTCGGGGATGGAGTTGCGCACCACGATCGAGTTGGACGGCGCGGTCGAGGTGAACTCGACGAACTGCCCGGTGCTGTTCAGCCGTACCGACTTGCGGCCCGAGGACTCGGTGGCGAAGTTGGTGTGCCCGAAGGTGCGCAGCGGGTCGGTCTCCAGCAGCGTGCCCTGGTAGACGGCGGACTCGGCCTCGTACTCCGTCCACGGGACCGCGGCGCCGCGCCCGACCACGATGGCCTGCGAGAAAGTGTTGTTGGTCTCGTTGGTCTCGGTGACGGTGTTCGTCGCGTCGGCGGTCGCGGTGAGCGTGGCGCCTCCGCTGACCGCGGTCCAGCTGCCGCTGACGGCCACGTTGGCGGTCGTGCCCGCGGCGATCGACGGGGTCGTGGTGTTGAGCGTGGTGCCGCCCGCCGTCAGGCGGGTGACCGTGGCCGCGCCCGTGGCGGCGCTGCCGCGGTTCCGCACCGCCACGGTGAACGTGACGGACGCTCCGACGGCCGGGTTCGCCGGGTTGGAGGTGATGCCCAGCACCTGCAGGTCCGGGCCGGGGGCCTCGGTGACCACCAGCGGTGAGGACGCGACCAGGGTGTTGTTGTCCTCGTTCCGCTCGGCGACCGTGTCGTCGGCGTCCACCCTGGCGCCGACCGTGTAGCTGCCCGCGCCCCGGGTGCCGATGACGTGGGTCACCGTGGCGCTGGCGCCCGCGGCCAGGGCGGGGACGGCGGCGGTGCCGGCCTGCGTGCCGGCGAGGGAGAGGGTGACGCTGTCCGCCGGGGAGGCCGCGTTGCCCGCGTTCCTGACCGTGGCCGAGAGCGTGATCGCGCTGGTCTCGGTCGGTGAGGACGGCGTCCACGACAGGTTCGTGACCGTGAGGTCGGGACCCGGCGCGGGGACGCCGAGCACCTGGAACTCGGCGACCTGCCCGCCGGGGGCGCCGCTGTTGGCGGTGAACCTCAGCTGGACGTCGGCGACGTTCGCGGACACGTCGATCCGCACCGTGTTGCCCGAGGCCGGGTTGAAGGTGTGGTTGGCCGCCGACACCAGGTTCTGGTAGGTGGTGGCGTTCCGCGCGCGGCCCAGGACCTGGATGTTCTGCGTGCGGGTGCCCCAGGAGGGGTCGGGGTTGAGCCTGACGACCACCGCGTTGACGGAGGCGTCGGCGCCGAGCCTGACGGTCAGCGTGTTCGGGAACGCCCCGGAGTTCGCCTCCCAGTAGGTGGCCGGGTTGCCGTCGTTGGCGTTGGCGGCGACGAACGAGTGCACGTGCCCGGAGGCGGTGATCTCCTTGCCGAGCGCCAGGTTCGTCCCGGGGTCGCCGGTGCCGGTGCGGGTCACGGCGTTGCTGTCGGCCGAGCGGTTGCCCGCCGCGTCCCTGGCGCGCACCGTGTACGTCACGGTCGCCGACGCGGGCTGGGTGTCGGTGTAGGTCAGCACGGTGCCGACGCTGCCCCGCAGCTGCCCGTTCGCGTAGACGTCGTAGCCGGTGACGCCCACGTTGTCGGTCGAGGCGTTCCAGGTGAGCCTGATCTGACCGGCGGCCGGCTGGGTGAGGGCGAGGTTGCCCGGGGCCGACGGGTTCTGGGTGTCGCCGCCTCCGGCGGCGCCGTAGATCTCGAACTCGGAGATCTGCGCGGCGGGCCAGCCGGTGTTGGCGGTGACGTTGACGCGCCAGTACCGGTGGGTCGCGGCGGCGAAACCGATCGTGACCGTGTTGCCGGTGGCCGGGTCGAACGTGTGGTTCGCCGAGGCCACGACCGTGCTGTAGGCGGAGCCGTCGGAGCTCCCCTGGATCGAGAGCATCTGGGTGCGGGTCTGCCAGACGGCCGGCGCGGGCACCTTCAGGACGATCCGGTCGACGCTCGTGGCGGCGCCCAGGTCGATCCGCGCCCACCCGGGGAAGCTGTTGTTGGCGCTCTCCCAGTAGGTGGACTGGTCGCCGTCGTTGACGGCCGACACCTCGTGGCCGGCCGTGGCGCTGGAGGCCTGGGTCGCCTTGCCCGGCGACAGGTTGGGGCCGGCCGCGGCGGAGGCCGGGACGGCCGCCCCCATCACCAGCAGCCCGGTGGCGACCATGGCCGCCACCAGCCGTAACGGTCCGTACGGCTTTCTCATTCGCGTTCCTCTGTCTCTCGTCATGCACGACGGGGTCGGGGCGTGAAGGCATGCGCCTTCACCGCTCACGGATGGGGGGCAGGTGCACGGCTGCGGCGCGTTCCTGAGGAATTGCGAGAAGAGTAAAAAAGACTGCATGCTTTTGTACAATTTTTGCTTAGCTTTGGCCAAGGGTTACATACGTGCTACGGGCGCGTCAACGGCCGGGAAACCTCTTTTCACACCCCCGCGCACGGCCCCCACACTCGGGCCCCAGGCCGCCGCACCCGAGCCGCCAGGCTGGCGCGTCCGGACCGCCAGGCCGCCGCACCGACGGAGGGCGCACCGGAATCCGGGCCGGCGGCACGGCACCGGCCCGGTGATGATCGGGGGTGACTAGGAGGACGAGACGTCGATCACGCGGTCGCGCAACCATCGGTGAGCCGGGTCCGCGTCGAGCCGGATGTGCCACATCAGCGACACCGTCACCTCGGGAGCGCGGAAGGGCAGCTCGAAGGAGCACATCCCTCGCCGCAGGCCGGCGGTCTGACGCTCCGGAACGGTGGCGACCAGGTCCGAGGCCTCCGCCAGCGCCAGCGCGGCGCCGAAGCCGTCCACGACCGTGACGACCTCCCGCTCGTGACCTGTCGCGCGAAAGACCTCGTCCACCAGCCCCTCCGTCAGGCCGCGCCGCGAGACGTTCACGTGCCGCGAGGAGGCGTACCGGGCCGCGGTCACCTTTCCGGTGCTCAGCGGGTGCTCGTTTCGCACCACCCCGATGAAGCGGTCGTTGAACAGGGGCTCGCCCAGCACGTCGGGAGGCAGGGCGTTCTCGATGACGCCCGCCTCGAGGTCGACCATGCCCTCCCGCAGGGGAGCGATGTCCTTTGTGGTCTTCCGCAGGAACCGCAGCCGCACGCCGGGTGCCTCGCGGCCGATCTCCGCCACCAACGCGGGTCCGAACCTCTCCACGAACCCGTCGCTGCCGCGCAACGCGAACGTCCGCTCCAGCGTCGCCAGGTCGAGCCTCTCGGCCGGCCGGAGGACGGCCTCGGCCTCCTGGACGAGGGCACGCACCCGCTCGCGCAGCTCCAGGGCGCGGGGCGTGGGCACCAGCCCTCGACCGGCTCGTACCAGCAGCGGGTCGCCCGTGGCCCGCCGTAACCGCGCGAGCGCACGACTCATCGCGGACGGACTGAGCGCGAGCCGCTGCCCCGCCCGCGTCACGCTGCCCTCCTCGAGCAGGACGTCGAGGGTGACCAGCAGGTTGAGATCGGGACGGACCATGTGCGAAGGATCTCACGACCCAGCCATGACATGGCGTTTCACGCACAGATGGCTTTCCGATATTGCGCCTTCCGCCATGTCGAGGCAAAACCTAGGTTCGGTTACGACCCCATCGCGCCATCGACCCCGAAAAGAGCCGTCATCGTGAAAGCAGCAACCGAACCCGAGCCCGAGCAGGCACCGCCCGCACGCCGTCCGCCCCTGATCCGGGCACTCGCCGCCCTGTCACTTTCGATGCTCCTGCCCTCGCTCGGCACCGGCATCGCCAACGTCGCCCTGCCGGCCGTCGCCGTGGCCTTCGGCGCCGCCTTCAACGACGTCCAGTGGGTCGTGATCGCCTATCTCCTGGCCGTCACGACCCTGATCGTCGGAGCCGGCCGGCTCGGCGACCTCGCCGGCCGGCGTCGCGTCCTGCTGGGCGGCATCGCCGTGTTCACGCTCGCGACGCTGCTGAGCGGTCTCGCCCCGAACCTTCCGATCCTGGTCGCCGCCCGGGCGCTCCAGGGAGCCGGCGCCGCGTGCATGATGGCGCTGACCATGGCCGTCGTCGGCGAGACGGTGCCCGCGAACCGCACAGGCAGGGTGATGGGGCTGCTCGGAACGATGTCGGCGGTAGGCACGGCGCTGGGCCCCGGCCTCGGTGGCGTCCTGATCACGGTCTTCGGCTGGCGCGCCGTCTTCCTCGCCGTCGTGCCGCTCGGCCTGATCGCGCTCCCGCTCACCTTCTGGGCGCTGCCGGGCTCCACGCCGGCGGTGACCTTCGCAGGCGGGCGGTTCGACGGCGTGGGCACCGCCCTGCTGGCGATCACGCTGGGGACCTACGCGCTGGCCATGACGATCGAGGGGAACTCCTTCGGCCCGCTCACCGTCGGGCTGCTCCTCGCCTCGGGGGCGGGCCTTGCCCTGTTCGTCGTCGTCGAGCAGCGGGTCTCGTCCCCGCTGCTCACCCTGTCGATGTTCCGCGACCCCGTCCTCGCCGCCGGGCTGACGACGAGCGCTCTGGTCTCGACCGTCATGATGACCACTCTCGTCGTGGGGCCCTTCCATCTGGCCTGGGCGCTCGGCCTCGACTCGGCCCTCGTCGGCCTGGTGATGTCGGCGGGCCCCGCCGTGGCCGCCCTGACCGGCCTCCCGGCGGGCCGCGCCACCGACCGTTTCGGGTCCGGGACCGTGGTGGTGGCCGGGCTCGCCGGCATCATCGGCGGCGCCGTGGCACTCTCCTTGACGCCCGCGTCCGCCGGGGTCATCGGGTATGTCCTGCCCCTGGTCGTCGTCACCGCCGGTTACGCGCTGTTCCAGGCGGCCAACAACACCGCGGTGATGAAGGACGTCTCTTCGGGTCGGCGTGGCCTGCTGTCGGGCACGCTCAACCTCTCCCGCAACCTCGGCCTGATGACCGGCGCGTCGGTCATGGGAGCCGTCTTCGCCTTCGCCGCGGGCGACGTCGGCACCGCCACGCCGGCGGAGGTGGCTCGCGGAACGCACTGGACCTTCGCCGTCGCGGCCCTCCTCGTGACCTTCGGGCTGGTCGTGGTCCTGATTCTCCGGCCGCGCCCCGGCTCTCACCCGGCCACGGCGCCGACGCCCCTTCGCGGTGGCCTCGGCTGACGACGGACCGGGCCCATGACAGGGCGTGGCATCGGGATCGGGATCGGGATCGGCCGGGAGGGGGTCAGGAGTGGGAGCGTTCGTCCACCACCTGCACCAGCTTGCCGGTGCGCGGATTCGTCACCAGCTCGGACGGGCGCACCCATTCGACCGACAGGGGGTGGATGAAACCCTCGTCCGCGTGGTCGGGGTACAGCGGGCGGGCCTCGTGGACGGCGTCGACGAGCCTGCGGGTCAGCTCCGCCGGGGGTTCCCCGGCGCAGGCGTGGGCGAGCCGCAGCACCAGGCCGTCCTTGCCGTCCCAGCGGCGCTGCACCAGCTGCACCCCGGACACGACCCGGTCCGGGTCGGCCGAGGCGAGCGCCGCGCGGACGTCCTCGGTCCTCATCGTCACCATCCCCACCCGGGCTCCCTCGATCGCCCTGCCGACCAGCCGGAACCGGCGGAGGTCGTCGCCGGCCCACTCGGCCAGGTCCCCGACCGGGTACCGGATGATCGGCATCAGGGTCCGGAACAGGTTGGTGACCACCACCCGGCCCGGTACGCCGGGCACGGTGATCGGCTCGCCGGTCACCTCGTCGACCAGCTCCACGATCGTGCGGTCGGGGAACGCCTCGTGGACCCGCGGGTCGTCGCCGGGCACCGGCCCGCCGATCAGCCCGCCGTCCACCGACGCGTACCCGAGCGAGGCGATCGCGGCTTTGGGAAAGGCCCTGGTGAGCTGGGGCCGCAGGTCGTCGAAGAGGAGGTCGCCGGCGAACAGCAGCAGCTCCACCGTGTCGGCCGCCTGCCCCCGGGCGCTCACCACCTCGGCCACCGCGCCGAGCTTCATCGGCGGGCCCGCCAGCACGTTGACGCCGAAGACGGTGATCAGGTCGGCGACGTACTCGTTCGTCGTGGCGCCGCCGACGGGCAGCCGCACGTTCTCCACCGGGGCGTGGTGCAGGGCGTTCTCGATGTAGAGGAACCCCCCGTACAGTTCCCCGGCGAAGAACAGGTTCGCCACCCGGTGCCCCGGCCTCAGGCCGGCCCTGACCATGCCGGCCCCGAACGCGGTCACCGAGTCCGCGTGCTCGGTGCGGGTCCAGGGGGAGAACTTCGGCGCCCCGGTGGTGCCGCCGGAGGTGTACACGCCGGCGTCGGTCAGCGGTCCGGTCAGCAGCCGGTTGTCCGGCCACGTGTTCGCGGCCCAGAACTCCGTCTGGTCGATGATCGGCAGCTGGGTGAGGTCGGAGACGACGTCCGGGACGTCACGGTACAGCTCCGCGTAGAACGGGGAGTTCCTGCGGGCGAAGTCGACCAGGACGTGCAATGGCTTAGCGGGCATGTGTCGTTCCTTGTCTAGTCGGTACGTCGCGCCGCGGAGCGGGGTGCGGGCGGCGCGGGGCGACGGCCGCCCTCATCGCGGCGTCCTCGCGGGCGTGCCGGAGACCATCACGCTCTGCCCGCGGAACTCGGCGACGACCTCACCCGAGGCGCGCCGCACGGTCACGTCGTACACGCCGCCCCTGCCGTGGCGGACGCGCTCCACCGCCTCGGCCACCAGCTGGTCGCCGGCGGCGGCCGGGCGCAGGAACGTCACCTGCGCGCTGTGCGCCAGCGTGACCGGGCCGTGGGTGTTGCACGCGTAGGAGAACGCGGCGTCGGCGAGGAGGAAGAGATACCCGCCGTGGGCGATCCCGTGCCCGTTCATCATGTCCTCGGAGACGCGCATCCGCAGCCGTGCCCGTCCCGTGGTGATCTCCTCGATGACGATGCCGAGCGACCGGCAGGCCGGGTCCTCCTCGTAGGCGGTCCGGGGCGGGTCCTGTTCCGCGCTCATGCCTGCCTCACCGTCGGCCCGGTGCCCGCGACCCAGGTCCTGGCCAGGGCCTGGACGGCCGACCCGTCCCCGTCGGCGAGCTTGTGCGCCAGATAACCGGCCACCCGGTCACTGGTCGGGATGCGGAACGGCGGTTCCTCCGCGGTCAGCGCGCCCACCACCACCTCGGCCACCTCCCACTTCGACTGGCCTCCTCCCCAGCCCTGACCGGCCAGCCGGTCGATGTAGCCGGAGAACGTCCGCGCGTACGGCCCGGAGGCGGCCTGGATCGTCTGCCGGTTGATGTCGGGGAAGTAGCCGAACCGGGTGTCGTGCACGAAGCCGGGCACGACCACGCAGACCTTGACACCGTGCTCGGCCGCGACCGGCGCGAGGCTCTCCATGAAGCCCTCGACGGCGAACTTCGCCGCCGCGTACGCCTCGTTGAAGGGCTGGCCGACGACCCCGTGCACGCTGCCGACGCTCAGCAGGCGGCCCCCGGCGGCGCGCAGCAGCGGCATCGCGGCGCGGCTCACGGCGACGACCCCGAAGAAGTTCACCTCCAGGTTGGCCCGCAGGGCCTCCGTCGTCGACATCTCCATCGTGGGGTCGAAGTTGGAGATCCCGGCGTTGTTGACCACCGCGTCCAGTCCCCCGTGCGCCTCCCGTACGCCCCGCAGGCAGGTGGCGACGGACTCCTCGTCGGTGACGTCGAGGCGGCGGACGTCCAGCGTGACCCCGGCCCGGCCGGCCTCCTCCAGCAGCTCGCGCGTCCTGTGCGGGTCGCGCACCGTGGCCACCACGGAGAACCCCGCCCTGGCCGCGGTGACCGCGGTCGCCAGGCCGATGCCCGACGACGTCCCCGTGATCAGCACCGTCCCGCGCCGCGCCGTCATGACGTGCTCTCCGAGGGTTCCGGCTCGGCCCGCCGTTCGGCCTGGTCGAGCAGCGGCTGGATCCTCGTCGCCGGCAGGAACGACAGGGCGGCCAGCAGCGTGCCGGCGACCATGACCGTCCTGGTCGCGCCGAGCACGCCGAGGTCGTCGGTCAGCAGGGTGACCGCCAGGCCGCCGAGGAAGGCGGCCAGCGGGATCACCCCCCAGGTGGCGGTACGGAAGGCCGCGTGCGTCACCCCCTGGTTCTCCGCCGCCATCCGCGACTGCCGGATCGGGGCGCTGCAGACGTTGATGCACGACATGAAGAAGCCGTAGAACCCGATGGTCACGCCGATCACGAGCGCGGGCGGCAGCGCGGGCGCGGCGAGGACGCCCACGCCGACCAGGCAGTGCAGCAGGAGCGCCCACGCCATGGTCCGCCCGAGGCCCAGCCTGCCGGCGATCCTGGGCGCGGCGACCGCGCCGAGCACCGCGCCGACCGCGGCCGCGGACATCACCGCCCCGAACACGCCGACCGAGACGCCCAGGCCCTGGTAGGCGAGCACCGGCAGGACCGTGACGAAGACGGGCCCGCCCGAGTTCAGGATCACGGCGGCGACGATCACCCGGCGCAGGACCGGGTCGGCCCAGTTCAGCCGGAACCCCAGGGACAGCCGCGACAGCACCGACCCCTGCTGGACCGTCCTGGTCCCCCACGGCCGCATGGAGCGCAGGCAGAGGGCGGAGACCAGGTAGGTCGCCGCGTCCACGAGCAACGCGGCCACCCCGAGCGCGTGGTACAGCCCCGCGGCCACCGAGGGGCCCGCCACCTCCGACACCGTCCTGCTGCCCTCCAGGCGCGAGTACGCCCCGACCAGCCGGTCCTGCGGCACCGTGGCGGGCACGGCCACCAGGTACCCGACGTTGAAGAAGATCGTGGCGCCGCTGATCAGCGCCACGCAGGCGAACAGCACCGGCGTCGACAGCACCCCCCACCAGTACGTCACGGGGATGGCGATCACCGCCGCCAGCCTCACCAGGTCGCACATCACCAGGGTCAGGCGCTGGTCCCACCGGTCGACCAGCACGCCGGCGACCGGTCCCAGCAGGGGGATGCCGAGGTACTGGGCCATGGCCACCACGCCCACCTCGAACGGCGAGGCGTCCAACGCGAAGATCATCAGGGCGGGCACCACGAACACCGTGATCCGGTCCCCGAGGAGGCTCACCGTCTGGCCGCCCCAGAGCAGGTTGAACTCCCGGCCCGTGGAACCCGGAGAGCCCGTGGACGCCGGGGAGCCCGCGGAGCCCGTCGGCCTCATGGCTCCTCCCGTACGACGAAGGCCGCGGTCTTCCCGGTGCGATCGTTGCTGACCAGCGCGTCGACGACCTCCACCCGGAACGACCCGGGGTCGTGCTGGAACGCCGTGCTGATCGTGAACGTCGAGGACATCAGGTCCGCGCGCAGCCGTTCCGCCAGGTCCGGCGGCGCGTCCCGGTCGGTGAGCAGCAGCACGTCCACCGTGGACACCCGGCCCCGCCGCTCGGTGATCAGGACCTGCGCCCGTGAGACCCCGGGCTCCCGCTCGGCCCGCTCGACGACGTCGTTCACGTGCAGCCCCAGCCCGCGCACCTGTACCACCGAGTCGCGGCGGCCCAGGATCCGCACCGCCCTGTCCTCGCCGCCGCACTCGCACGTCACGAACCGGCCCGCGTCACCGGTCCGGTACCGCAGCACCGGGTTGAGCATGTCCGGATTCAGGGTGGTGAAGTCCAGCAGCTCGTCCGCGTCCACGTGCACCAGCTGGTCCGGCAGGAGGTGGAAGACGTCCGGCGGGCACCGCGGGGTGTTGGTGCCGGCGACCCAGGTCTCGGTACTGCCGAACATGCCCCAGCGGCGCGCCAGCGGCGCGACCTCGGCGATGTCCTCGTCGAGCTGCGGGTGCCACGCCTCCCCGAGCCAGAGCACCTTGCGCAGCGCGGGAAGGGTCGTCCCGGCCGCCCGGGCGTGCGCGAACCACAGGCGCAGCACGCTCGGCGTGCCGCCGATGGCGGTCACGCCCCTGGCGGCGAAGAACCCCAGCCAGTCGCCGTACTCCTCCCTGCCGACCGAGCCCAGCGCGATGACGTCGCACCCGGACAGGTCGGCGAAGGCGGCGGCCAGGAAGTGGGCGCCCCACATGCGGCCCGCGCCCCAGGCGTTGACGAAGACGTCGTCCCGCTCCAGGGGGCGCCACCGCTCGTACACGCCGTCCATGTAGAAGCCGGTGGGGGCGTGGCCGACCTTGGGAGCGCCGGTGCTGCCGCCGCTCTGGAAGATCCAGGTGGCGCCGCGCCCGGCCTTCGGGCTCAGGTGCGCCAGGGCCACGTTCAGGTCGTCCTTCACCAGGACCGGCAGGGCGGCGACGTCCCCCAGCGTGAGCACCTTCTCGTGGCCCGCGTACCGCGGCGCGAGCTCCGGCACGCTCCGGAGGCGCTCCAGGGAACGGCGGGGAACGCCCAGGTGCGGCTCGGCCGCCTCGGGCGACAGCGAGAACGACGCGGCCGTGTCGCCGGGCGACGGCGAGAACGATTCGGTCATGTCAGAACCAGCTTTCAATGGTCGTGTCCGCGGCGCCCGCGGCCAGCCACCGGGCGTGGGCGTCGCGGTAGGCGATCCAGCGCGCCCGGGTGATGTCCCGCTGGAGCTTCCGCTCCGGATCGCCGTAGTCGGGGGCGATCACGCCGTCGGGTTCGAGCTCGGAGAACCAGAAGCGCTCACCGTCGAACAGGAAGTCGACGCAGAAGAACGGGACGGGCACCTTGCGGTAGAAGTACGCCGTCGCCTCCGCCAGCTCGGCGGGGACCGGCGGGAACTCCATGGTGGCGCCGCGGCTGGCGTTGGCGACCGGCGAGCCGGGCTCGGGGATGCGCTTCATGACGGCGTACGGCTCGCCGTCGACGACGTAGACCCGGTAGTCGACCGTGCCGTCGCCCAGGTAGGGCTGGATGACGAGGGTGGTGTCGCCGCCCTGGGCCAGGCTGGCCAGGCCCCGGATCTCCTCGGAGTCGCGGGCCAGGTTGACCCCGCCGCCGCCGCACCATCCCGCGGGCTTGACGATGGCCGGGTAGGTGAGGTCCTTGAGCGCCACCTCGTACAGGTGCTTGCCGATGTCCCGCCCGGTGCCGATGCGGAGCGTGGGGATGATCGGGACGGGCGAGTCCCTCAGGTGGAGCATCGTGGCCAGCTTGTCGTTGGCGACGGCCGACAGGCCCGGCGGGAACGACAGGTAGAAGCCGGCCCGCTCCAGCACCGCGTACAGCGCGTACTGGTTGAAGATGTCCATGGACTGGTACGGCAGCGAGTACAGCGCGGTGATGAAGAGCGTGTCCTCGGGGGTGACGAGCTCGTCGTCCACGTGGACGCGCGGCCCGCCGGGGCCCAGCAGGTCGACCGTCACGGCGTCGGGCGCGTGCCTGGTCCAGCCCAGGCCGAGTTCGGCGGCCACGTCGGCGTAGACGTCCCAGAAGAAGTCGTGCCACATCGCGGTCGCGCGGCTCGACTCCCTGTCGGGAAAGATCCAGCACATGCGGCGCAGCGTGCTCGCGGCGGCGGGGGTGGCCGGGGTGGCCGGGGTCATGGTCGTCCCTCTCCGTCGGCCCACCAGCGGCGGCCCGACTCGGGCAAGGTGTCGATCGGGTCGTAGAAGGGGAACCGGCGGTCCTGGGGACCGTCGCGGTCGAGGCCCGTCCCGTGGCTTCCGGCCCAGTACGAGATGCCGCGTTCCCGGTCGTACTCGACCACCTGGTGCACCCAGCGCTTGCCGGCGTACGGCACGTCGCACACGATGCGCGGCGTCGCGTAGCCGGGCAGGTAGCCCATGATGGCCTCCTGGAGCCGCTGGGCCCGGTGCACCGGGATCCGCCAGTGCTCCGCGTTGGGGATCATGTCGCAGAGGTAGAGGTAGTACGGCAGGATGCCCGCCTCGCCCTGCAGGGCGAAGCACAGGTCCAGCAGGTCGGCCGGGGTGGTGTTCACCCCGCGCAGGAGCACGCCCTGGTTGCGCACGTCCCGCACCCCCGCGTCCAGCAGGGCCCTGGCGGCCTCGGCCACCAGCGGCGTCACCGACCGGACGTGGTTGGCGTGGGTGTGCACGGCCAGGTTCACCCCGCGGCGCCGGGCGAGGCCCGCGATCCGGGCCATCCCCTCGAGCACGCCGGGCTGGAGCCAGTGCTGCGGCAGGCCGACCAGCGCCTTGGTCGCCAGCCGGATGTCGCGTACGGACTCCAGTTCCAGCAGCCGCAGCACGAACGTCTCCAGCCGGGGCCAGGGCACGTTGGCCACGTCGCCGCCCGAGACCACCACGTCCCGCACGCCGGGCGTGCGCTTGAGGTAGTCCAGCATCAGCTCCTGCCGGTCGGCCGGCTTGAGGACGAGCCGGGTCTTGACGACCTGCGGGGTCGAGGCGCCGACCAGGTCCATCCGGGTGCAGTGCCCGCAGTACTGCGGGCAGGTGGGCACCAGCTCGGCCAGGACCTTGGTCGGGTAGCGGTGGGTCAGCCCCTCCACCGCCCACATCTCCGCCTCGTGCAGCGAGTCGCGCTGCGCGCGCGGGTGGCTGGGCCAGCGCGGGTGGCGGTCCGAGTGCACCGGCAGCATGTACCGGCGCACCGGGTCCGCCATGAACGCCTCCGTGAAGGAGGCGGGGTCGCTCCCGGCCTGCGGCGCCATCACGTTGAGCATCTGCGGCGGGATCAGCATGGACATGGTCGCGAACCGCTCCACGTCGGCCGCCAGGTCGGCGTAGAAGGAGTCCTGGAGCAGGTCGCCCACGACGGCGCGCAGCTCCCTGGCGTTCTTCACGCAGTGGGCGCGCTGCCAGCGGGCGTCGCGCCACTGCGCGTCGCCGACGCCGCGCCAGCCCGGCAGCCGCCGCCAGTCCGGCTCGACGAGCGGCCGGCGCACGTAGGTGTACGGGCGGTGGGAGGCGTCGGTGTTCATCGGGTGAACATCGCGGCGTGCCGGGTGCGGAGCTCGCGCTTGAGCACCTTGCCGGTGGGACCGAGGGGGAGGTCGTCGCCGGTCCGGGCGATGACCACCGCGTCGAGCGTGGCCAGGCCCGCGTCGGCGAGGGCCTTGTTGGCCTTCTCCCGTACCTCGTCGGCGGTGACGTCGCCGGCGTCGGCCTGCAGCCGCACCACGGCGATCGGGCGCTGCCCCTCCCCCGCCTTCCCGGGTACGCCGACGACCGAGCAGTCCTGGACGAGGGCGGCGCAGTCGGCGATCAGGACCTCCTCGACGGGCAGGCTGTAGACCGGCCCGTCGGCGGTCTCGATGACGTCCGCGGTCCGGTCGAGGTGGTAGAAGTTGCCCTCGCCGTCCCTGCGGGCCACGTCGCCGGTGAGCCAGTAGCCGTTGAGCTCGAAGCTGCGGGTCAGCCCCGGGTCGTTCCAGTACCCCGGGGTACGCGAAGGCGTGATCACCGCGAGCAGGCCCACGGTGCCGTCGGGCACCTCCTCGCCGTTCTCGTCGAGCACCGCGGCCTTGATCACCGCCTCCTGGGCCTTGCCCACGCAGCGGTCGTCCCGCGGGCTCTCGGGCGTGGTCACCTGGCCGAAGAGCGCCATCCCCATCTCGGAGGAGCCGAGGCCGTCGATGAACTGGGAGCCGGGCAGCGGCTCGCCCGCCGCGGCGCCGTCCGGGAGCAGCCACGGCTTGATCAGGCCGGCGGGCCGCTCACCGAGCCGGACCAGCCGCCTGATGTGCCCGTGGTGCGCGCTGTCCCCGGTGTTGAACCAGGAGTGCACCCTCGCCGCGCCCCTGACCGGGAGCTCCCCGGTGGCGAGCTCGACGAACGTCCGCGGGAACGAGGCCATCATGGTCGGCTGGAACGCCTCCATGACCGGTTCCACGACCGCGCGCCGCCAGTCCGCCATGATCACGGTCGGCAGCCCGAGCAGCACGGCGGTGAGGAAGTAGCTGAGCCCGCCCGCGTGGGTGTGCGGCATGAGGGACATCAGCCTGTCGTACGGCTCGGCGGGGAAGCGGAGCATGCGCGGCTGCTTGCCCTCCCAGAACTGCCGGTGGCCCAGGATCGTCGACTTGGGCGTTCCGGTGGTGCCGGAGGAGTGGATCAGCGCCACGACGTCGTCCGGGGCGTGCCGGTAGGGGTACTCGGCGGGGAGCGCGGACGGGTCGGCGCCGTGGGCCCTCACCTCCGCGGCCGGGACGATGAAGCGCGGCCTGTTGTGCGGCGCGTCACGGTAGGCGAGGCGCAGCCGGGTCGGGTCGTCGGCCACCACACCGGCGACACCGACGTGGTCGAGGTAGCGGACCATGGTGTCGAGCCGCATCGCGTCGTTGACCATCGCCGGTACGGCGCCGAGCGCGGTGAGGGCCAGGAAGTGGAGCAGCGGCTCCAGCCCCTCCCCCACCACGACGCCCACCGGCTCGCCGGGCCGTACGCCGTTGGCGTGGTACCAGGCGGCGTACCGGTCGCGCAGCGCCGCGAGGTCGGTCAGGCTGTGGCCGCGCAGCACCACCCGGCCGCGGTGGTCGTCGTGGTGGCCGTACACGAACGGCACCCCGCGGTTGGGGTTGGCCTCCAGGGCGTACTGCAGGAAGTTCCCCGCGCCGAGGTCCGGCTCGGTCATTAGTGATCGCCGGACCGGCAACGGCGCGATCGAGGTGGCGTCAGGCATGGATGTCCCTTCATCTGTACGTCGCGATGATCTCCGCGGCCGCCCGGTGCCCCGACCGGACGGCGCCTTCCATCAGGCCGAAGAACTCCACGCTCGTCTCGGTGCCGGCCCAGTGCACCCGCCGGTGCGGGGTCGTCAGGTGCGGGCCGAGCCGCAGCCAGTCCCCCGGTCCGAAGAGCGCCGCGTAGCATCCGCGGCTGTACTCCTCGCCGATCCAGTCGGTGGCGTGGAACCCGATCGGCCGCGGCAGGCCGGGGAAGAGCCGCGCGGCCTGGGCGAGTGCCCGCTCGCGCCGCTCGTCCCCGGACAGCCGCGAGAACCGGTGCGCCTCCCTGCCGGTCACGAATCCGGTCAGCACGCCCACCCCGCCGTCCGCGGGCGAGTCGTCCACGGTGGACAGCAGGGGGCCCCGCGCGCTGACCGACCAGCCGGACAGCCCGTGCTCCCGCCAGGCGGGCGCCGGGTAGACCAGGTGCACCTTCACCGCGCACCCGGGTGCCGTGCGCCCGGTGGAGCGGGGTGCGGGCGGCGCGGGCCGGTGGTCGATCGTGTCGGCCAGTGACGGCGGCACCGCGACCACCACGGCGTCGGCCCGCAGCGATCCGGCGGGGGTCGTCACGGTCACGCCGCCGTCGTCCTGGTGGATCGCGCGCACCGGCTCGTTCAGGCGTACCCGGACACCCGGCCCGGCGGCCAGCCGTTCGCACAACAGGTGCGCCCCACCGGCGATCCGGTGTTCCTGCGCACCGCCCTCGAAGGCGTTCAGGTAGCGGATCCCGCCCCCGGAGCGGAGGTAGAACGCCATGTGCAGGACGGAGACGTCCGCCGGGTCGGCGGCCATCATCTCCCCGAGGAACAGGGGGAAGAACAGCCGCGCGTCCGGATGGCGCAGGTGCTCGCGCGCCCACTCGGCCGCGGTCAGCGCGTCGAGGCGGGCGGCGTCCGCCGCCGACCACGGGGCGTCCAGGCCCGGGGTGCGGACCAGCTCGTCCAGGGCGTCGAACATCTCGCCGAGCGCGACCGCGGACAGCGGCGGGAACCGGCCGGGCCTGGTGCGCTCGTCGCCGCCGAGCGCGAAGCGGCTGTCCCCGGCCACGGCGGCGGGCGTCGTCTTCAGGTCCAGCCCGGTCATCAGGGCGGTCAGCGCGGTGTGCCGGTCGCCCAGGTACGCCGCCCCGGCGTCCACCCAGCCGCCGGGCGCGACCTCGATGCCGCGCGTACGGCCCCCGACCCGGTCGCGCGCCTCGAGGACGGTGACCTCCAGGCCGTGCGCCACCAGGTCGGCGGCGGCGGTGAGGCCCGCCAGCCCGGCCCCGACGACCACGACGCTCACGTCAGGCTCGCGATCTTCTTGTAAAGGGCCTCGGGGGTGGGCGCGTCCAGGAAGTCGTCGAAGTCCAGTTCCACGCCGCAGGCGCGCGCGATCGCGCTCAGGACGCGGGTGGCGAGCAGGGAGTCCCCGCCCATGATGAAAAAGTCTGAGTCGCTATTTATGCTGCTATTTTCTAGAACGTTCCGAAATATGCCGGTCAACTCGTCCACGCTCATAGAAAACCCCTTTCAGGTGGTGGATGCGTATCGCCGGTGCGAGCCCGCCCGGTCGACCTTTCCGCTGGCCGTGTGGACGAGTTCCGGCACGACGGTGATCCGGCCGGGCACGAGATGGGCCGGGGAACGGTCGCGCAGGTGGTTCAGGACGTCCTCGGCCAGCGTCACGGCGCCGCCGGGCGAGCGCGGTACGACGTAGGCCGCGAGCGTCGTGTGGTCGGCGACGGTGACGCTCGCCACCGCCACGGCGGCCACCTGCGGATGACCGGCGATCTGGGCCTCCACCTCGGCCGGGTCCACCCGGACGCCACGCACCTTGAGCTCGTGGTCGAGCCTGCCCTCGTGGACGAGCATGCCGTCGGCCCCGCGGCCGACCCGGTCACCGGTGCGGAAGTAGCGCTCGGGACCGCTGCCGAGATCGAGCTCGACGAACCGTTCCGCGTTCGCGTCCGGCCCGCCCCCGTATCCCAGCGCCAGCGACGGGCCGCCGACGAGCAGTTCGCCCTCCTCGCCGAGGTGCTGCAGGACATGGGGCAGGGGGTGCCCGATCGGCACGCGTTCCCCGGGGCTCCAGGGTGCCGGCCGGCTCGCCGCGAGGGGGCCGCTCAGGTCGACGGCATGGGTGACCAGCGTGGTCTCCGTGCACCCGTAGGTGTTGACCAGGCGGATCGCGCCGGTGTCGAGCGCGCACCAGTCGGCCAGCCGGGCGGGGTTGACCGCCTCCCCGCCGACGACGATCATCCGCACGGACGCGGGCAGCGTCGCCCGCTCCTCCGTCAGGTGGCGTACCAGCTCGTGCCAGAACGCCGAGGGGAGGTCCAGGACGGTGACCCGCTCGGCGTCGAGCATCCGCAGCATCCGCCGGAAGGAACCCGAGTGGGCGTGGTCGTGGAAGACCAGCGTCGCGCCCGCGGTGAGCGTGGGCAGGATCTCCTCGAAGCAGGTGTCCCAGTTCAGCGACGCGAACTGCAGCACGCGGTCCGCCGGGGTGAGGCCGAACAGGTCGCGCAGCGCGCCGACCGCGGTGGCGATGGCCCCGCGCGGGGTCACCACGGGTTTCGGCTCCCCGGTGGAGCCGGAGGTGAACAGGACGTACGCCGGGTCGCCGGGATCGCCGGTGGCGAAGGCCACCGGCGCGGTTCCGGACGTGTCACCGGGAGCCCGCGCGGCCTCGGGGAGGCCGGGGAGCCGCACCGGGAGCGTCCCCGGTGGCACGGGCGTCTCCGGCCCGGTGGTGATCACCAGGCGGCATCCGCCCGCCGCCGCCAGCGCCCGCCGCCTCGGCTCCGGGTACGCCGGATCGATGGGGCAGTACGTACCGCCCGCGGCCAGCGTGCCGAGCAGTCCGGCCACGGTGGCCGGCGACCGCGACGTGACCACTCCGACGACTCCCGGATCCGGGCCGAGCCTTCGCGCCGTGGCACGCACCCACAGGTCGAGTTCGGCGTAGGTGAGGGATCGGCCGTTGTGCGTCATCGCCGTCCGGCCGGGATTTCGGCTGACCGTATCGGCGAATGCCGTTATTACGTCGTGGTGCGGTTCGGGCACGGCTGCGCCTTCCTTGGATGCCATACCAAATGCCAGGGATGCTATACCAAGGTGCGCTTTGTAACGAGAGAGGAAAACCGCCATAATTCTGGCGAAAAATAGCTGATGTGAGCGTGATTTCCGGTCGGAACCACAATCCCGGAAAACTCATACCGAAAAGCCGGGCACCCATTCCGAGCTGCGGCGACGCCACAATGGCCGTCGCATCGGAACACGTGTCGACCGTAGGACGCCGGGCCCGGCGGACCGGGGCGCCGCAGACGGACGGGACGCCGGAGACGGGCGGGACGCCAGGGCCGGGCGGGGCCTCAAGGCCGGGCGGACGTCAGGGCCGGGCGGGCAGCTCGAACTCGACGCAGGTCATGCCGCGCATGTCCAGCCAGGCCCGGCCGGGCGCGCGGACCAGCCGGAAGACGACCTCCCCGCACCCGGGGCAGCGGGCCACCAGGCCCGGGGCGTGGGTGTACAGGTGCGCCTCGGCCAGGGCGAGGGACCGGTCGCAGGTGGAGCAGCGGCCGGTGGCGGCGGTCAGGTCGACGGCGAAGACGTCGCGCAGGGCTCCCCCCGCGGCGTTGCCGTCGATGTGGTCCTGGGTCATGGTCGTCCTCCACTGGGGCCGAAGCGTTCCGTGCGGATCAGGCCGGGCTCGTGCCCGGCGGAGACGAGCAGGTCGGCGACCGTCTCGACGAAGCCGGTGGGCCCGCAGACGAAGACGGCGGGCTCCCGCCCGGGCGGCCAGACGGCCCGCGCGAGCAGGTCCGCGTCGACGCGGCCCGCGGGGCGTCCCCAGCCCTCGGGCGCCCGGCGCGTGTAGGCGTAGGTGACCTCCAGGCCGGAGCCTGCGGCGGCCAGGCGGTCCAGCTCGGTGCGGTAGAGGACGGTCCCGGGCTCGCGCGCCGAGTACAGCAGCCGGAACGGCGCGTCGGCACCGGCCGCGGCGCGGGCGCGGATCATCGCCATCAGCGGGACCACGCCGGAACCGCCCGCGACGAGCTGCACCGGTTCCGGCGTCTCGGGACGCCAGACGAACCAGCCCCCGATCGGGCCGCGCACCTCCAGCGGGTCGCCCGGTGCCAGGACGCCCGCGAGGTAGGGGGAGACCTCTCCGTCGGGCAGCAGCTCGACGGTGAGCTCCAGCCGGTCCCCGCCGGAGGCAGAGGCGATGGAGTACGAGCGCTGGGTGGAGTAGCCGTCGGGGGCGGTGAGCCGCACGTCGAGGTGCTGGCCGGCCAGGTGGCCCGGCCAGCCCGGCACGTCCAGGACGATCGTGCGCGCCCCGGGGGCCTCGTCGCGTACGGCGGCGACCGTGGCGACCCGCCAGGTCAGTCGCCCCAGTACCGTTGCTCGCGCCATGGGTCTCCGTAGGGGTGATAGCCGGCGCCCTCCCAGAACCCCGGCCGGTCCTCGTCGAGGAGCCGGATGCCGCGTACCCACTTGGCGCTCTTCCAGAGGTACAGGTGCGGCACGAGCAGCCGGGCGGGCCCGCCGTGCTCGGGGTCCAGGGGGTCGCCGTCGTAGCGGGTCGCGATCCAGGCCCGCCCGTCGAGCAGGTCCTCCAGCGGGAGGTTGGTGGTGTAGCCGCCGTAGGAGTGCGCCAGGGCGTACTCCGCGGACGTCTCCACCCCGGCCAGCAGGGTGTCCAGCGACACCCCCTGCCAGGTGGTGGCGAGCTTGGACCACTTGGTGACGCAGTGCAGGTCGACGGTGAACCGCTCCAGGGGCAGCGCGCCCAGCTCCGCCCAGGTCCAGCGGGTCGTCTCGCCGGTCTCGGTCACGATCTCGAAGGCCCACTCGTCGGTGGGGACGTGCGGGGCGGGGCCGGCCGACAGGACGGGGAAGTCCTCGGTGAGGTACTGCCCCGGCGGCAGGTCCGGGTTGGCGGCGCGGCGGCGGCCGAAGAACCCGGGCGAGACGATGCCCATGACGCCCACCTCCTGTGTGACGGGATCCGCCGGTCCGGCCTGACCGGCCTGACCGGCCTGACCGGCCTGACCGGCCTGACCGGCCTGACCGGCCTGACCGGTCGGTGCCCGGTGGCCGTGGCGGGCCCCGGACCGGCCGCGACGCGAACGGACGCGACAGGTAAATCTCATCACACTCGGTCAGACGACCAGCAACCGGGCGTGTTCGGAAGAGCTTCCCTCCCCGGGTGGACGGCCACCGCACCAACGAAGCACATGAGTCCTTTTGTCAGGATTTACCGCTCAAAGCGCTACATCACCATGGATAGGCGCATATGTGAAAGGAGTGGTGTTCCCGATCGTGGACCGACGGAGGATCCGATGCTTCGAAAGCTGATCATTATGCTGGCCGCCGTCCTGGCCATGACGGGCGGCACCACCGCCTTCGCGTTCTCACCGCCCCCGCCGCCTCCGGCGCCCGCCGACCCCTCCGCGCCGGCGGGCTCGCCGCAGGCCGCCAGCCAGCAGGACAAGGACTTCCTGGTCAAGGCGCACCAGTCCAACCTCTTCGAGATCGAGTCGGGCAGGGTGGCCCGGCAGAAGACCACCGACCAGTCCGGGCGGCCGAACGCCGCCACCGTCCTGGAGCTCGGCGAGATGTTCATCGCCGACCACACGAGGCTCGACGCGACGGTACGGCAGGTGGCCGGCCGGCTCGGGGTCACACTCCCCGACGCACCCGCCCCCGCGCAGCGCGAGCAGCTGGACAAGGTGGCGGCGCTGAACGGCGCCGAGTTCGACAGGGCCTGGATCACCGTGCAGATCGCCGGTCACCGGGCGACCCTCGCCGACGTGGACAAGGAGATCGCGAGCGGCGCGTCGCCCGAGGTGAAGCAGATCGCCGTCACCGCCAGGCCGGCCGTGCAGAGGCACCTCGACATGCTGCTCCAGGCCGAGGAGACCCCGTCTCCCAGCCCTTCGGAGAGCTGAGCCACCTCACCGGCGACCGCGGGCTCCTGCCCGGCCCCGCTCCCGGTGGAGCGGGGCCGGTCAGGGCCGGGGAACGGCAGGGCCGGGGGTCACGGCGACTCCGAGCCGGCACGCCGCAGGTGGCGGGAACGGGCCAGCTCGTGGGCCGCGCGGAGCAGCTCCCGGACCACGGGCTCCGTCCGCGGCCCCGGGTTCACCACGGCCAGCCAGCCCAGGGGGCCGTAGACGGGGTGGGCGATCACGGTGTCGGCCACGCTCGGGTCGGTCCCGTCCGGCTCCGGGTCGCGCGGCCCGCGGCCCGTGTGCCGGGCGAAGGCGTCCTTGCCGGCGAAGAGGTTGAGGCGGAAGGCGCCGGGGCGGTCCAGCCGTGAGCGCCGGTCGTCCGGGTAGTCCTTCGTCACGATCGTCGCGAACGGCTGGGTCCGCTCCGGGACCTTGCCGTCGGGCGCGTGGTAGAAGAACGCGTCGCCCCAGCTGATCTCGGGGGAGCCGTCGCCGGGCACCGGCCGCAGGACCAGGACCCCCTCCAGGCCGCCGAGGAATTCGATGATCTCGTCGATGCTCATGTGCTGTAGCGTTTCATTCATGTGCTTGTGGAGACTTCACCCCGGACGCTCCCAGGTGGACCGGTGAGAAGTCGCAAGTCGCCGTCATGAGGACGATCGACGTCGCACGGCGTGCCGGGTGCTCCGTCCAGCAGGTTCGCGATCTCGAACGCGAGGGCGTGCTGCCCGTGGCGGCGCGCACCGCCACGGGGTACCGGGTCTACGACGATACGCATGTGCGCTCGGCGCTGGCCTACCGGGCTCTCGCGGCCGGGACGGGGCCGGTCGAGGCCAGGCGGATCATGCGCGCGGCGCACACGCGTCCCCTGCCGGAGCTGCTCGCCCTGCTCGACGCGGCGCACGCCCGGCTCGACACCGAGCGGCGGGACCTCGCGCTGGCCAGGCGGGCCGCCGCGACGATCTCCGAGGAGCCGATCGGCGACGTACGCCCGTCGGACGTCATGAGCGTCTCCGAGCTCGCCGTCGCGCTGGGGGTGCGGACCTCGACGCTGCGGCACTGGGACGCGGAGGGCCTGGTGGTGCCCCGCCGGGACTCCCCGTCGGGGCCGCGGCGGTACTTCCCCGACGACGTGCGGGACGCGCGGATCGTCCACCAGCTGCGCAGGGCCGGTCACCGCGTCGCCGCGCTCCGCGCCCTGATGCCGCAGCTGCGCGGCGCCCGCCGGTGGGACGAGGTGACGGCCGCGCTGTCCGCCCGGGAGGCGGCCATCGACACCCGCTCCAGGGCCCTCCTCGACGCCGCCGCCGCCCTCGCCGCGCTGATCCCACCGGCGTAGGGGGTCCCGGGCCGGGAGCGGGAGGACGGCACACGACCGGCCGCCGGGTCCCGCCCTCGTGGAGCGGGGCCCGGCGGCCGGGACGTGACGGACGGCCGACGGACGGCCGGTGGGCGACTACGGGACGAGCCGGAGCACGCCCCACCTCGACGTGTCGACGTAGCCGCGCCCGGTCGGGTCGCTCCAGGTCGCGGCGGCCGTGCGGGCGGCGCCGGTGGCGTCGTTGACCTGCACGTCGAAGCCGAGCAGGGTGTCCCTGGCCAGGGTGACGGTGGGCAGCCTGATGGCCGCCTCGACCACGTAGCCGCCGGAGGTCCGCACGGCCGCGGCGGTCAGGTTGTCCCGGACCGCGAACGCGTCGAACGTGCCTCCCACGGTCCGCCTGCCGGTGAAGCTCACCCGGTACTGGCCGTCGTCGTCGTCGTACCCCCTGGTCTTGTTGTTCTGCGGGTCCACGAAGATCTCGACGGAGTCCTGCGACCAGGCGTCGGGCGACTCCTCGCTGAGCACCGGATCGGTCACCCGGGCCAGGACGTACAGGACCCCGGCGTTCCACACGGCCCTGACCCTGGCGGTCGCGCCGGAGGTGCCCTGGACGCGGGTGCCGGTGACGATCTCCGGCGCCCTGTTCCAGGCGGCCTCGGCGACGCCGTCCACCACGGGCGTACCCCTGGGCGCCAGGGCGGTCCTGACGGCCGGGACGAAGGTCAGCCTCCCCGTCCAGGACGTCTCCCCGCCGGTCGCGTCGTCCACCACGACCCGCGCGTCGGCCGTCGTGCCCGTACCGGCCCGCAGGGGCAGCAGCGCCTCGACCCGGTAGCCGGTCGCGGTCGGCTTGGTGTGCGCCTTGAAACCGTGGGCGTGCGTGCCGCCCCGCCGGACGCGGTACGGCGTGCCGTCCACGGTGAAGGTGACGGTGTCGTCCCTGTCCCCGGTGGCGTCGACGACCTCGGCCAGCACGTACAGGCCCCCGGACGCGCCGGTGGGCGCGACGCGCGCCTGCCAGGTCGCGGACAGCCCGCCGACCCGGGGCACGGGGGCGCCGGGCAGCAGGTCCCACTCGCCGTCCCGCTTGCCGTCCACCCGCACCGTGCCCGCGGGCACGTCCAGGGACCGGACGAGCGGCGGCAGCCTGGACGGATCGACGATGCCCCAGTACGCGGGCTTGGCCTGGAGCTCGTCGTCGAACGGCAGCGGCGGGTTCAGCCGGGCGATGGGGAAGGTGGACAGCCAGGTCGCGTCGTCGGCCACGCCCCAGATCGTCACCGACGACAGGTGCTCCGCCTGGCGCCGGAAGACGTCGAAGATCTCCCGGTACCGGTGCCCCTGCAGGGCGAGGACCTCGGCCGGGACCGTCTCGTAGGAGCTCACGAAGTCGGTGTAGACGCTCACGTCCAGCTCGGTGACCTGCTGCTCGACGCCCAGGCCGGCGAACTTCTCGATCGTGTCCTCGATGTACGAGGCGGGCGGCTGCTCGACGTTGACGTGCAGCTGGTGGCCGACCGCGTCGATCGGGACGCCCTCGGCGCGCAGCTTCGCGACCAGGTCGTACAGCGCCTGCCGCTTGCGGGGGAACTCGGTGTTGTAGTCGTTGATGACGAGCGTCGCGTCCGGGTCGACCTCGCGGGCCACCCGGAAGGCGGTGCGGATGTAGTCCAGTCCGGCGATCTCGAACCACGGGGAGCGGCGCAATCCGTCGGGCCGGTTCTCGTCGACGACCTCGTTGACCACGTCCCAGGTGTCGATCCTGCCCTTGTAGCGGCCCATCACCGCGCGGATGTGGCTCTCCATCCGGCGCAGCAGGACCTCCTTGGTGGCGCCCTCGAAGACCCAGGCGGGCGTCTGGCTGTGCCAGACCAGGGTGTGGCCGCGCACCCGCAGGCCGTTGCCGGTCGCCCAGTCCACCAGGTGGTCGCCCTCGGCGAAGGTGAACTCCCCCTCGGCCGGTTCGGTGGCGTCCCACTTGAGGCTGTTGCCCGGGGTGACGCTCTCGTAGTGCTTGGTGATCAGCTTGGCGTGCTCGCCCAGGGTGGCGCCCCGGTAGAAGGCCGCGCCGATCGTGAACGGCACCGTGTCCTTGAGCGAGGGGATGTCGGTCTGCACCGGCTTGGGCTCGATGTAGGCCAGCCGGAAGTCGTCGACGGCGAACGGCGCCGTCCCCTCGGCCGACTCGACGTAGACGCTCAGGAAGTCCACGTCGTGGGCCAGCAGGTAGGTGCCCGCGAGCCTGGTCCACTCGCCGGCGGCCAGGGCGCGGGGCCCGGCGACCCGGTCGTAGGACGGGGTCTCGCCCGAGCGTCGTTCGATCGACAGGCTCACGCTCTGGGCGGTGGCGCTGCGCACCCAGACCGACAGGTCGTACTTCGATCCCTTGGCCAGCTTGCCGAGCACCGTCCGGGACGGGCCGTCCCAGGACGCCTGCCGGTCGGTGACGCCCAGGCCGTACGCGCCGTCGTGCGCCGAGTCCGCCTCGGCGGTCAGGACGGCGCCGCCGCGCGAGGTCCACCCCTCGGCGGTCCCGGTCTCGAAGTCACTGGTCAGGCCGGACCTGGCCGGGTCGGTGTCGGCGGTGACCACGATGTCGTCGAGGTGGAACGCGACGGTCGCCACCGAGCTCTCGGCGTACAGCGACAGCGCGGAGTCCGCGGTGTAGGTGTAGGTGCCCGTCAGGCGGACCCAGGCGGAGTCGGTGACGGTGGCCGCCGCGACCCGCTCGTAGACGGCCTCGCCCCCGGCGGGGGTGCGCTGCACGGTGAGCGCGACCGTCGAGGACTCCTGCCCGGCCGCGGCCCGCGCCCACGCGGACACCTCGTAGGTGACGCCCTTCTCGAACGGCGGGGTGACGGCCGCGCCGTGCCAGGTGTCGGTACGGCCGGTGGTGAGCAGGGAGCGGGCGCCGCCGTGCGCGGCGTCGGGGGTGGTCGCGACCGAGACCCCGGAGCCGCGCGGCTCCCAGCCCTGGGGCCCGGACTCGAAGTCGTAGGTGACGATCGTGGCGGCGGGCGCCTGCGCGACGGACGTGTGCGTGGCGGAGGCGTGGGCCGTGGAGGCGTGGGCGGCCGGGGTGACGGGCAGGCCCGCCACCGTTCCGGCCAGCAGGGACAGGGCGAGGGACAGCAGGGCCAGGGCCGTTGCCCGCGGCCGGGGGGCGCGCATCTTTCCGGTGCTCCTCGGTCAGGTAGGAGTGGAAACGAATGGGACGGTGGGGGGTGCGACGGCCTTCCCGGGATACCACGCCTTTCCGGATTTTTCCGGATATCTACCTAGGAGCCGTCGGGTGTCAGGCCCCGAGCGAGTTCTGCCCGAGCGGCTCCCTCCCGAGCGGATCCCCGGCGTGCGGGTCCTGCGCGCCCGAGCTCCCCGCGTTCGGGTTTCCCGCGTGCGAGTTCCCGCCGAGGGGATCCCCTCCGAGCGGATCCCCGGCGCGCAGGTTCTCGGCGAGCAGGTCGAGCAGCGGCTGCCGCCGGCTGCAGCGGGCGAGCGCGAACGAGTCGGCCAGGGCGACCAGCTCCTCGTCGGAGCGGTCGCGCAGCAGCCCGGCGTACTCGGGGAGCAGCGCCTGCGCGATGAGGATGTGCCGGATCAGGTCGTCGACCTGGTACCGGGCGCCCCAGGGGTAGGGGTCCCAGGAGGGGAACTCGGTCTCCATCAGCCGGTGCAGCGGCGCCAGCTCGCTCGCCGCCTCCTCCATCGTCGATCCCCACCGGTCCGCGCCCAGCCGCTGCTTCTTGGCGATGAAGTCGCCGAACCGGCTCATGTACGGCTCGCCCGCGCAGACCAGCCCCTGCAGGCCGACGTCCTTGTAGGTCCACAGCGACCAGCCGGCCTCGTGCGCGTCGAAGATCTCCAGCTGGTCGCGGAGGATCTGGTAGCGCTGCCGGTCGATCTCCGGGTCGCCGGTGTAGACCGGGCCGAACTCGCCGACCCAGATGGGGGTGCCGGTCTCGCGCTGGAAGACGGTCCGGCGCTCGAAGGAGCGCTCCAGCTGCTCGCGGTCCACCCACTCCCCCCGGGTGTGCCCGGGGTAGGGGCCGCCGTGCGCGAACCCGGCCAGCGCGTAGTCGTGGCAGACGAAGACGGTGTTCTCGTACACCTCGCGGAAGATCGAGAAGTCGGTGGAGTAGGTGTTGCCGTCCAGGAACAGCACGTGGCCCGGGTCGACGGCGCGCACGGCCTTGACCAGGCGGTCGTAGAAGGGGCCGACGACCTGCCCGCTCGGGTCGCCGGGCTCGTTGACCGGGTTGTAGCCGGCCACCCAGGGGTTGTCGCGGTAGCGGTCGGCCATGACCTCCCACAGGTGGACGGCGCGGTCCTGGAAGTGGCGGTGCTGCCAGAACGCCGCGATGTGGGTGGGGTTGTCGGAGTGCCAGTGCTGGTTCTGCGCGCCGGGCAGGGCGTGCAGGTCGATGACGCTGTAGATGCCGTGCTCGCCGAGCAGGCGGATCACCCGGTCCAGGTGGCGGAAGCCGTGCTCGTCGATCTCGAAGGGGCGGTCGTCGGACTCCAGGTGGCGGTAGTTGATCGGGATACGGACGCAGTTGGTACCGAGCCCGGCCAGCAGCGCGGCGTCGTCCGGCCCGAAGAAGGAGGTGAGCAGGCGGTCGAAGAACATCTCGGCGCGTTCCTCGCCCAGCGCCTCCCGGACGGCCGTGCGCATCGACGCCTCGTTGGCCGGGTAGCCGGTGATGAAGTTCTCCATGTTCAGCCAGCCCCCGAGGCCCACTCCGCGCAGCCGTACCGGGGTGCCGGCCGCGTCGACGAGACGGGATCCGGCAACGCTCAGGGTCATTGTTTCTCGCTTCCTACACAACGAACGGGATGAACGAGGACGGGATCAGCCCTTGGTGGCGCCCGCGGTGAGGCCGCTGATCAGCTGACGCTCGGCGACGGCGTAGAAGGCCAGAGCCGGGACCATGGAGACGATGACGTAGGCCAGGATCCTGGCGGTGTCGGCCATGTACTCCCCCTGGAACTGCTGGACGCCCAGCGGCAGCGTCCACAGGTTCGGGTCGTTGAGGACCACCAGCGGGAGGAAGAAGTTGTTCCAGCTGGCCACGATGGCCAGGACCGAGACCGTGGCCAGGGCGGGCCGGGCGATCGGCAGCAGCACCCGCCAGAAGAAGCCGAAGGGGGTGCAGCCGTCGATGATGGCCGCCTCCTCGACCTCTCTCGGGATGGACCGGAAGAACGTCCGCAGGATGATGACGGTCAGCGGCAGGCCGAACGCGGCCTGCGGCAGGATCACCCCCAGCGGGTTGTCCAGCAGGCCGAACGTGCGCAGCAGGACGAACAGCGGCAGGATCGCCACCGCGAACGGGAACATCAGCCCGACGGCGAACAGCGTGAACAGGAACTCGCGGCCCCGGAAGGCGAACCGCGCGAACGCGAAGGCGGCCATCGCCGACAGGCCGACGACCAGCACGGTCGTGACGACCGCGACGAACAGGCTGTTGAGGAACTGGCGCCAGAACGTGCCGGAGAGGATCACGTCGGTGTAGTTGCCGGTCACCCACGGCGACGGCAGGCCCAGCGGGTTGCCCGAGAGCTGGTCGGAGGTCTTGAAACCCCCCAGCAGGCCGTACAGGAAGGGCACGACGATGAAGACGGCCGCGACCCAGATGATCGCGTGGATCGGGAACGTGCGGAGCCGGGCGATCATCGGCGGTCTCCCATGGTGGTGCTGGCCCCCTCCAGGTCCCGGCGCAGGACGAACCGCTGGTAGCCGAGGGCGAAGACGAGGCTGATCAGGAACATGACGACGCTGATCGCGCTGGAGTAGCCGATCTGGGATCGCTTGAAGCCGTACTCGAACATGCTGACGGCCATGGTCTCGGAGGCGTGCGACGGCCCGCCCCCGGTGAGGATCCAGACCAGGTCGAAGAGCTGGATGGTGCCGATGATGGACAGGAAGACGCTGACCCGGATGGTGGGGCCGAGCAGCGGCAGGGTGACGTGGCGGAACACGTTCCAGCTGCCGGCGCCGTCGATCCTGGCCGCCTCGCTCAGCTCCTTGGGGATGCTCTGCAGGCCGGCCAGGTAGAGGATCATGTGGAAGCCGAAGTACTTCCAGGTGATCACCAGGAAGAGCGAGAACATCACGGTGTCCGGCTCGGACAGCCAGGTCCAGGGCTCCAGCCCCCAGGAGACGAGGATCCGGTTGGCCAGGCCCGCCTCGGGCGAGAGGATCAGCGAGAACAGCACGCCGATGATCGCCTCGGAGAGCATGTACGGCGCGAAGAACAGCAGCCGGTAGAAGGCGCGCCCGCGGATCCGCTGGTTCAGCATCACCGCCAGGCCGAGTGAGAGCGGCAGCTGCACCAGCAGGCCCAGCACGATCAGGATGCCGCCGTTGCGCAGGTCGCCGACGAAGATGTCGCTGGCGAACAGCCGGGTGAAGTTGTCCAGGCCGACGAAGTTGCTCGGCGGGCCGATGCCGTTCCACTTGTAGAGGCTGGTGTAGCCGGCCACCATGATCGGGGCCAGCACCAGCAGGGCGAACAGGACCAGCGCGGGGAGCACGAACAGGATCGCGGTGACCCAGCCGCGCCCCCGCCGGGACCCGCGCCCGCGCCTTCGCGCCGGTGCGGGCCCCTCGGGGGAAAGGGCCGGACGCGCGTCCGGCCCTGTCATCGTCTTCATCCGGGCGGCTACTCCGACTCCGCCTTGGCCGTCTCGGTGATGCTCTTGACGACCTCCTCGGGCGTCTTGGTGCCCCCGATCAGCTCGGCCACGGAGTCGTTGATCTCCTGGCCGACGGCGGGCGGGTACTCCTGGTCGAGGTAGAGCTGGAAGCCGGTCGCGGCCGCGAGGGTCTCGGAGACCGTCTTGACGTGGGGGTCGGTGACGGCCGCCTCCTCGCCCTGCTTGAGCACGGGCAGCACGCCGCCCGCCTTGACGGCCTTGCTGTGGTTCTCCGCCTTGAGCGAGAACTTCAGGAAGTCCAGCGCCGCGGGCGGGGCGTTGACGCCCACGGCCAGGCCGCCGCCGCCGCCGAACGCGTCGCCGGGCGACCCCTTGCCCCCCTCGACCGCGGGGAAGGTGAAGAATCCGAGGTCGTCGCCGAGGCCCTTGCCGGAGTCCTTCTGCACGGACGGGGCCCACTGGCCCATCAGCTCCATGCCGGCCTTGCCGTTGCCCATGGTCGCGGCCTGGCCGTCGGGGGTGGAGTAGTCGGCGCCCTGGAAGCCCTTCTGGAACGGCTGGAGGTCGACGAGCTCCTTGAGCTTCTGGCCGGCGGCGACGAAGTCGGGCCCGGTGAAGTCGTTGGTGGAGCCGGCCTGCTTGAACGCCTCCAGCCCGGCCACCCGCATGGCCAGGTAGGACCAGTAGTAGTGCCCCGGCCACTTGGCCTTGCCCGCGAGGGCGATCGGGGTGGTCCCGTCCGCCTTCAGCTTCTTGACCGCGTCCAGGAAGCCGGTCCAGGTGGTGGGCGGCTCGGTGATGCCGGCCTTCTTGAACAGCGCCTTGTTGTACCAGAACCCGACCATGCCGATGTCGGTGGGCAGCCCGTAGGTCTTGCCGTCGAACTGGTACGCGGACAGCGCGGCCGGGGTGATGCCGCCGATGACGTCGGCGGCGTCGGACGTCAGGTCCTTGACCAGTCCCGCCTCGACGTGCTGCTTCAGGACGCCGCCACCCCAGGTGGAGTACAGGTCGGGTGCCTTGCCCGACTGGGTGAGCGTGGCCAGCTTGGGCTTGTAGGAGTCGTTCTCGATGGCGATGTTCTTGATCGTCACGTTCGGGTGGGCCGCCTGGTACTCCTTGATGCGCTCCGCCCAGAACGTCTTCATCGGCTCTGCCGTCGCCAGGTTCCAGAACTCGAAGGTGACCTTGTCAGAGCCGGCGGCCGCACCGGACGTGGCCCCGCCACCTTCTCCGCTCGTGCTGCAAGCTCCGAGAAGCAGCGTCGATACCGCCAGAGCCACCACGCCTCGCCGACTCAGCATGGGATCCCCTTTCGGGAGTGAGGCTAGAAAGTTTCATATGTACCCCGAATATTTCGTGTCCCGGAGAATAGGTAAACCGGCGGTTACGCGTCAATAGTCGCCGAGGTAGTGATCCCATCCCGTGTCCCTCCCGTCCCGGTGTCCGTCCCGGTATGGATGGTGAGGTTACCGAAAGTTTTCGTTTAGTATTCGACTCATGTCGACCACAAGGCGCGTGACGATCGCCCATATCGCCGAGCGGGCAGGGGTCTCCGCGCCCACCGTCTCAAAGGTCATCAACGGGAGGCCGGAGGTCGCCCCCGCGACCAGGCAGCGGGTGGAACGGCTGCTGCGCGAGCACGGCTACCGGCGCAGGGGCGGTCAGGGCGACGGTCCCGCCGGGCTGGTGGACCTGGTGTTCACCGAGATCGAGAGCCCGTGGGCGATGGAGCTGGTGCGCGGGGTGGAGGCCTCGGCCCGCGAGGTCGGCGCCGGCGTGGTGATCTCGGTCCTGCACGACCGGGCCGGGCCGGGCCGGGACTGGGTGGAGCGGATCGCCGCCCGGCACACCGACGGGGCCATCCTGGTCGGCTCGCGGATCAGCGCCGACCGGCACGACCGGCTGGCCGCCCGGTCCATCCCCTTCGTGGTGGTGGACCCCGACGGCGAGCCGCCGGCCGGGGTCGCCTCGGTCGGGGCCACCAACTGGCACGGCGGGCTGGCCGCCACCCGCCACCTGCTGGAGCTGGGGCACCGCAGGATCGGGATGATCGGCGGCCCGCCCGGCATGCTGTGCAGCCGGGCCCGCGTCGACGGCTACCGCGCCGCGCTGGAGACCGCGGGCGTGCCGGTGGACCCCGCGCTCATCGGGTACGGCGACTTCCTGGTCGGTTCCGGCCGCGACGGCGGGCACGAGCTGCTCTCCCTGCCCGACCCGCCGACCGCGATCTTCGCCGGCAGCGACATGCAGGCGTTCGGCGTGCTGGAGGCGGCCAGGCGGCGCGGCCTGCGGGTGCCCGGCGACCTGTCGGTGGTGGGCTTCGACGACCTGCCGCTGGCGCGCTCGGCCTGGCCGCCGCTGACCACGGTCTGCCAGCCGCTCCAGGAGATGGCGGCGCTGGCCACCCGGATGGTGCTCGACCCGTCCGCGGGCGGGCGCGAGCCCCGGCGGGTGGAGCTGGCCACCGAGCTCGTCGTGCGGGAGAGCACCTCGCCGCCGATCGGGCGTTGACGCTCACCCGCGCGACGTCTACGGTACTCACACGAAAAGTATCTGTAATCTTGTGAAAGTTTCGGAAAGCGGGTCCCCGCATGTCTCGACGTCGCAGGACAGTACTGGTACCGATCCTCCTGCTCCCCCTGCTCGGCTCCGTCCCGGCCGCCGCCCAGGCCGGGCCCGAGAACGGCACGACCACCGCTCGGGCCGGCTCGCGGACCGCCCCGGAGATCCGCCTGGAGCGCCACCGGACCCTCCAGCGGATCGACGGCTTCGGCTTCTCCCAGGCGTTCCGGCGCAACGAGCTGGTCCGCGCGCTGCCCGCCTCGTCACAGCGGGAGATCCTCGACCTGTGGCTCAGCCCCACCAAGGGGGCCGGGCTGAGCATCCTGCGCCTGGGCATCGGCTCCTCCCCCACCGGCAGCCCGTACGACCTGATGTCCTCCATCCAGCCCGTCGACCCGGGCGGCCCGGACGCGCCGCCGAAGTACGTCTGGGACGGCGACGACGGCGGCCAGGTGTGGCTGGCCAAGGAGGCCAGGCGGTACGGCGTGAAGCGCTTCTACGCCGACGCCTGGAGCGCCCCGGGCTACATGAAGGACAACGGCTCCGACAGCAACGGCGGCTCGCTGCTCCCGGAGTGGCGCAAGGCGTACGCGAACTACCTGGTGCAGTACGCGAAGTTCTACGCCCGCGAGGGCATCCGCGTCACCGACCTGGGGTTCACCAACGAGCCCGACCTGACCGTCTCCTACGCCTCGATGCGGTTCACCCCGGCCGAGGCCGCGGACTTCGTCAAGGTGCTCGGCCCGGTCGCGGCACGCGCCGGCATCAAGGTCGCCTGCTGCGACGCCGCCGGGTGGGCCCAGCAGCGCGAGTACACCAAGGCCATCGAGGCCGACCCGATCGCGCGCAGGTGGGTCGCCACGCACACCGGGCACCCCTACGTCAGCCCGGTGGACGGCCCGCTGCCCACCGACCGGCCCACCTGGATGTCGGAGTGGTCGCCCAACGGCGACACCTGGAACGAGGCGTGGGACGACGGCAGCGGCTACGACGGCTTCGCGGTCGCCCAGCAGATCCACGACTCGTTCACCCTGGGCGGGGTCTCCGGCTACGTCTTCTGGTTCGGGGCCTCGCGCGGCACCACCCGGGGCCTGATCCAGATCGACCAGGCGACCTCCACCTACCGCGTCGCCAAGCGCCTGTGGGCGCTGGCCGCCTACAGCCGCTTCATCCGGCCCGGCGCGGTCCGGCTGGCCGCCGAGGCGCCCGACCCGGCGCTGAAGGTGACCGCCTTCCGCAACGCCGACGGCTCGGAGGTCGTCGAGATCCTCAACACCGCCACCACCGAGGTCTCCACCAAGGTCACCACGAGGCCGGGGCGGGCCACCTCCTACCTGACCGACACCGGGAACTCGCTCACCGCCACCCCGCTGCCGGGCCTGCGAGGCGGTCGCGACCTCGTCCTGCCGCCGCGCTCCCTGACGACCGTGGTCGTACGATGAGGATCATGAGTCTCTCCCTGTCACCTTCGCCCGGAACGTCCCCCCTGTCGCGGAGCGCCGCGGGGAGGGGGCGGTGATCCGGGCGGCGGTGGTGGGCACCGGCGGCATCGCGGGGATCTGCCACCTGCCCGCGCTGCGCTCCCAGGCCCACCGGGTCCGGCCGGTGGCCGCGGTGGACGTGGACGAGGCGCGGGTGAAGGCGTTCTGCGCCGAGCACTCCATCGAGGGGGCGTACACCTCGCTGGAGGAGATGCTGGAGGCCGAGCGGCCTGACCTGGTCCACCTGTGCACGCCCCCGCACCTGCACGCCGCGCAGGCGGTGGCCTGCCTGGAGGCGGGCGCCTGGGTGTGGATCGAGAAGCCCGCCTGCCTGTCGCTGGCCGAGCACGACCTGATCACGGCGGCCGAGGGGGCCGGCCGCGCCTCGGTCGTCTCCCAGCACCGCTTCGGCTCGGGCGCGCGGCACCTGCGCGCGCTCGCGCCCGAGCTGGGCCGCCCGCTGGTCGCGCTCTGCGTCACCACCTGGTACCGCGACGACGCCTACTACGAGGTGCCCTGGCGCGGCCGGTGGGAGACCGAGGGCGGCGGCCCCACGATGGGCCACGGCATCCACCAGATGGACCTGATGCTCTCGGTGCTGGGCGACTGGACGGAGATCCGCGCGATGACCGGCACGCTGGAGCGCCGGATCGAGACCGAGGACGTCTCCATGGCCACGGTCCGGTTCGACTCCGGCGCCATGGCCTCGGTCGTCAACAGCGTGCTGTCGCGGCGTGAGGAGAGCTACCTGCGCTTCGACTACACCGAGGCCACCGTGGAGCTGCGCCACCTGTACGGCTACCGCAACGCCGACTGGAGCTCCACCTCGGCGCTGTGGAACCCTCCCGAGGACCTGCCCAGCTCGCACGAGGCCCAGCTCGCCGAGTTGCTGGACGCCTACGAGCGCGGCGAGCCCCCGCCCATGGGCGGGGCGGACGGGCGCCGGGCGCTGGAGCTGGCCACCGGCCTGTACGCCTCGGCGGCCACCGGCCGGCCCGTGCTCCGCGCCGACCTCGTCCCCGGCCACCCCTTCTACGACCGGCTGGACGGACGCGGATGGAGCTGACCCTCACCGAACGCGGCGTGCCGATCCTGCGCTACGTGTACGTGCCGGAGACACCGGTCTTCGAGTCGCCGAAACCGTACTTCCACCCGATCCGCACGACGGCCGGCGACGTGGTCAGCGCCTACCGCCCGCACGACCACCGCTGGCACCGGGGGCTGCAGTTCACCGTCTCGGACCTGTCGGGGGAGAACTTCTGGGGCGGCGGCAGCTACGTCCGCGAGGCCGCCGGGTACGTGGACCTGCCGAACAACGGGACCATGCGGCACGAGGACTTCCCCTCCCCCGGCGTGGAGCGCCTGACCTGGCACACCCAGGGCGGCGAGCACTGGGTGGACGAGCTTCGCACCTTCGAGGTGCGCGACGTGGACGAGGACTCCTGGACGCTGGAGCTGTCCACGGAGATCGTCAACGTGCGCGGCAGCGACCTGGTCTTCGGCAGTCCCACCACCAACGGCCGCCCGATGGCCGGCTACTGCGGCCTGTTCTGGCGCGGGCCGCGCTCCTTCGAGCACGGGACGGTGATCGCCGAGCGCGGCGACGGGCCGGAGATGATGGGCCGGGAGTCGGAGTGGCTGGCCTACGCGGGCAGGCACGACGAGGTCGACCGGTCCTCGACCCTGCTGTTCCGCAGCGCCCTGCCGACCGTCTGGTTCGTCCGCACCACGCCGTTCGCGGCCGTCAACCCCTCCATCGCCTTCCACGAGCCGCTCCTGCTGCCGCCCGGTGACACGCTGCGCCTGCGCTACCGGATGACGGTGGCCACCGGCGCGTGGGACCGCGACCGGCTGGAGGCGTACGTGAAGGAGCACCCGTGGCCGGCGCGGGGGTGAGCGGGCCGGGTGCGACCGGTACCGGCGCGGGCGGGACGAGCGTGAAGGAGGAGCCGTGTTCGGTGTGGGCGTGAGCGGCCTGTCCGTCTACGACGGGCCCGCCCCGGACGGCCTGCGGGGCGGCTCCCCGCACCTGCACACGCTCTGCTCCGAGGCGTACGTGGTGGTGGCCGGTTCCGGCACCGTGCAGACCCTGACCTGGAGCGGCTACCGGGAGACCTCGCTGGCCCCGGGCGAGGTCGTCCGGTTCACCCCCGGCACCGTCCACCGCCTGGTCAACGACGGGGGCCTGCGCATCGTGGTGCTGATGCAGAACAGCGGCCTGCCCGAGGCCGGTGACGCCGTCCTGACCTTTCCCTCCGACGTCCTGGCCGACCCCGGCCGGTACGCCGAGGCCGCGGGCTCGGACCCGCAGGAGCGCCGGGACCTGGCCGTCGAGGGGTTCCTCACGCTCCGCGACGGCGGCCGGGACGCCTTCGCCGCCTTCCTGGACGCCGCCGCGCGGCTGCTCGCGCCCCGGCTGGACGCCTTCGAGTCCCGCTGGCGCCAGGGGCCGCTGCGCGCCGCCCAGGAGACCGGGGAGCGGCTGGACGCCCTGCGCGCCGGTGATCTCGGCCACCTGCGCGAGGCCGGGGTCGACCGGGTCCCCGCCGTGCCCCGCGACGGCATGTGCGGCCACCTGCTGACCTACCCCACCCCGGAGGGCACCGCCTTCTAGGCTGGGGGCATGGCACGAGCTAACGACGACGTCGCGTCCGCCCTGGAGGAGTACGCCGAGCTGTTCGCGATGAACGGCGGCGACGCCTTCCGGGTGCGCAGCTACCAGAAGGCGGCCAAGGCGATCGCCGGCCTCGCCGAGGACATCACGACCGTACCGGTGCGGAGCGTGCCCGGGGTGGGCGAGGCGATCGCCAAGAAGGTCGAGGAGTACCTGGGGCGGGGCGGCTTCCGCCAGCTCGACGAGCTGCGCGAGAAGGTCCCCCAGGGGGTGCGGCGGCTGACCCGGGTGGCCTCGCTGGGGCCGAAGAAGGCCGTCTTCCTGTACAGGGAACTGGGCATCGACTCCCCCGAGGCGCTGGCCAGGGCCATCGAGGAGGGGCGGCTGGAGGGGGTCAAGGGCTTCGGCGCCAAGACCGTGGAGAACCTCCTCAAGGGAGTCGAGCACCTGGCGGAGAACAGCGCCAGGATGCACACCGGGACGGCCATGGACCTGGCCGAGCGGGTGATCGCCTCACTGCCGGGCGCCGAGCGGATCGCCTACGCCGGGTCGCTGCGCCGGATGAAGGACACCGTCGGCGACATCGACGTCCTCGCGGTCGGCCCCGAGTCGCTGATGGACGACTTCAAGGCGCAGCCCTACGTCGCGGAGGTCGTCGCCTCCGGCCCGAAGAAGACCTCGATCCGCACCGCCCACGGCGTCCAGGTCGACCTGCGCCTGATCCCCGCCGAGTCGTGGGGGGCCGCGCTGATGTACTTCACCGGGTCCAAGGAGCACACCGTGCACCTGCGGGAGATCACCGTGAAGAAGGGCTGGAAGCTCTCGGAGTACGGCCTGTTCGAGGGGGAACGGGTGATCGCCGCCGCGACCGAGGAGGAGGTCTTCGCGGCGTTCGGCATGCCGTGGATCCCGCCGACCCTGCGCGAGGACGGCGGCGAGATCCCCGCCGCGCTCGCCGGCGAGCTGCCCGTGCTGGTGACCGTCGAGGACCTGCGGGGCGACCTGCACACCCACACCGACCTGACCGACGGGATCGCCTCGCTGGAGGACATGGTCGCCGCCGCCCACGCCCGCGGGTACTCCTACTACGCGGTGACCGACCACGCGCCCGACCTGGCGATGCAGCGGATGACCCTGGACAAGGCCCTGGAGCAGCGGGCGCGGCTGCGCGCGCTGCAGGAGCGGTATCCGGACATGCGGCTGCTGCACGGCAGCGAGCTGAACATCGCCCCGGACGGCTCGGTCGACTGGCCCGCCGAGGTGCTGGAGGGGTTCGACGTCTGCGTGGCCAGCGTGCACTCGCACTTCAACCAGTCGCGCGAGGAGATGACCCGGCGGTTCGTCACCGCCTGCGAGAACCCGAACGTGCACATCATCGGCCACCCCACCACCCGCAGGATCGGCGTCCGCCCGCCGGTGGACGCCGACTGGGACGAGGTGTTCCGCGCCGCGGCCCGCACCGGCACCGCGATGGAGATCGACTCCTTCCCCGACCGTTCCGACCTCCCCTCGGACCTGGTGCGGCTGGCGCACCACCACGGGGTGAGGTTCTCCATCGACAGCGACGCCCACGCGGTGCCGCACCTGGACAACCAGCGCTTCGGCGTCGGCGTCGCCCAGCGCGGCTGGCTCACCGCCGACGACGTGATCAACGCCTGGCCGCTGGAACGGCTGCTGGCCTTCCTGGGGCGCTGAGATGGCGGGCGTCCCCTGCGTCTCCCGCGTTGCCCGCGTTGCCCGCGTCCCCGGGCAGGCCGTGGCGGCCGGGGCGGCCGGGTCCACCGGCCGGGACGAAACGAGAGGGGTGACATCGGTGTTCCGCCCTTCGCTATTACAGACTTTCCTGGTAGGAAATAGATGTAGAAGAAGGGGTGGTGCCGGATGCCGTACGACAAGACCCGCCAGGAGACCGCCTACCGTCGCGACCGGGCGGGCGGGAACGGGATGACCACCGAGGACGGCGGCGCGCGGGAGGGGCGCCCGGCCTCGGGGATCGTCAAGCCGCTGCCGCCGGAGCTGTTCACCGAGCACGAGACCAACGCGGAGATGCGCTGGGAGGCCATGGGCGACGTCGGCTTCCACGTGCCCAACGAGCGGTTCTTCGTGCGCAACCACACCCGCACCCCGATCGTCGACGCGGAGTCCTGGCGGCTGCGCCTGCACGGCAGCGGCCTGGCCGCCCCGCGGAGCTTCGGCTACCGGGAACTGCTCGCGCTGCCCTCGGTGACGCGCGACGCGGCGATCGAGTGCGCGGGCAACGGGCGGAGCCTGTTCGCCTCCCAGCAGCACCGGGAAGCCGAGGGCACCCCCTGGGGCCTGGGCGGTATCGGGGTGGCCCGCTGGCGCGGGGTGCCGCTGGCCACCGTGCTGGAACGGTCCGGCATCACCCCGGACGCCGTCGACGTGATGGCCCGCGGGCTCGACCCCGCCTATGTGACCGACGACGGCGTGGACTTCGGGCGGGTGCGCCGCCCGATCCCGGTGGCCAAGGCGATGCACGACGTCCTGCTGGCCTACGAGATGAACGGCGAGCCGCTCCCGCCCGACCACGGCCATCCGGTACGGCTGGTCGTCCCCGGCTGGATCGGCCTGGCCTCGATCAAGTGGGTCGGCGACATCGAGGTCTCCGCCGCACCGCTGTTCTCGCCGTGGAACACCGAGTTCTACCGGATGTTCGGCGACGCCTACCCGCCCGGGGGCGGTCCCCCGCTGACCGTGCAGGGCGTCAGGAGCGCGTTCGAGCTGCCCTGGGACGCCACCCTGACCGCGGGGCGGCCGTACGTGCTGCGCGGCCGGTCCTGGTCGGGAGGCGGCCGGATCGCCGACGTGGAGGTGAGCCTGGACGGCGGCGCCCACTGGCAGCGCGTCGCGTTGCGCGGCCCGAACACGGCGGCGGCCTGGACCCGCTGGCAGGTCGTCTGGAGGCCGGAGCGGACCGGCCCGCACCTGCTGCTGGCCCGCGCCACCGACGAGACCGGCGCCGTCCAGCCCGACCACACCCCGCACAACGACTTCGGCTACCTCTTCGACGCCGTCGTCCGCCACCCGGTGACCGTCGTGGACGGATGATCCCGGCCCGTGCCCCCCGGAAGGCATGGTGACGGAACGAAAGGGGAATGATACTCACGGTGACGATCGGCCGGGCCGTCCGGCCGTCCCGGAAGGGCGGCCCCGGTCCCGCGGGGGAAACGAGAGGGAAACGTGCCGGGGTGATGATGGCGACGCGTGTTCCCCCTTCTTCCAGGAGGCTCGATCGATGCGCCAGCTGACCGCGCTCGACGCCCAGTTCCTCCATGCCGAGTCGGCGACCACCGCGGCCCACGTCGCGGGGCTGGCCGTCCTCGCCCCGTGCCCCGAGGGATCCGCGAGCTTCCGCGGCTCCGAAGTCCTCGAGGGCCCAGAGGGCCCTGAGGGCCCCGAGAGCATGGCAGGCTCCGGGGACGCCGAGGGCTCCGGGGGCTCCGGGGCCGTCACCCGCGAGCGCCTGATCGAGCTGCTGCGCGAGCGGCTGCACCTGACCCCGGCGCTGAGGATGCGGCTGGTCACCGTGCCGTTCGGCCTCGACCGGCCGTACTGGACCGAGGACACCGGCGTCGACGTGGCCGATCACGTCCACGAGGTGACCCTCGCGCCGCCGGGTGACGACGCCCGGCTCGCCGAGGAGGTCGCCCGGATCCACGAGCGGCACCTCGACCGGCGCCGCCCGCTCTGGGAGATGCACCTGATCCACGGCCTGACCGGCGGCCGGGTCGCCCTCTACGCCAAGGTCCACCACTGCGCCATCGACGGCGTGTCCGGGGCGGAGACGATCGCCGCGCTGCTGGACCTGACGCCCGAGCCGCGCGCCGTCGAGCCGCCCGCGCCCCCGGCCGCGCCGGCGACCACCGCCCCCGGCCTGGCCGGGATGCTCGCCGGGGCGATGGTCAGGACGGTGCTGCAACCGGCCCGGACGCTGTACTCGCTGGGCCGCATGGCGGCCGAGCTCGACACGATGCCGCTGGCCTCGGCGCTGCCGGGCGCCCGGCAGGTGGCCGCGGCGGCCACCCGGATGGTCACCGGAAGGATGGAGGAGCTGCCCGAGCTGCCCGTGCTGGCGGCACCGCGCACGCCGTTCAACGGCCCGATCGGCGCCGAGCGGCGCTTCGCCTTCGGGTCGATCCCGCTCGCGGACGTCAAGCGGATCGCCAAGGACGCGGGGGCCAGCGTCAACGACGTGGTCATGACGCTCTGCGCCTCGGCGCTGCGCGCCTGGCTGCGCGAGCGCGACGCCCTCCCCGACCGGCCGCTGATCGCCGCGGTCCCGGTCGCGCTCCGCGACGGCGGGTGCGGGCGGCTGGGCAACCAGATCTCCGTCATGGTCACCCCCATCCCGACCGATCTGGCCTGCCCGCGCGAGCGCCTGCGGGTCATGGCGGGCACGATGCGCGCGGCCAAGCGGCGCTTCGCCGGCTCCCCCGCGGGGTGGCTGGGCGAGCTGTCGTCGATGCTGCCGGCCGCCGTCACCGCGCTGGCGACCTCCGCGGTGTTCCGGCTGGCCTCGATCGTGCTGCCGCCGGTCAACCTGATCGTCTCGAACGTGCCCGGCCCGCAGCTCCCGCTCTACCTGTGCGGGGCCAGGGTGCTCGCCTACCACCCCATGTCGGTGCTGACCGACGTGAGCGGCGGGGTCAGCATCACCTGCTTCTCCTACGACGGCTCGCTCGACTTCGGCATCCTGTCCTGCCCGGACCGGGTGTCCGACGTGTGGCGGCTGATGGACCATCTGCGGGAGGCCATGGACGAGCTGGGGGACCTCCCGCAGACGGGGGGCCGGCGAGCCCCTGCCGACCTCGGCGGCGGGGACGCCTCCCTGTTCCGGTAGGTCATGTCGTGGCGTCCGGGGTGGAAGCGCGGCTCGCGGGGCCGGTCGTCGCCGATGCCCGGCAACCGCGCGATTATTCGCGAAATAGAGTTAGCCCATGAGCTTTTCTGAGCTGAACCTGTTCCCTCTCTGCCTCGGCGGCAACGTATTCGGCTGGACCGCGGATCGAGACGACTCGTTCGCGGTGCTGGACGCCTACGCCGAGGCGGGCGGCAACCTCGTCGACACCGCGGACCTCTACTCCGGCGGGGTGTCGGAGACCATCGTCGGCGAGTGGATGGCCTCGCGCCGTAACCGCGACCGGATCGTGGTCGCCACCAAGGTGGGCATGTGGGGCGAGCGGCCCGGCCTGTCGGCGGCCAACATCCGCGCGGCGGCCGAGGACTCGCTCCGCCGGCTGGGCACCGACCACATCGACCTGTACTGGGCCCACGTCGACGACGCCGACACGCCCCTGGAGGAGACCCTCGGCGCGTTCGACGAGCTGGTCACCGAGGGCAAGGTCCGCAACATCGGCGCGTCGAACTACGGCGCGGAGCGCCTCAGTGAGGCGATGCGGATCTCCGAGCGGGACGGCCTGGCCAGCTACGGGGTGTTGCAGCAGCACTACAACCTCCTCGAACGCGACTACGAGGGGGCCCTGCGCGACGTGGTCATCGAGCAGGGGCTGACCAGCACGCCCTACTACGGCCTGGCCCGTGGCTTCCTGACCGGCAAGTACCGTCCCGGGGTCACCGTGGACAGCCCCCGGGCGGCGAAGGCGGCGGAGTACCTGGAGTCGGAGCGGGGCCCGCGGGTCCTGGACGCGCTGGACAAGGTGGCCGCCTCGCACGGCGTCGCCCCCGCCACCGTCGCGCTCGCGTGGCTGGCCGCCCAGCCCACGGTGGCCACGCCGATCGCCAGCGCCCGCAACGTCGAGCAGCTGCGGCCGTTGCTGGCGGTGGCCGACCTGACGCTGTCGGAGGACGAGCTGGCCCTGCTGGACGAGGCGTCCCGCTGACCGGCGGGTGAGACGAGCGGGGGGGGGGGGGGGGGGGGGGGGGGGGAAGGGGGGGGGGGGGGGGGGGGGGGGGGGGGGGGGGGGGGGGGGGGGGGGGGGGGGAAGGGGGGGGGGGGGGGGGGAGGGAGAGGGGGGGGTCTCCCCCCCCCCCCCCCCCCCCCCCCCCCCCCTTCCCCCGCGCACCGGGAGACCTCCCGCCTGCGCGTAACGGGGACGTCCCGCCTACGGGCACCGGGGACGTCCCGCCTGCCCGTACCGGAGGACGTCCCGCCGGCGGGTGCTCAGGACCCGGGGACCGCCAGATCGAGCCGGTCCAGGCGTTCCGGGTCGGACAGCACGTCGATGGCGAGGATCCTCCCGCCCGTGACGGTGAAGGCCATGACGGACAGCGGCCTGCCGTGCGCGGCGACGACGACCCCGGCGGCCCCGTTGACCAGCGCCGGTCGCGCGAGCGGGAAGAGCCGCCCGAAGGTGAGCGCCCGCTCGGCCACGTTCCGGGAACCGGTGATCACGACCGTGTGCCGGGCCCGCGCGGCGCCGCCGTCGGAGCGCAGCACGACGCCGGGGTCCAGCACGGCGACGAGCGCGCCGAAGTCGCCGTCGCGGGCGGCGGCGAAGAACGCGTCGACGACGTCACGCTGACGGGCGAGGTCGGGGTCGGGAACCGGGGCCTGTCCCCTCACCCTGCGGCGGGCGCGGCTCGCGAGCTGCCGCGCCGCGGCCGGGGACCGGTCGATCATCGGGGCGATCTCCTCGAACGGCACGGCGAACATGTCGTGCAGCACGAACGCGAGCCGCTCGGCCGGGGTCAGCGTCTCCAGCACCACCAGCAGCGCCAGCCCGACCGAGTCGGCCAGCACCGCCTCCCCCTCGGGGCCGGTCCCGTCCTCGTGGCCGACGATCGGGTCGGGCATGCGCACCCCGAGCGGGTCCTCGCGCCGCCGCTCGCGCGAGCGCAGCACGTTCAGGCAGACCCGGGCCACGACGGTCGTCAGCCACGCGCCGAGGTTGCGCACCTCGCCGGTGTCGGCGCGGCCGAGGCGCAGCCAGGCGTCCTGCACGGCGTCCTCGGCCTCGCTCACCGAGCCGAGCATCCGGTAGGCCACGGCCTGCAGCCGGGTCCGGTGCTCCTCGAACCGCTCGCTGAGCCACTCGCGCTCGTCCACCGTGTCACGTTCCTTCCTCGGGTGGGGTCGTAAGGGTAGACACGCGCGACCCCGCCGATGTGACCGGGAGGACGAACTCCCGGAACGACGAGTTCGGAGAGACCACATGACCTCACCCATTCTGATCACCGGTGGCACGGGCACGCTCGGGCGCCTCGTGGTGCCGCTCCTGCGGGACGCGGGCCGGGAGGTGCGGGTGCTCAGCAGGCACGACCACGAGAGCGGGAACGGCGTCGAGTACGTCACCGGCGACCTGCTCACCGGCGACGGCGTCGGGCGCGCGGTCGACGGGGCCGGGATCGTCCTGCACCTCGCGGGCGGTCCCAAGGGCGACGACGAGGCGACCCGGAACCTGGTCCGGGCCGCGTCACGGGCAGGGACGCGGCACCTGGTGTACATCTCGGTCATCGGCGCGGACCGGGTTCCGCTGGCCTGGATGAGGTCCAAGCTGGACGCGGAGCGGGCCGTGGCCGGCTCCGGGCTGCCGTGGACGACGCTGCGGGCCGCCCAGTTCCACGACCTGGTCCTGAACGTGGTGCGGAAGATGGCGGCGCTGCCGGTGATACCGATCCCGGGCGGGCTCCGGTTCCAGCCGGTCGACGCGCGCGACGTGGCGGCCCACCTGGCGGAACTGACGCTCGGCGAGCCGGCCGGCCTGGTGCCCGACCTGGCCGGGCCCGGGGTGTACGGGCTGGACGAGCTGAGCCGCGGGTACCTGAGGGCGCGCGGCGGGCGCCGGCCGACGGTGCCGGTCCGGATGCCGGGAAAGGCCGGACGCGCCTACCGGGCCGGGGACAACCTCACCCTCCGGGGGGCCGTCCTGGGCACCCGGACCTGGGAGGACTTCCTGGCCGAACGGGTACGGCCGGGCCGGCCCGGCCGGCCGGAGGCGGCCCTTCCCGGAAGGGGCTGACCCCCGCGTCGCCCCCCGGCCTTCCCCGCCCGTAACCGCCCGCCCCCGGTCGTCGTCGGCCGCTACCGTGGCACGTCCCCGCCCGCGTCCAGGTGTGAGGAGAGCCAGCCGAAGACCCGCTCCTGCGCGCCGAGACCGAAGGCGTGTCCCGCCTCGGCGAACACGCCCGTGTACTCCCGCGGGGAACTCCGGTAGCGGGCCGCGATCATCGTGTGGGCGCGGCGCATCCCGCTCGGCGGGAGGATCTCGTCCTGCTCGGCGTACCAGACCAGCAGGGGCCGGGGGAAGGCGCAGGCGACCAGGTCGGGCAGGTCGCAGAGCCGGGACAGCCCCGGCGGGTACAGCATCCACGTGTGGCGCGCGACGTACCCGTCCAGCAGGTCCCGGTAGGAAGAGATCATCGCGACCACGGCGACCGCCCGCACGCCGGGGTCGAAGGCGCCGAGCAGGGTGGCGCGCAGCCCGCCGCCCGACAACCCGGCGCATCCCACGGGCCCGACGTCGGGGCGCGAGCGCAGGTAGGCGGTCGCGGCCAGGTCCTCCCCCGCGACGACGCCCGCGTAGGAGGTGCCGAGCACCGTGCAGTACTTGGCCAGGACGTTCTCGTACCGCCCGGCCGCGGCGTCGTAGCGGTCGGCCTCTCCGAGCCCGGGATCGTCGCCGGGGGCGCCGACGACGTTCTCGGGCATGTCGGCGAGCGGGATCCGGCGGCTGCCCCAGCCCAGCACGTCGGGCACCAGCACGGTGAACCCCCGCCGGGCCAGCTCCCCCGCCCAGGCCCTGCCGTCGTAGATCGCGGCCCGCAGCCTCGCCACCTCCGGTGAGGGCCCCTGCGGACCGTCGGCGATCTTCTCCTTGCCCGCCCACTTCATCCCGGCGTGACAGTGCAGTGCGACGACGCCCGGCAGCGCCGCGCCGCCCGCCTCGCGGGGACGCAGCACGTAGGCACGGGTCCTGGGGCCGAACCCGACGTCCCAGGAGACCTCCTCGCCGGACAGGTCGCCCGCCGTCCAGGTGCGCTCGGTGCGCACGCTCGACGCGGTCAGGTCGAGCACGCCCAGGACGTCGCGCGCCCGCTCGCTCAGCCGCGGGCCCGGCGGGGGGAACAGGCCGCGCTGGGCGGCGGCGATGTCGGCCAGCCCGGAGAACTCCCCGAGGTGCCGCAGGCGGCGCGGGTCCGCGTGGTCACGAGCGGCGTCGGACGGCACCGCTCAACCGGCCGCGGCGCGGGCACCACGGCCCCGGAGGGCTCCGGGACGGCTCGTCATCAGGGACCTCCGGCTGTACGCGATCGGATAGCGCTTTCCTGCACGATCCCCTTCCTACAAGAGCCGAGGGAGGAGCGTCAACTTTCCTCAGCCCCCGCACCCTTCGTCGACGTGCCGTCGCTCGCGTTCTCCCGGCTCGCAAGACCGGCGACGACCGCACGGGGACGAGCGCCGCCGATCCGTGTCGTCCGACGTCACGACCGGTCGCGACGAAGGAGGAGCAGCCCGGGGCCGGGTCAGGAGCGCGCGTTCCGGTCGAGGCCGAGGGTGGCGATCAGGTCCTCGTGGAGCTGGAACCAGACGCGGTGGCAGGAGTCGACGTCGGTGCGGTCCACCCAGGCGCCCTCCCCGGCCCGGGCGCGCGCCAGGGCCGCGGCGAACCGGGTATCGTACCCGCCCAGCCGTCTCAGGACGTTCCCGAGCCGGCCGGCCAGCGGTACGAGCGCGCGGGCGATGCCGGCGAGCTCGTCGAGGACCCTGGCGTCCCAGGCGGGGTCGCCGTGGTCGTTGACGGCGAGCCGGTCGCCGGCGACGGGCCGGAGCTGCCAGTCGGTGCAGGCCCGCAGCAGGAGGGCGTTCAGCGGGAGGAACGCGCGGTGGACGTCCAGGACCTCGTCGGCGCCGCCGGCGCGTGCGAGCTCGGCCGCGAGCAGCCGCTCGTTCTCGGCCCGGCCCGTTTCGGTCAGCGACCAGCCCGCGGTGCCGCCGAAGGAGGTGTACCCGACGTGTCCGTGCGCCTCGGCGTCGCGCAGCAGCTCCTCGGTCAGGGCCGGGTCGAGCCCGTACCGCCGAGCGACCGCCGGGGTGTCCGCGAACCCGAGGACGCGCACCGCGTGCAGGACCAGCAGGCCGGGCGGGGAGTCGCGCGTCACGAGCCGCCGTCCCGCCGCGCCGCCAGGCGGGTGTAGTGCTGCTGGCACGCCTGGGGGGAGTTGAACCCCATCGTGCTCGCGATCTGTGCCCAGGTCAGCCCGGCGTCGCGGGCGATGAACAGCAGGGCGGACTCGAGTCCTTCGACCTCGGCGTGCGCGGCGGGCAGGAGGGCCAGCGCGCTCAGGACGTCCTCCGGGTCCAGGTCCGCGTTGCGCCAGACGGCGAACTGGACGAGGTCGACCGCCGACGGCGGGGTCGGCGGGGGGCGCCACGGACGGGCGTCGAGCGCGTCCGCGCCCAGGCGCAGAAGGCGCTCGCCCGCGTCGTGCTCGCGGTCGGCCTGGGCGTGGTCCGCGCGCCCGGTGCGAGTGATGTCCTGCTTGCGCGTCATGCCCTCCATGATCCACAATCAAGAAATTGTTGTCAATATTTTGTTGAAAGGCGGGATGGATGATCGTACCCCTCAGGTCGGCCGTCACCGGGACGTGCGGGGGCAAGGCCGGTGCGCTCGGCGCGTTGCTCCGCGCGGGACTGCCGGTCCCCGACGGCTTCGTCGTGCCGTTCGCCGCCTACCGCGCCGCCTACCGCGCCGCCGTCCGGGACCTGGACCCGGACCCGGACCCGGATTCGGACCCGGACCCGGAGCGGTTCACCGGCGGGCCGGACCGTCTCGACGTCGTGCGGCGGGCGATCGGGACCCGCCCGGTCCACGCCGCCCTGGCCGGCGCGCTCGGGCGCGCCCTCGACGGGCTCGGTGATCCGTCCGTCGCGGTGAGGTCGTCCGCCGCGCACGAGGACACCGGCAGCGCATCGGCGGCCGGCCTGCACGACAGCTTTCTCGCCGTACGCGGAGCCGGCGCGGTCACCGACGCCGTACGCGCCTGCTGGGCCTCGCTGTTCGGCCCGCGCGCCGTCGGCCACCCGGGCGGCTCCGGTCGCGGCGGCCCGCCCTTCGCCGACCTCGCCATGGCCGTCCTCGTGCAGCGCCACCTGGACGCCGAGGTGTCCGGGGTCATGTTCACCCCCGCCGACCCGAACGATCCGGTCCGCATCGAGGCCTCCTGGGGACTCGGCCCCAGCGTCGTCGGCGGCACGGTCACCCCTGACGCCTACCGCGTCGCCGGGGACGGGTCGGTCATCCGCACGGTCGCGCGCAAACGGACCCGCCTCGACCGGCACGGCAGGCGGCTCGTCACGTCCGACGTGCCCGCCCGCGACCGCGACCGGCCGGTGATCGACGACGCGACCGCCGTCCTCCTCGCCGGGCTGGGCGGACAGATCGCCGCCGTACGCGGTGGACCGCAGGACGTCGAGTGGGCGATCGCCGGCGGACGTCCGTGGGTCCTGCAGGCACGGCCGGTCACCGCCGCGCTCCCGGAGTGGCCCCCGCCCGCCGGTCGCGCCCCGGCCGCCGCGCCCACGCTGACCGGGACACCGGGCAGCCGCGGGGTGGTGACCGGTCCCGCGCGGATCGTCCGCGGCCTGGGCGACTTCGCGCGTGTGCACCCGGGCGACGTCCTCGTCTGCCCCTTCACCGACCCCGCGTGGACGCCGCTGCTGCGCATCGCGGCCGGTGTGGTCACCGAGACCGGAGGCGTGCTCTCGCACGCCGCGATCGTCGCCCGCGAGCACGGCATCCCCGCGGTCCTCGGCGTCCCGGACGCGACGGGCACGCTCCACGACGGCGGCACCGTCACCGTCGACGGCACCGCCGGCACCGTCACGGCGGCCGGCACGTGACCGGTTCCCCGCCCTGCCCGGCCGGGGAGCCGTCCCCCGCAAGCCGTCACCCGGGCCGTCCCCCGGAGCCGCACCCGCACCCCCGTCACCCGGGAACCGCACCCTCGTCACCCACCCCGCCCTCGGACCGGAAGGAGACGGGGAGCGGGCCGACGCGGGCACCGCTCCCCGGCCGCTCATGACCACACGACACCTCTACCTGGCACGACACGGCGCGGCCGACGCGTTCGGGAACCTCACCGGCATCGGCCACCGGCAGGCGGGCCTGCTGGGCGAACGGCTCGCCGGCCTGCCGATCGACGCCGTGTGGCACTCCCCGCTGCCGCGCGCCGCGGCCAGCGCGCACGAACTCGCCCGGCACCTGCGGAACGCGCCCGTCGCCGAGGCCGCCGAACTCGTCGACCACGTGCCCTACGTCCCCCGGGCGGCCGAGACGCCCCCGTCCTGGGCCGGATTCTTCGACGGCTACGACGACGCCGAGGCGGCCGCGGGCCTGAGGCTCGCCGACGCCCTGGTCGCCCGGTTCGCGAGGCCCCCCGGCACGACCGCGGCGGGCGCCCGGCGCGACACCCATGAGGTGCTGGTGACACACGCCTACCCGATCGCGTGGCTGGTACGGCACGCCCTGGACGCGCCGCCCTCCCGGTGGCTCGGCCTGAACAGCGCCAACGCCGCGCTGACGGTCATCGACTACCGCCCCGAACTGCCGCCGACGCTCGTGATGTTCAACGACACCGGCCACCTCCCGGCCGACCTGCGCTGGACCGGGTTCCCCGACGGCGTGAGGCCGTGAGATCCCGGTGGAGCCCGGTCGCTCCGCGCGCCAGGATGGAACCATGGTCGAAGAGCACAGACTCCCCGGGGGGAACACCGGCGGAGCGGTCCGGGTCGGTGACACCGTCCGCCGTGTCCCGGGTCCCTGGACGCCCTCCGTGCACGCGCTGCTCCGGCACCTGGAGACCGTCGGCTTCGCCGGGGCCCCACGGGCGCTGGGATTCGACGAGCAGGGCCGGGAGGTGCTCTCCTTCCTGCCCGGTGACGTGGTCGGGACCGCACGGCCGTGGCCCGGCTGGGTGCACGGCGACGACGCGCTCCGCCAGGTGGGCCGCTGGCTTCGCGACTTCCACGCCGCCGTGGCGGGCTTCGTCCCTCCCGCGGACGCGGTCTGGCGCGAGGGGGGCGTCTGGCGGCCCGGCATGATCGTCGGCCACAACGACGCCGCTCCCTACAACGCGGCCTGGGCCGACGGGCGCCTCGTCGGCTTCTTCGACTGGGACTTCGCCGCTCCGGTCACGCCGGAGTGGGACCTCGCCTTCACCGCCTTCGCCTGGGTGCCGCTGCACGCCCGTCACGTCGTGGCGGCGGAGGGCTTCACCGCGTTCGCCGACAGGCCCCGGAGGCTGCGGCTGTTCCTCGACGCCTACGGCTGGAGCGGACCGGCCGGGGAGTTCGTCGACACCGTCCGGCGGCGGGTGAGCGCCTCGGCGGAGGGCATCCGGCGCACCGCGGCGGCGGGCGACCCGGCCTACCGTGCCATGGTGGAACACGGCGTCGACGCCGCGCTGGAGACGGCCGTGGAGGAGCTGGCCGGCTTCCCGTGGTCCCCGGACCCTGGGTGACACCGGGGAGCGGCCGGTCGTGACACCGGGCATCCCGGATCGGCGGGCACCCCGGATCGGCCGTGTCGCCCGCCGATCCGGGACCCCGATCCGGGACCCCGGGCCGGGCCCGCGGTTCACGGCCCCGGGCGCGCCGTCTCAGCCGTGGTCGGCGCAGCAGGGCGTCGGGTCGCGTACCTCGGCGGGCATGAGGCGCCCGTCCGCGGCGGGCATGGTCAGCAGGACCACGCGCCCGTCGCGCAGCTGCGGCCGTACGTGGTCGCCGGTCGTGACGAGGGTGTCCGGTGACGGCTCCTCGGCCTGGGCCAGCACGGCGACCCGGTCGATCGCCGAACGGGCCAGGATCTCGGCCACGCTGAGCGTGCCGGTCAGCTCCGCCCGGCCCGGGTACACGACCAGGCGCCCTCCGGACCCGGCGGCGTGCGCGGCCGCGGCGAGCGCGGCGCCCCGCGCCGCCTCCTCGGGCCCGGTACGGTCCTCGCCGGACGCGGCCCCCACCCCGTCGGGGAGCGCGGAGAGCGCCGCGAGGTCGATCGTCTCCCGGACGGCGAGCGAGCAGGCCACGTGCGGCGTGCCGTCCGCGACGCGTACGAAGTGCGTGCAGCCCACGATGCCGTCCGGGAGGCCGAGCGTCTCCACCACCCGGTGGAGAAGGTGCTCGGCCTCCGCGACCGTCCGCGAGCCTCCGTCGAGGCCGATGATCATCCGCGCGGCACGACCCAGATCGGGTTGCTGTAGAACCACAGGTCCTTCCACGGGTCGGCGTCGCCGAAGACGTCGATCCGCGGTCCGGCCGGGTCGATCGCCGCGCCGAGCAGCCCGGGGGCGCTGCGGTTGCCGTCGGTGCCCCGCAGCCGCACGTAGACCGGCCGGTCGACGGCGCCGAGCCGGTAGGTGAACCTCACGGTCCCGGTGTTCTTGCCGACCTCGAAGGAGGTCACGACCTTGGTGGCCGGGGTCGTGAAGACGTCCCGGTCGGACGCGGGTCCGGTGACGTCGCCCTGGATGACGTCCACGCGGGCCAGGGCCGGGACGTACTGCGCCCAGTTCGGCCGGTTCGCCAGCGTGATCTCGATGTTGAGCTCGACCTTGGCGCCCTTGCGGATGTGCAGGGTGTCGCCGAGCGAGACGCCGCGCTGTCCCCTGTCGGCCTGCCGCGCGCGCACGACCAGGCCGCTGATGAGGCCGCCGTGGTCCACCCACACGCGGCCCTCGCGGATGGCGTCCATGACCGCGGTGTAGGAGAAGTTCCTGGCGCCGACGTGGGTGCGGCTGTAGTACCCGGGCCAGAAGTCACCGGCCGTCAGGTTGGGAGTGCCCCGGTAGACGGGGTCCTCGTACCTGCCGTCGGCGTTGAAGTCCCCGCCCGGCCCGCGGTCGGTCGTGTCGGCGTAGACCGAGTGCGAGTCGGAGTTGGCGGTGATCCACCAGCTCTTGCCCTCGGCGAGCAGGCTGTCCCAGAGGCCGCCGACGGTCGCGGTCATCCAGTCGAAGCCGCCGAAGGTCTTGTAGCTCTCGGCGGGGTAGGCGGGGAAGGAGTCCGCGCCCGGGTTGCTGTCGTAGAAGCCGCGTCCGCCGCCCGGCCCGTGCGGCTTGGGGATGCCCGCGGCCTGGTGGCCCGGCGCTCCCTCCATGCCGACGGCGATGTCCGGCTGGGCGTCGCGCCAGCCTCGGATCTCGTGCGGGGAGTCGAGCCCCTTGCGCGAGGGGTGGTTGGCGAGGAACAGCGCGTCCCCGACGCGACGGCGCCTGACGGCGTCGGCCAGGAAGTTCAGCCCGGCGATGGCCAGGGCCTCGTTCTGCGGGGTGGAGGCCGAGGCGCCCTTCACCGAGCCGTCGAAGGAGTTCTCGAACTCCTTGAGGGTGTCCACCTCGCCCCGGCCGGGGGCCACGAACACGGTGCCGTGCTCGGCGCCCGGGATGTTCCATTCCAGTCCCTGGAAGACCAGGGTGTCCCTGACGGCCTGCCGCGCGGCGACGATGTCGGGGTTGACCTTGTCGACACCGATCTTGGCGTGGGTGGCGCCCCCGTGGTCGGTGATGACCATCCAGTCCAGCCCGTACGCGTTCCCGTGCCGGACCTGGTCACTGACCTTGTAGATCCCGTCGGAGCTGTACTGGGTGTGGATGTGGTGGTCGCCGGCGAGCCAGAGGTAGCCGTCGCGGGGCTCGGGGCCGTGCGGGGTCCGCGTGCCGGTGGCGGCCGCGGCGGCCTGGCCCTGCGCGCCGAGGACGCCGGCCGCGCTCAGGCCGGCGCCCAGCAGTCCCGCGCGGCGGAACATCTGGCGCCGCGAGAGCTGGCCGGGAGAGAGCTCGGCGTCGGGAACCGAGAGGTCGACGACCGGCGCCGTGTCGCCCTGGTCGAGGGCGTGCCCGGCACCGTGAGTGTGGTCGTGCGGGTGAGCATGAGTGTGATCGTGAGGGTGATCGTGCCCGTGGCCCATGGTGTGCCTTTCCATCCCCGCCGGAGAGAGCGCTCCGGCTACCCGTGGACCCTTGCAAAACCACCTGAATCACTCATTAACGCTATATATCCCTCAAGAGGGAAAATACCGACGTCCGACCGCCGGACGGGGCCGTCGGGCGGGATCACGGGGCGGGGTCGGCAGGCGCGGTCATCCGAGGTGAGTGGATGCGGTCGGCGGACGCGGTCAGCGGGCGGGCTCGCCGCGGTGCCGGTGGAAGGGGGTGTGCTCGGGCGCGAGCGGGGTGTTGCCCAGGATCAGGTCGGCCGCCTTCTCCGCCACCATCATGACCGGCGCGTAGATGTTGCCGTTGGTCACGTACGGCATCACCGAGGCGTCCACCACGCGCAGTCCCTCCAGGCCGTGCACCCGCAGGGAGAGCGGGTCCGTCACGGACATGGCGTCGACGCCCATCCGCGCGGTGCACGAGGGGTGCAGCGCGGTCTCTCCGTCCCTGGCCACCCAGTCGAGGATCTCCTCGTCGGTCTCGACCCCGGGGCCGGGTGAGATCTCCCCGGCGTTGAAGGCGTCCATGGCGGGCCGGTTCAGGATGTCGCGCGCGATCCGGACGGCCTCCACCCACTCGCGCCGGTCCCGCGCGGTGGACAGGTAGTTGAAGCGCAGCGCCGGGTGCACCCGGGGGTCGGTGCTGGTGATCTTCACCGAGCCGCGCGCGTCGGAGTACATCGGCCCGACGTGCACCTGGTAGCCGTGCCCGCCCGCGGGCGCGGAGCCGTCGTAGCGGACCGCGACGGGCAGGAAGTGGAACATCAGGTTGGGATAGTCGACCTCGTCGTTGCTCCGGACGAAGCCGCCCGCCTCGAAGTGGTTGGTCGCGCCGGGACCGCTGCGCAGGAACAGCCAGCGCGCGCCGATCCACGGCCGGTTGCGCCACCTCATCGCCGGTTGCAGCGACACCGGCCGCCCGCAGGCGTACTGGATGTAGACCTCCAGATGGTCCTGGAGGTTCTCGCCGACGCCCGGCAGGTGGTGCACGACGTCGACGCCGAGGGCCTCCAGCTCGGCCGCGTTCCCCACCCCGGAGAGCTGGAGCAGCTGCGGGGAGTTGAACGCGCCGCCGCACAGGATCACCTCGCCCGCGCGGACCGTCCGGCCGCCGCACTCGACGCCGACGGCGCGCCCGCCCTCGAAGAGGATCCGGGTGACGAACGCCCGCGTCCTGACCTCCAGGTTGGGGCGTCTCCCGACCGGGTGCAGGTAGGCACGGGCGGCCGACAGGCGTCGTCCGGCGCTGATGGTGCGGTCGAAGCGGGCGAAGCCCTCCTGGCGGTAGCCGTTGACGTCGTCGGTCAGCGGGTGCCCGGCCTGCTGCACCGCCTCGAAGAAGGCCCCGAACAGCGGGTTGCGCACCGGCCCGCGCTCCAGCACCAGCGGTCCGCCCCGGCCGCGCATCGGATCGCCGGGGTCGGCGGCCACGCAGTTCTCCATGCGCCTGAAGTACGGCAGACAGTGCGCGAAGTCCCAGGCCCCCATCCCCGGATCGGCGCCCCAGCGCTCGTAGTCCAGGGGGTTGCCCCGCTGGAAGATCATTCCGTTGATGCTGCTGGAGCCGCCCAGCACCTTGCCCCGGGCGTGGTAGATCCGGCGGCCGTTCATGTGCGGCTCGGGCTCGGAGACGTACTTCCAGTCGTAGAAGCGGTTCCCGATCGGGAAGGGCAGGGCCGCCGGCATGTGGATGAGGACGTCCCAGGGATGGTCCGGGCGGCCCGCCTCCAGCACCAGCACGCGGTTGGCGGGGTCGGCCGACAGCCGGTTGGCGAGCGCGCACCCCGCCGAACCACCCCCGACGATGACGAAGTCGTACACGGCCGCCCCCCTCATCTCAGGAGGATAGGCAGGCGGACGTAAAGCGTACGGCGCGACAGGGTGCGCCGTACGCAACGAGGACGGCCGACGGTCACGCGTCCGTGGTCCGCCACCAGTCGTCGGACGGGCCGACCGGAACGGTCCGCTTGTGCCGGGTCGCGAGGTAGTGCGCCTCCAGCTTCGCCGCCGCCTCCGGCGCGATCTCGGCACCCTCCAGGTAGTCGTCGATCTGGGCGTACGTCAGGCCGAGCGCCACCTCGTCGGGCAGGGCGGGCCGGTCCTCCTCCAGGTCGGCGGTCGGCACCTTCTCCCAGGTGCTCGGCGGTGCTCCCAGCTCCCGCAGCAGGGCGGCGCCCTGACGCTTGTTCAGCCCGGTCAGCGGGGTGACGTCCACGCCGCCGTCGCCGTACTTGGTGTAGAAGCCGGTCACCGCCTCGGCCGCGTGGTCGGTGCCCGCGACGAGCAGGCCCAGCTGTCCGGCGATCGCGAACTGGACCACCATGCGCTCGCGGGCCTTGACGTTGCCGCGCACGAAGTCGCTCAGCTCGAACCCGTCGCCCTTGAGCTCCCGCAGGCCCAGCGCCGTCTGAGCGGAGACGGCGTCCGCGCTCGGCTTGATGTTCACCGTGATCGACCGGTCGGGCCGGATGAACTCCAACGCGATCTGGGCGTCGTGCTCGTCGGCCTGCACGCCGTGGGGAAGCCGTACCGCGACGAAGGTGGCCTCACGCCCCTCGGCGCGCAGCTCCTCGCAGGCGAGCTGGCACAACCTGCCGACCAGCGTGCTGTCCTGGCCGCCGCTGATCCCGAGCACGTAACCCTTGGCCGGGGTCGACCGCAGGTAGTCCTTGAGAAAGTCGACCCGTTGCCTGATCTCGACCTCGGGGACGATGGTCGCCTTGACGCCGAACTCGGTGAGAATCTGCTTCCTTACGTTCGCCATCCGTGTACCTTACCGACCGGAATCGGGCCGCGAGGAAACGGGTTCGGGCCGAGCCCGCGGAGCGGCCCGCCGGGATCACCACGGCGGGTCAGGGTGCTCTCACCGTGAGATACACCACCCGAAAAGGTGGCGTTCGCCGGAAAACAACGGGATCATGACGGAGTTCAGCACGCGGAGACGAGACAGACGGCAGGACGCTGATGACGAAGGAGCAGGCGCCCCAGGGGGTGGATCCGCACATCCCGAACGCTGCCCGGATGTACGACTACTTCATCGGCGGCAAGGACAACTTCCGGGCCGACCGGGAGCTCGCCGAGATGGTGCTCAGCGTGCTCCCCGAGACCCGTGACGGCGCCCGGGAGAACCGCAGGCTGATCGGCCGGGTGGTGGAGTACCTCATCGGCAAGGGCGTCAGGCAGTTCCTCGACCTCGGCTCGGGGCTGCCCGCGCAGCAGAACGTGCACGAGGTCGCCCTCCGGCTGGCCCCGGACGCGCGCGTGGTCTACGTCGACCACGACCCCGTGGTCTGCGCGCACGGCCGCGCCCTGCTCGCCGGGGGCGACGGGGTGGCCATGGTCCAGGGGGACGTGCGCGACCCCGGGAGCATCCTCGGCGACCCCGAGGTGCGCGAGCTCATCGACTTCGACCGGCCCGTCGCGGTCCTGATGATGTTCCTGCTGCACCTCATCTCCGACGAGGACGACCCGCAGGCGTTCGTCGCCGCCTACCGCGAGGCCGTGGCGCCCGGAAGCTACCTGGCCGTCTCCCACGTCGGCAGCGACGCCGCCCCCGAGCGCACCGCCCGGATCAGCGAGTTCTACCAGAAGGCGAACACGCCGTTCTGCCCCCGTACGGGCGAGGAGATCGCCCGGTTCTTCGGCGACTTCGAGCTCATCCCCCCGGGCCTCGTCAACGGCCGGAACGCGGAGGGCATCGAGCCGTTCTCCGACCCGGACACGGAGCTGCAGGTCGACGAGGAGATGGCCCGGATGGGCTACGTGGGGATCGCGCGCAAGCCCTGACGGCCGCGTACGCGTCACGGCCGCCGATCGGTCCCCCGCCGGGTCCGACCGGCCGACGGTGAGCGGACGGGGCTCGGGAACGCCACCGGCCTGGTCGCCGTACGCGACTCCAAGGACACCGGCGGTCCCGCGCTCCTGTTCACCTCCGCCGAGTGGGGCACCTTCCTCGACCGCGTGAGGACCGACGGTCTCGGCCTCGGCTGACAGCGCCTGTGACCTCGGCCCGGTGATGTACGAACACCGAGCCCTTTTTCAGCCTGACGGTGCCGGTCAGGCTGGGGCCTTCCTCTGCCTCCTTCTTCCACAGCCTGCGGCAGGTGAATACCGATACCGACTGATCTCCGTCCTTGACGACGAAGCCGGAATGGCGTGCGCACAGCCGCCCTCCTGCTGAGGACGACGATGAGTTCGCCACCTTGCGTGGGCGCGTGGGCGTGGTCGTCGGCCGACCGCCGACGCTCAGTCCTGCGTGGAGATGCAGAAGGGGTGGCCCGCGGGGTCCAGCAGGACCCTGCGCTGATCGGGGTGCGGTTGGACAGGGGGTTCCATGGCGCCCAGTGCCAGCATCCGTGCGTGGGCGGCGTCCAGATCGTCGACGCCCAGTTCCATGTGAGCCTGCTTGCCCTGGGACGGGTCCGGCCAGGTCGGACGCCGGTAGTCGGCCACCCGGATGAAGCCCATTCCAGGTGAACCCTCCCGGCCGAGCAGGACGAAGTCGTCGCTGGAGTAGGCGACGGGCAAGCCGAGCGCGTCGCCGTAGAAGCGGGCCAGCTCGGCGGGGTCCGGGCAGTCGAAGTCGACGGACAGCAAGCGGATCGCGGGTCCGGATGCGGGTTCGGTACTCATGGGGAGGAGGCTATGACGGGACCAGGACAGTTCCGGTCCTGGTCATGGGGAACACTTCCGGATGTGATCAGCACCTCCGCCCGCCTGCTGCGACTGGTCTCGCTGCTGTCCACCCGACCGGCGTGGACCTGCCGCGAGCTGGCCGAGCGAATGGCGGTCACCGACCGCACGGTCCGGCGGGATGTCGCCCGGCTGAGGGAACTCGGTTACGGCATCGAGTCCGACCCCGGACCCTGGGGCGGCTACCGCCTCGGCGGTGGCACCCGGGTGCCGCCGCTGATCCTCGATGACGAGGAGGCACTCGCCGTGGCCGTCGCGCTGCGAGAGGCCGCGCTCAGCGGCGTCCTGGGCGGCGACCAGGCCGCGCTGTCGGCGCTGTTGAAACTACGGCAGGTCCTACCGTCCCGGATCGCGGACCGGCTGGGGGAGATGGATGCGACTTTCGTACACACTCCCAGGCCCGAGGGACGTCAGATCTCACCCGGCGCGCTGCTGGAACTGGCCGCCGCCTGCCGTCGTGGCGAGCGTGCCCGGCTTTCGTACCGCGACCACGCGGGGAAGGTCACCGTTCGGGACATCGACCCCTACCGCCTGGTGCACACCGGCCGCCGCTGGTACTTCGTCGCCCGGGACGTGGCCCGGGATCAGTGGCGGACGTTCCGGGCCGACCGGGTGGTACAGGTACAGCCGACCGGACATACCGTCGAACTCGTCGACCCGCCCGACCCGGCGCTCCTCGTCTCTCGGTCCATCGCGAGCGTCGTGTACCCGCTCTATGTCACAGTCCGGCTGGCGCACCCCATGGACCAGGCGCTACGGCTGGTCCCGCCCACGATCGGCACCCACCGCCCGGACGGCCCCGATGCCACCATCGTCGAGATCGGCGGCAACGACGCCGACCAGCTCGCCGCATATCTCCTCAGCCTGGGCACCAGGCTACGGATCCTGTCACCGGACCACGTACGGGAGGCGCTGCTGCGCCGTACCCGGGACCTGTTCGAGGACAACGGGGGCGGTCAGCCCCGGTAACGGGCGGGGACGCGTCCGGTGGCGCCGCGGCGATACCGGTCTGGGAGGGGAGCCTCATCGCGATCGGGCTCGCCGGGGTGGCCGTCGGGCCGGCGATCGGTCTCCGGCCTACCTGCGGGAGCGCCGGCCTCACGGTGGCGGTGGTCCAGCACGCCCTGGCCGCCGGCGCGGGCGCCGCCATGCCGGCCGGGATCGTGCGGACCTACCGCGACCGCGCCGCCGGGCGGGTCAGCCGACGGCGCTGAGACCCGTGGCGATCCTCCTCAGTTCGCGGTCGATCACCTTGGGGCTCCCGAGGTCGTCGGCGTAGCCGGGACCGAGCATGACCTCGACCCGCCGCCCCTCCCCCAGGCTCAGGAAGAGGGTCGGGGTGCCGTTCCCGCCGTCCTCGCCGACCCACTGCCTGACCAGGTAGCCGGTCCTGTCGTCGCCGAAGGTCACCTCCTTCCCCGTCCCCTCCTCGCGGTACTCCCGGACGCGCTCGTCGACCTCCTGGACGGCCCCGCCCTCGTGGACGTAGATCTGGACGCAGTAGGCGCCGTTCCCGTCACCGTCGTAGTCCCACGAGGTCGTGTACTCCTCGCCCCGGTCCAGGGACCGGTTGGACCACAGCAGGCCCTCGGGCAGGTACCCGACCCGGATGCTCCTGAAGGCCCTTCCGTCGCCGAGGTCGCCGAGGTCGCCGGGCCCGGACGCGGGGGGCGGTCCGCTGTCGTCGATGGCGGGAGGTTCCGGCGTGGTCCCGGCGGTGACGTCCGGCCCCGGTGTCCCGGAGACCGTGATCCGCCCGGCGGGCCGGGATCCCCCGGTGGCCGAGCCGTCCGGGCCGAGGTCGAGAAAGAGGGGGGTCACCACGCCGACGACGGCCACGGCCGCGGCCAGGGCGGTGAACCTGATCCGGTTCGCCCTTTTCCTGCGCGAGGCGCGCAGGACCCGCTCCACCAGGTCCGGCGGGGCGTGCAGCCTCTCGACCTCGTCCGCCATGATCCGCCGGAGGTCGTCAGGCGCGCGGAGGTCACTCTCAGGCGCGGACATTCCCGATCACTCCTTCCGCTGCTTCCGGGCCGATCGCCGCGCGGAGCTTGGCGAGCGCCTTCGATGCCTGACTTTTCACCGTGCCCGTCGAACAACCGAGGATCTCCGCGGTCTGCGTCTCGCTGAGGTCCTCCCAGTACCTCAGGACGACCACCGCGCGCTGCCGGGGAGGCAGTGCGCGCAGGGTGTCCATCAGCACGTGACGCAGGTCGACGTCGGTCTCGCGTGCCGCGGACTCCGGAGGAGTGTGCATCGGGACGATCCGCATGATCGCCCGGCGCCGGGCACGGCTGATGGAGGCGTTGACGATGATGCGGCGGACATAGGGCTCGGGGTTGTCGTACCGCACCCGGTCCCAGTGCTGATAGGTGCGCTCCAGTGCCGTCTGCACCAGGTCCTCCGCCTCCTTCTCGTCACCGCAGGCGAGGTAGGCGACCCGTAGCAGGCTCGTGCCGCGTGCGGCCACGAACGCCGCGAACCCGTTGTCCCCGGCCTCGCTCACTCCTGTCCGTCCAATGTCATGCCCCCTGATACGCCTGCGTCGCACCGCGCGTTGCCCGCGACCTCCGGCGATCTCACATTCCGTCGCGTCACCCCGCCGGGGTGAACGCCCTGCAAACCCGGATCGCGCAAATTCAAGATCGTACGCGGGCAACCTCCCCGGGGGGCCGGGCGTATAAGGGGTCATGACATCGCATGACCGGAGACAACAGACGAAGGCCGCGACCTCACCGGCCCGGTCGCTGACGGCGATCGGGGCCGTCCTGCCCGCGGTGTGCGTGTTCGGGTCCCGGAGGCTGGGGACGCGGCCGAAGAGCCCCGCCGACGAACGGGCGTGGCGCCGCGACGGCTCCCCGGCCACGTGGAACCGGTCGGCGGACGGCATGACCGTCGTCCTGTCCACCCGGCCGGACAGGGGCCGGGCCGGCGCCGCGAAGGGCCGCTCGGACGCGTTCCACGTGGCCGGTCAGCAGCTGTCGTACGAGGAGCTGCAGCGGCTGCCCGCGGACCCGGCCGGGCTGAGGGGGTGGATCGAGAAGGCCGTACGGGTCCGGAAGGCGTGAGGACCACGATCGACGGCAGGCCGTTCGCGAACAAGACGTCGACGGAGATCGTGCTCCACGCCGGCTGGACCGACGCGGCACCGTCGGTCCCCGCACTGCCCTGACCGACCGCCACACCGACCGATCCGCGCTCTCCTGCCAAGGGGCCGTCGCGATCCCGGAGCCGGGCAGGCCGCGGGATCGCGACGTGGGACGAGCACACCACTCGAACGGGACTTTCGATGACGGGGAAGATTCGCAGGCTGCTCGTGAACGCGGCGCTGTGGTCACTGAGGAGGATCAATGCGAGAAGGGCACGACGGGCGCCCGCGCCCGACACGGGAACGGTCCGGATCCTGCTGCACCACGCCTACGGGATGGGCGGCACGATCCGGACCGTGCTGAACCTGGCGGGGTACCTGGCGCGGGAGCGGGACGTGGAGATCGTCAGCGTCGTCCGCGCGGCCGAGGAGCCGTTCTTCCCGATCCCGCCGGGGGTGCGGGTGTCGTTCCTGGACGACAGGATCGGACCGCGCGGACCGGTGGCCCGGCTGCTCTCCCGCTTCGCCAGCAGGTTGGTCCCCGAGCAGGAGAACGTCCACCAGGCCGTCACGCTCTGGACCGACCTGCGCCTGCTCCGCTTCCTGCGCTCGCTGGACGGCGGCGTGCTCATCGCCACCCGCCCCGCGTACGCCCTGGCCACCGCGCTGCTCGCGCCCCCCGGCGTCATCACCGTCGGGCAGGAGCACGTCACCCTGCAGACCCACAAGCCCGAGATGCTGCGGCTCATCAAGAGGCGGTACGGCAGGTTCGACGCGTTCGTCACCCTCACCGAGGCCGACCGCAAGCAGTACGCCGGGGCGCTGAAGAACAACGCCCCCCGCCGGCTGCTGCGCATCCCCAACGCGGTCCCGCCCCTGGCCGGGGAGATCTCCACGCTGCGGGAGAAGACGGTGATCGCCATCGGCAGGGTGGTGTACGCCAAGGGCTTCGACCGCCTGGTCAAGGCCTGGAAGGACGTCGCCGAGGCGCACCCGGACTGGGTCCTGCGCATCTACGGCGGCGGCACCCCCGAACGGGAGCAGCGGCTGCGCGAGCGGATCGAGGAGGCGGGCCTGTCCGGGAAGGTCTTCCTGATGGGCAGCAGCAGGGAGATCGGCGAGGAGCTGGCCCGATCCTCGATCTACGTGGTCAGCTCCCGGTACGAGGGCTTCGGCATGACCATCCTGGAGGCGATGAGCAAGGGGGTGCCGGTGGTCAGCTTCGACTGCCCGCACGGCCCGCGTGAGATCATCACCCACGAGCACGACGGCCTGCTGATCCGCTCCGGCAAGCCGTCCGCGCTCGCCGAGGGCGTCCGCCGCCTGATCGAGGACGAGGACCTGCGCCTGCGGCTGGGGAGCAACGCGCTGCGCACCGCCTCCCGCTACGACCTCGACGTCGTCGGCGCCGAGTGGGACGCCCTGCTCGACGATCTGGGCAGGCGTTCCCACCTGCGGCCCTGCTCCCTGGGCACCGCGGTGTGGTGACCGGACGGGGCGGCCCGTAGCGGAGGACGGGTGCGGTGACCGGAGACGGTCACCGCACCCGTCCCGGCGGCCGTTCCCCGAGCCCCGGCCGTCGCCGCGTACGCGTGCCGGGCCTACCGGAAGCCGGCCGCGTGGTCACGTGCCCACTCGCGGAACGTACGGGCGGGACGGCCGGTCACCTCCTCGACGTCCGCGCTGACCGGCTCGGGCTCGGTGACGATGGAGGCCCAGTAGTCGAGCGAGGCGTCCACCACCGCCGGGTCGCCCCAGGCGGCGATCATCTGCTCGCGGGCCTCCTGCCGCGGCTGCTCCTCGAAACGCAGGGGACGGCCGATGACCTCGCCGATGACGCGGAGCTGGTCGGCCTGGGTGATGACCTCCGGCCCGGTGAGCACGTAACTCCGGCCGCCGTGCCCCTCCTGCGTCAGCGCCAGGAAGGCCACGTCGGCGATGTCGGCCTCGTGGACGAGCGAGCGCGCCGCGCCGGCGTACGGTGCGCGCACCACGCCGCCGTTCCTGATCTCGTCGGCCCAGGCGAGCGTGTTCGTGGCGAACCCGCCGGCCCGCAGGAACGTCCACTCCGTCCCGGACCTCCGCAGCAGCTCCTCGACCTCGCCCCACACCCCGTTCTGCACCGCCTCGTCCCCGTCCCGTACGGAGAAGGCGGAGACGTAGACGACGCGGCGGGCGTGCCGGGCGATCACCTCGACGACGGCCTCCGCCCCGGCGGCCGAGAAGGACGGCCACAGCAGGAACACCGCGCCCACGCCCTTCAGCGCCGCCTCCAGGGTCTCCGGCTCGGTCAGGTCCCCGCGTACCACCTCGACGCCGCCGGGCAGCTCCGCCCGCCGCGGATCACGGGTCAGTGCCCGCACCGGGACGGCCGCCTCGGCGAGCAGGGACACCAGGTGCCCGCCGATGTTCCCCGTCGCGCCGATCACCAGGATCTTCTCTGAAGTGTTCATGCGACCATGGTCGAACTTAAACCAATGTTGAAGTCAAGTTAGGCTGGCGGGCATGACGAACGCCTCCCCGCCGGACGCCTCCCCCGCGGCCAAGGAGCTCACCATCGGCCAGCTGGCCGAGCGCAGCGGCGTGCCCACCTCGGCCCTGCGCTTCTACGAGCGGCAGGGCCTCGTCCGCAGTCGCCGCACCACCGGCAACCAGCGCCGCTACCACCGCTCCACGCTGCGGGTGATCGCCTTCATCCGCGCCTCCCAGTCGGTCGGCATCCCGCTGTCGGTGATCGGCGACGTGCTCGCCCTGCTGCCGGAGGGGACGCACCCGACCCCGGAGTTCTGGCGGCGGGCGTCGCACTGCTGGAGCGAGGAACTGAACGCGCGCATCGCCCGGCTGGAGAGGATGCGCGACCTGTTCACCGACTGCGTCGGCTGCGGCTGCCTGTCGTTCGAGCAGTGCGCCCTGGTCAACCCCGGAGACCGCCTGGGCGGCGAGGGCGCCGGGCCGCGCCGCCTGCTCGAACCCCGCTGACCCGGAGGGCACCGTAACCGAGGCCCCCGGACACGGTCACGGGCCGTCTCCCAGGGGCACGAGAACCGCGTGTCAGGGGCGCTCCGGGTCGTCGGCGCGCAGGACGAGCCTGACCACGACGCTCTTGGAGGTGGGGGTGTTGGAGGTGTCGGCGACCGAGTCCAGCGGCACCAGCACGTTGGTCTCCGGGAAGTACGCGGCACAGCAGCCGCGCGCGGTCGGGTAGGCGATCACGCGGAACGCCTCGGCCCTGCGCTCCCCGTCGGGCCACTCGCTGACCAGGTCCACGAGGTCTCCGTCGGAGAGGTTGCGCTCGGCCAGGTCACCGGCGTGCACGAAGACCACCCGGCGCCCCCCCGCGCACGCCCCGGTAGCGGTCGTCCATGCCGTAGATCGTGGTGTTGTACTGGTCGTGGCTGCGGACCGTCTGGAGCAGCAGCCGGCCCGGCGGAACCCGCAGCACCTCCAGCGGGTTGACGGTGAAGTTGGCCTTCCCCGTCGCGGTCGGGAAGCGCCGCTCGTCGCGGGGCGCGTTGGGCAGCGCGAAACCGCCCGGGGCCCGGACGCGGACGTTGAAGTCGTCGAACCCGGGCACCACCCGGGAGATGCGGTCGCGGATGGCGTCGTAGTCGGCCGCGAACTCCTTCCACGGCACGTGCGGGTCGTCGCCGAACAGCTCCGCCGCCAGCCGGCAGACGATCTCCACCTCGGAGAGCAGGTCGGCGGAGGCGGGCGCCAGCCTGCCCCGGGAGGCGTGCACCAGGCCCATGGAGTCCTCGACGGTGACGAACCGCCCGTCACCGGCACCGCCGTCGGGGCCGGTGTCGCGTTCGGTGCGGCCCAGGGTGGGGAGGATCAGCGCCTCCCGGCCGCACACCGCGTGGGAACGGTTGAGCTTGGTGGAGACCTGCACGGTCAGCCGGGCACGTCGCATCGCCTCCTCGGTCACCGCGGTGTCCGGGGTCGCGGCCACGAAGTTGCCGCCCATCGCGACGAAGACCTTGGCCCGTCCCGACCGGAGCGCCCGGATCGCCTCCACGGTGTCGAACCCGTGCTCGCGGGGCGGTTCGAAACCGAACTCCGCGCGCAACGCGTCCAGGAACCAGGCCGGTGGCCGCTCGTAGATGCCCATGGTGCGGTCGCCCTGGACGTTGGAGTGACCGCGCACCGGGCAGACCCCGGCTCCCGGACGGCCCACGTTGCCGCGGAGCAGCAGGAAGTTCACGACCTCGCGGATGGTGGCGACGGAGTTCTTGTGCTGGGTCAGGCCCATCGCCCAGCACACGATGACCGACCTCGCGCCCAGCACCTCCCGTACGGTCTCCTCGATCGCCGGGCGGTCCAGCCCGGTCGCCTCCTCGACCTCGGCCCAGTCCAGGGAGCGCAGGTCCTCGGCCCAGGCGTCGAACCCCAGGGTGTGGGTCTCGACGAAGTCGCGGTCGGCCACGGTGCCGGGCGCCGCGTCCTCGGCCTGGAGCAGGAGCAGCGACATGGCCTTGAACAGCGCGAGGTCGCCGTTGAGGCGGATCTGCAGGAACCGGTCGGCCAGCGTCGTGCCCTTCCCCACCAGGCCGGAGATCCGCTGCGGGTTCTTGAAGCGGAGCAGCCCGGCCTCGGGCAGCGGGTTGACCGCGACGATCCGGGCGCCGCCGCGCTTGGCCCGCTCCAGCGCCGAGAGCATGCGGGGGTGGTTGGTGCCGGGGTTCTGGCCGACGACGAAGATCAGGCCGGCCCGGTGCAGGTCCTCCAGCGAGACCGTGCCCTTGCCGATGCCCAGGGTCTGGTTCAGCGCCGAACCGCTGGACTCGTGGCACATGTTGGAGCAGTCGGGCAGGTTGTTGGTGCCGAACCTGCGGACCAGGAGCTGGTAGGCGAACGCGGCCTCGTTCGAGGTACGGCCGGAGGTGTAGAACAGCGCCTCGTCCGGGTCGTCGAGCGCGCGCAGCTCCCGCGCGACGATGGAGAAGGCGTCCTGCCAGCTCACCGGGACGTAGTGGTCGGAGCCCGGGGCCCTGTGCATCGGCGAGGTGAGGCGCCCCTGCTGACCCAGCCAGTGGTCGGTGTGACGCGCCAGGTCGTCCACGCTGTGCCGGGCGAAGAAGTCCGCGGTGACCCTGCGGACGGTGGCCTCCTCCGCCACCGCCTTGGCCCCGTTCTCGCAGAACTCCGCGGGGCTGCGATGATCACCCTCGGGCCAGGCGCACCCGGGGCAGTCGAAGCCCTCCTTCTGGTTGACACCGGCCAGGGTCAGCAGGGTACGGCCGGCGCCCATCTGGGCCTGGGCGGCCAGCAGCGACCGGGCCACCCCCGGGATGCCGGCGGCCCACTCCTTGGGCGGGGAGACCTTGAGGCCGTCCTCACCGGCCTCGTCGCGCGGTGCCTTCCTGGCCATCTCACTCCTGTCTATGGCGACGCTTCGCGTCGCGGTGAGACCGCTCTGACCCGGCTCCTTCCCTCGTCGCTCATCCGCTTCGCTCCTTCGCTCCTCGGTCCAGTCGCCGGCGCGGTCTCACGGGTTCGGAACACTATAAGGGTGGGGCGGTTGGCGACCGGCTCGGGATTCTGGTCGGTGCGGTCTCACGGGCCGGTCATCGGCGCGGTCTCACGGGTTCGGAACACTATAAGGCTGGGGCGGTCGCCGGGTCGGCTCGGGAGGCCGGGCGACGCGGGAGGTTCAGAGGCGATTCAGGAGCCCAGGTAGTGCAGGACGGCCAGGACCCGGCGGCTGTAGCCGGTCGTGTGGGACAGTTCCAGCTTGTCGAACAGCGCGTTGACGTGTTTCTCCACCGCGCTCTGCGACACGTGCATGGCCTGGGCGATCGAGGCGTTGGTCATGCCCTGCGCCATCAGCTCCAGCGTCTCGCGTTCGCGGACGGTCAGCCTGGTCAGGGGGTCGGCGTGGCTGGTGCGCGCGAGCAGCTGCCGTACCACCTCCGGGTCGAACGCCGCTCCCCCGGCCCCCACCCGCTCCAGGGCGTCCAGGAAGTCGCCCACCTGCGCCACCCGGTCCTTGAGCAGGTAGCCGACGCCCTCGACGTTCGCGCTCATCAGCTCGGTGGCGTACCGCTTCTCCACGTACTGCGACAGGACCAGGACCTTGACCTCCGGACGGCGTCGCCTGATGTCCAGGGCGGCGCGCAGTCCCTCGTCGGTGTGGGTGGGCGGCATCCGCACGTCGACCACCACCACGTCCGGTTCGCAGGCGTCCACCGCCCCGACCAGCGCGTCGGCGTCACCGACGGCGGCGAGTACCTCGTGGCCCTCCTCGGCCAGCAGCCGCACCAGGCCCTCGCGCAGCAGGGTGGAGTCCTCGGCCAGGATCACCCGCACGGCAGTTCCGCCTCGATCGTGGTGGGCCCGCCGGGCGGGCTGGTCACCGTGAAGCGGCCGTCCAGCGCGGCCACCCGCCGCGCCAGCCCGGACAGGCCGCCGCCCTGCGGGTCCGCCCCGCCCACACCGTCGTCCCGTACGCGCACGACGACCATTGTGTCGTGCGCGCGGACCTCGACGGTGACCGCGGCGGCGCCGGCGTGCTTGGCCGCGTTGGTCACCGCCTCGCTGACCACGAAGTACGACGCCGTCTCCACCGCCGTCGGCGGCCGTACCGGCAGATCGACCACGACCTTGACCGGGACGCCGGAGCGCTCGGCCACCCCGGCGAGGGCGTCGGCGAGGCCGAGGGAGTCCAGTCCCGACGGGTAGACCCGCCAGGCCACCTCGCGCAGCTCGGCCAGGGCCTGCTGCGCCTGCTCGTGCGCCTGTTCCAGCAGCTCGGGACGTCCCCGGCGGGCCCGTCCGACCAGCATGGACAGCGCCACCAGCCGCTGCTGCAGCCCGTCGTGCAGGTCGCGTTCGATCCTGCGCCGCTCGGAGTCGACGGCCGTGAGCACGCCCGCGCGGCTCTCGGCCAGCTCGGTGATGCGCCGCCGCAGCGCCTCGGTGGGGTCGGACCCGAGCATGCGCGCGGCCAGCCGCCGTTCCAGCGCGTGCACCCCCGCCACGCCGCACAGGTCCAGGAACAGCAGGACGAGACCTCCCAGGAAGGCGTAGGCGAGCAGCGGAGCGGTCGGGGTCATGCCGTCGAACGGCAGGCCCCTCCCCCAGGACCACGCGAGCGCGACGGCCGTCCCGGCGCCGATGACGAGGAGGGCGACGACCAGGCCGCCGAGCACGCCCACCGGCACCCTGGCCGCCAGGTAGCGCAGCTCCCGCCCGTCCGGGCGGCCCGCGTCGAGCCCGAGGGCGACGGGGTCCAGGCGCAGGCGGCGGGCCTCGAACACGGCCAGCCGCCGCGCCGCCCGCGACACGGCCGGACGGCCGGCGAACGCCAGCGCGGGCAGCGCGAGGGCCAGGCCAAGCAGGGCGGTGGCGGCGCCGAGGACCACCGTCCACAGCAGCCGCGCCCCCTCGGCGGCGATGCGCGTGCCGTCCCCGGTGCCGTTCGGCCGATCCGTCATGCCCAGAGGCTACGGACGATCGGGGCACGGCGGGAATGAGGTGCGCGGCCGGTGCGGGGTGCGGAGAACCACACCCCTGCGTACGCCTCGGTGACGGCCGGCACGGGATCGCCTACGCGTAGGCGTCGAGGCCGAGCTTGACCGCGACGGCCAGGCCGCAGGCGGCGGTGCCGAGCTGGAGCGCGCGGCCGGGCAGCCGGCGGGCGATCGGCGGGCCGAGCAGGCCGCCCAGGAAGAACCCCACCGAGAGCGGGGCCACCGCCGTCCACTGCACCGGCCCGAAGAAGGCGAAACCGATCATCGCCACGGCGTTCGCCAGCGAGGACACGACGGACTTGAGGGCGTTGGCCCTGACCGGCGTCTCGTCGAGCACGGCCGAGAGCACCGCGAACATGAGGATTCCGCCCGCCGCCCCGAAGTAGCCGATGTAGAGCGCGACGGCGAACATCGCGGCGCGCGCCGCCCACCCGTCCTCGCCGCCGAGCCCGCGTCCCACCTTGGGCGGGAGGACCAGCAGCAGCGAGGCGAACGCGATCAGCCACGGCGCGATCGCCTCGAACAGGGTGGAGGGGGTCGCCAGCAGCAGTGCCGCCCCGGCCGCGCCGCCGAGCAGGGTGACCCCGCCCAGCCGCACGACCCGGGAGCCCTGCCCGGTCAGCTCGGGCCGCGAGCCGATGGCCGACCCCACGCCGTGGAAGGTCAGCGCCACGGTGTTCGTCACGTTGGCGGCCAGCGGCGGCAGGCCGAGCGCCAGCAGCGCCGGGTAGGAGACGATCGAGGCCAGGCTCACCACGGTGCCGACCACCCCGGCGAGCGTCCCGGCTCCCAGCAGCCACAGCACCTCGGCGACGTCCACGGTCGCACAGCCAATCACATCCCCGGTCGCCGCCCGCCACCACCCCTGCACCCTTCCGGCACCCCTCCGGCACCCTTCCGGCGCTGCCCCGCCGCCGCCTGCCGCCACCCGGCGCCGTCCCGCGGCACCGGCCGGGCCGGGGGATCGGGGACCCGGAGCGAGATCGGGACCTCAAAGTGAATCTGACCGCGCCCAGCCGCTCGAATGACCGTTCATGGGGCAGAGCCAACAGGTGAACGGCGGACGGCAGGGGCTCGGCGCGCTGCGGGAACGGCCACCACCGGAAGGGCCGGGAACGGTGCGCGCCAGGCGGGCGGCGGGCGCGCTGGGTGTGGTGCTGCTGGCCGCGATGGTGGCCGCGCAGGTCGCCTCGGGACTGCAGCCGAGGCCGATCGCGCTGACCGGCGTGGTGGTCCTGCTGCTGGCGGGGAGCGCGCTGGCCTTCGCCTCGGTGACCCACGGCGCCGCCAGGGCCGCGCCGGCGTTCGCCGCCGTGGTCGTGACCGGGTACGCGGCCGAGTGGGTGGGCATCAGGACGGGCGTGCCGTTCGGCGGTTACCACTACACCGGTGTGCTGCGCCCGCAGCTCGGCGGGGTACCGGTGATCGTGGCGCTGGCCTGGGGCGGCATGGGGCTGGCCGCGCACGCGGTGGCCGCCGCGGTGGCACCGGCGAGCCGGGCGGCGCGCGTCGTGCTGGGAGCGCTGGCGCTGACCGCCTGGGACCTGTTCCTGGACCCGCAGATGATCCGGCTGGGCCTGTGGGTCTGGCACGAGCCCGGCTTCTACCGGGGTGTCCCGCTCAGCAACTTCGCGGGCTGGATCCTCGTCTCGCTGCTGGTCATGGTCGCGGTGGAGCGCGTCGTGGCCCGGCCCGCGGCCTGGAGCGGGGGGCTGGTGTCGATCTACACGGTGATGGCGGTCATGGAGACGGTGGGGTTCGCGGCGGTCTTCGACCCGCCGGACCCGCTGGTCGCCGCCGCCGGAGGGGTCTCGATGGGATTGTTCGCAACGCTCGCCCTGCTCTCCAGGAGGCACCGATGCCGGACGTGATCGTGATAGGCGGCGGCGTGGGGGGCATGGTCTCCGCCCTGCTGCTGGCCGGGCAGGGGCACCGGGTGCGCCTGTACGAGCGGCTTCCCCGGCTGGGCGGCAAGCTCGCCGAGCACACCAGGGACGGCTTCACCTTCTCCCTGGGCCCCTCCCTGCTGACCCTGCCCGAGATCTTCATCGGCCTCGGGCTGGAGCTGGACCTGGTGGAGCTCGACGATCTGTGCCGCTACCGCTTCGCCGACGGCTCGACGCTGGCGGCCCACCGCGACCCGGCCCGGATGGCCGCCGAGGTCGACCGGCTCGCCCCCGGTCAGGGCCGCTCCTGGCTGGCCTTCCACGACTGGGCGCGGAACTGCTACGAGGCGTCGCGGCGCACGTTCTTCACCGGGCCGCTGACCTCGCCGCCCGCCGAGGCCCGCCTGGCGGACCTGCTGGCGGTGGCCCCCGGCCGTACGCTCGACGGCCTGGCCCGGCGCTTCTTCACCGATCCGCGCCTGCGCCAGTACGTCGGCCGTTACGCGACCTACGCGGGCTCCGACCCGTACCGCGCCCCGGCCGCGCTGGGCTGCGTGCCGGCGATCGAGCACGGCGAGGGCGGCTGGTACGTCCCCGGCGGGCTGCCGCGCATCGCCGACGCCCTGGCGCTGATGCTGGAGAAGGCGGGCGTGGAGGTCGTGCCGGGCACCGCGGTGGAGCGGGTGCTCGCCGACGGCGACCGGGTCACCGGGGTGCGCCTGGCCTCCGGGGAGTCCGAGCGGGCCGACATCGTGGTCGCCAACACCGACGCGGCGGCGCTGTACGGGAGGCTGCTGCCGGACCGGCGCATGCTGCGGCGCGTCGCCGGGCTCGGCACCTCCTCGTCGGCGTTCCTGCTGCTGGCCGGGGTGGAGGGCAGGACCGAGGGGCTGGGGCACCACTCGGTGGTCTTCTCCGCCGACTACCGGCGGGAGTTCGGCGACATCTTCCGGCGTCGCAGGCCCCCGGAGGACCCGACCGTCTACATCGGCTGCTCGGTGGTGGACGACCCGTCGCAGGCGCCACCGGGCACGGAGAACTGGGTCATGCTGGTCAACGTCCCGTCCCGGGATCCGGGGCGGTGGCCGATGTCGCCGGAGTCGTACCGGGACCTGGTGCTGGAGCGGCTGGCGGGCCGGGGGTACGACCTGTCGGGGCGGCTGCGGTTCGTCGACCTGTTCACCCCCGCCGACCTGCGCGACCGCTATGGCGCGTGGGGCGGCTCGATCTACGGCGGCGCCTACTCGGGGCCGCTGGCCCCGTTCCGCCGTCCCGGCAACCGGGGTCCCCGGCGCGGCCTGTACCTGGTGGGCGGTTCGGTGCACCCGGGCGGCGGGCTGCCGCTGGTGGCGATGGGCGCGAAGATCGTGTCCTCCCTGGTCGGCGAGGACTTCCCCGCGAGGACCGCGGGCTCCACCGGCTCCCCGGCCCGGGGGCGGGCATGAGATCCGGCGCACGGACGACTCGGCGTGGAGGTACGGCGATGGGAATCCTGAACGTCCTGCAGGCGGCGGCCGCGGTGGCGGTGGCGGCGCGGCTGGCCAGGGGACGGCGGCGGCTGCCCCCGCTGGCCGCCCCGCGGACCCCCGCGCCGACGGCGACGGCACGCGTCTCGGTGGTGATCCCCGCCCGGGACGAGGAGGCCCGGCTGGGGCCGTGCCTGTCGGCCGCGCTCGCCGATCCGGCCGTCACCGAGGTGATCGTGGTCGACGACGAGTCCCGCGACGGCACCGCCCGCCTGGCCGCCGGTCTGGGGGCGCGGGTCGTGGCCGGGACGCCGCCGCCCGAGGGCTGGATCGGCAAGCAGTGGGCGGTGCAGCAGGGCATCGAGGCGGCCGGGAATGAGGTCGTGGTGACCCTGGACGCCGACGCCCGTCCCTCTCCGGGGCTGTTCGGCGCGCTCGCGGCGGCGCTGGAGGAGTACGACCTGGTGAGCGTGGGCCCCCGGTTCGTCTGCGAGGGCGTGGCCGAGCAGGCGCTGCACGCCTCGTTCCTGACGACGCTGGTCTACCGGTTCGGCCCGATCGGGCCGTCGGCGCCGCCCGCGCCGCACCGCGCGGTGGCCAACGGCCAGTGCCTGGCCTTCCGCCGCACGGCGATGCTCGACGCGGACGGGTTCGCGCGGGTCCGCGGCAACATGGCCGACGACGTGGCACTGGCCAGGATCCTGGCGGCGGGCGGGTGGGCCGTGGGGTTCCTGGACGGCGGGGGGCTGCTGGAGGTCGACATGCACGACTCGGCCGGCGGGGTGTGGCGGGAGTGGGGACGGTCGCTGTCGCTGCGCGACGTCACCGGGCCCGGCTGGCAGGCCGCCGACCTGGGGGTGGTGTGGCTGGCCCAGGCGCTGCCCGTGCTGCGGCTGGCGGCCGGCCGCCCGACCCGGCTCGACCTGGGTCTTCTGACGGTACGGTTCCTGCTGGCCGGCGCGCTGCGCGGCAGCTACGCCCGGCCGGGGCCCGGGGTGCTGCTGTCGCCGCTGCTGGACCCGGTGGCGGCCCTGCGGCTGACGCAGGCCACGCTGCGGCCGGTACGCCACTGGCGGGGCCGCACCTACCCGGCGAGCACGACGGACGTCCGGCCGGGCCGCTCCCTGACGTTCCAGAAGCCGGGGTCGCGGTCGCCGGCCTCGCGAGGATCGAACCCGTACGCGCGGGCGACCAGCACGGCGACCGGCACGGCGACCGGCACGGACCCGAGAAGGTAACCGCCGATGACCGAGACGAGCAGGGGAACCATCGTTTCCTTCCATCTGACGAGATATCCGGATTTAGGGGGGATGCCGTACATGGCGTTCGACCGTCCGGTGCTGGCGCGGACGCCGGGGCTGCTGTTCTGGCGGATGCTGGGCTCCGGCCGCGGGGCGTCGACCAGCCTGGGGGCGGACCTGCGGCGCTGGGCGCTGCTCGCGGTCTGGCGCGAGGAGGGTGACCTCGACCGCTTCCTGGACGTCTCCCCGATACCGGCCCGCTGGCGGCGCGAGGCCCGGGAGTCCTGGCAGGTACGGATGGTCCCGCTGGCCTCGCGCGGCAGGTGGAACGGGGTGGAACCGTTCGGCCCGCTACCGGGCGCCGGGCGGCTTCCCACCCCCACGGGATCCTCCGACCCCGCAGGATCCTCCGGCCCCGCGGGATCCTCCGGTCCGGCCGGGACGGCCGACCTCGGCGGGACGGCGGAAGCGGCCGTCCCGAGCAGGACGACCGGCACGAGCGGGACGACCGGCACGGGTCGGGCGAGCGGTACGGGCGGACCGGTGGCGGTGCTGACCCGGGCGTCGATCCGGCCCTCCCGGCTGGTGCCGTTCTACCGTTCGGTCCCCGGGGTGGACCGGCTCCTGGCCGAGCAGGACGGATGCCTGGCCTCGGTCGGCGTCGGCGAGTGGCCGCTGGCCCGGCAGGGCACGTTCTCGCTCTGGCGCGACGAGGACGCGATGCGCGGCTTCGCCCACCGGGGACGCGCGCACCGCCGGGTGATAGGCCGGACGCGCGCGGAGAGCTGGTACTCCGAGGAGCTGTTCGCCCGGTTCGCGCCGTACGCCAGCGAGGGCACCTGGGACGGCGCCGACCCGCTGGCCTGAGAGGGCCGATGCGCGGCTCAACGGGACCCGTTCAACGGACGGGTTCCGCACCGAACAGGTCACCGGACCGCTCGGCGGCCCCGCCCTCGGAGAGGTCCCGCGCCACCGCGCAGGCGACCGTCTCGACGGGTCCGTGGTCTCCGCCCATGGCGTCGACGACCACAGGTCGCGATGACACGGTGGCCGTTCCGTTCGACCGGCTCACGGGACCTCGACGGTCACGCGGCGCTCGGCGCGGTCGGCCGCGGAGGCGGCCAGCAGGTGCCGTACGAAGATCGCGGCTCTGCGCCGTTTGGGCACCGCGGCCCTGCCGCCGAGGACGTCGTAGCGGGCGGCCTCGATCCGGTCGAGGATGCCGCCGTACAGCGCGACGGCGGCGCGCAGGCACGGCCGGGAGGAGGGGGTGAGCATGTCGATGCCCTCCTCGGCCCGCGCGTAGTGCTCCCTGGCCCGGCGGGTCTCGAAGGCCAGCAGCTCGCGCAGGGCCGGGGTGGGGGCGGCGCGTCCCAGGTCGGCCGGTCCGACGCCGAACTTGTCCAGATCCTCCATGGGCAGGTAGACCCGGCCGCGTTCCAGGTCCTCGGCGACGTCACGCAGGAAGTTCGTCAGCTGGAAGGCCAGCCCGAGCTGGCGGGCGGGTTCCCGCGCCTTCCCGGCCAGGCCGGGCAGCGGTTCGAGGACGGGCAGCATCATCGTGCCGATCACCGCGGCCGAGCCCTCCATGTACTCCAGCAGGTCGTCGTAGGTGGAGTAGCGGGTGACGGTCAGGTCGGCCCGCATCGAGCGCAGGAACGCCGTGACGTCGCCGTGGTCGATGCCGAACGAGCGGACGGTCTGGGTGAACGCCGGGATCACCGGGTCACCGGCGGCGTCCGCGGGGGCGCCGCCCGCCAGCGCGCCGGACACCCGGACGGTCAGGTCCTCCAGCGCCCGCGCCCGGTCGCCGGTCATCGTGAACGAGTCCACGATCTCGTCGGCGTAGCGGGCGAAGCCGTAAAGGGCGTGCACGTGCGGGCGTTTCCAGGCCGGCAGCAGCAGGGTGGCCAGGTAGTAGGAGCGGCCGTGCCGGGCGTTCAGTCTGCGGCAGAACTCGTAACTCGCGGTCAGGGTCATCGGGGGGTCTCCAGTACGCGTTGCGCGGCCAGCCGGCCGGAGATGAGGACCGGGGGCACCCCCACCCCCGGTGCGGTGTACATTCCGGCGAAGTGCAGGCCGGGGACGCGCCGGGCCGCGCCCGCCGGCCGGAACCAGGCCGTCTGGCTGAAGCGGTGGTCCAGGGCGAACGGGGTGCCGGCCGAGTGGCCGAGCCGCGCCCAGGCCGGTGGGTCGATGGTGAGCCTCGGCGCCGAGGACAGGTCGCCGTAGCCGAGGTCGGCGAGCCTGCCCAGCAGCCGGTCCTGCAGCCGCGGGCTCAGGTCGTCCCAGTCGGCCTCGCCGCGCAGGTTGGCGGTCGGCTCCAGCACGGTGAGCGTGGCCTGGCCGTTCGGCGCGGCACCGGTGTCGGACTCGGGGTAGGTGACCAGCAGGTTGGGGTCGGGCTGCGGCCGTCCGGCGCGCAGCGCGTCGAAGGTGGCGTCCCACTGGGCGCCGAAGTGCAGGGTGTGGTGGGCCTGGCCGGCCAGTTTCCGGTCCAGGCCGAAGTGCAGGACCAGGCAGGACGGCGAGTAGCGGGGACGGCGCAGCCGCCAGTCGCCCGCCCCCTCGGGCAGCAGCCCGGTGTGGGCGCGGGGCAGGTCGCAGGCGACCACCACGTTCCCGGCCGCCAGGCGCTCCCCGGTGTCCAGCCGGACGCCGGTGACGCCCGAGGCCCCGGTCTCGATCTTCAGGGCGCGCACCCCGTACCGGATCTGGGCTCCCGCCTTCTCGGCCAGCGCCGCCAGGGCGCGCGGGATGGCGTGCATGCCGCCGTCGCGCGGGAAGAAGACGCCGCCGACGGTGTCCATGTGGGCGATGACCGCGTAGATGCCGAGCGCGCGGCGGGGCGGCAGCCCCACGTACAGGGCCTGGAAGGTGTGCGCCTTGACCAGCCGTTCGTCGGTGACATGGCTCTTGACCAGGGCGTCCATGCTGCGGAAGCCGCCCAGGGCGGCCAGCCGGGCCAGCACCCGCGGCCGGGCCAGGTCGCGCAGCCGGGTCATGTCGTGGTCGATGAACGCCGGCCACTCGGCCTCGAACAGCTCCCCCAGGCGGGCGCGCAGGCGCCGGTAGCGGTCGGCCTCGGCGGCGCCGCTCAGCGCGCGCACCTGCTCGGCCATGGCGTCCTCGCCCTCGACCACGTCCAGGTGCGAGCCGTCGTGGTAGCGCAGCCGGTAGTAGGGGTCCAGCCGCCGCAGCGGCAGCAGGCTCTCCATGTCCTCGCCCGCGGCGGCGAAGACGTCGGCCAGCACGTCCGGCATGGTCAGCACCGACGGGCCGGTGTCGAAGCGGTACTCGCCCAGGGTGGCGGTGCCGCAGCAGCCGCCCGGCACCTGGGCCCCCTCCACGATCGTGACGTCGCGGCCGGCCGCGGCCAGCCGGACCGCCGCGGCCAGGCCGCCGAGACCTGCGCCGATCACCACGACGGGGCTCACGCGCTCCTCCTGGTGGCCAGGTCGGCGAGGTCGGCCAGCCCGTCCACGGCCTCGGCCGGGACGCCGCCCGCGTCCAGGGCCGTCACCGCCCGGGTGACCAGGTCGGTGATGCGCTCCTCGGCGGCCTCCAGCGCGCCGGTGGCCACGATCAGGGCGCGCGCGGCCTCCACGCCCTCGGCGTCGGCGACGTCGTCCAGCAGGGCCGCGCCGTACTCCCCGGCCCGTTCGCGCGCCACCGCGGTCAGCCAGGTGTGCTTGCCCTGCAGCAGGTCGGCGCCGACGGGCTTGCCGGTGGTGGCCGGGTCGCCGAACACGCCGAGCACGTCGTCGCGGAGCTGGAACGCCTCCCCCAGCGGGAGCGCGTACGCGCTGAGCACCCGGCGCAACCGGGGAGGCCCGCCCGCGACGGCGTGGCCCAGGTGCAGGGGGCGCTCGACGGTGTACTTGCCGGACTTGTAGGTGGAGATGCGCCCGGCCTCCTCCACGTCCCCGCCCCGCCGTGCGGCGTGGACCAGGTCGAGGTACTGGCCGCCCACGACCTCGCTGCGGAGCCGGTTGAACACCTCCAGGGCGGCGGGGAGCCCGTCCCCGCAGCCCAGCAGGGCCACGTCGGCCCAGGTGTAGGCGAGCACGCCGAACAGGGTGGCGGTGGACTCCCCGAACCGTCCCGGGTCGCCCAGCCAGTCGCGGGAGCGGTGGTGACCGGCGAGCACCAGGTGCGCCGTGGTCCGCCCGCGCCGCGTGGCGGCCTCGTCCATGACGTCGTCCAGGATGAGGGCGCAGGCGTGCATCAGCTCCACCGCGCAGCCCGCGGCGAGCACCGCCTCGTCCTCGGGGGAACCGCCCGCGGCCCGGTGGCCCCAGTACACGAACGAGGGCCGCAGCCGCTTCCCGCCCGCGCGGACGAAGCCGAGCAGCACGTCGCGTATCACGTCCAGGTCGTCGCCGAGAAAGGCGAGCTTGGCCGCCTCACGTTCGAGAAGCCGGTCGAGATGGTCGTCCATCCGCTCACGGAGCCGGTCGGTCTCGCGGGTGACGGCGGCCATGGGCATCACTCCTTTGCGTCGATAGAGGAATTCGCAAGCGGGACCGCGTTCGGATGCGTCTTCCGGCGGCAGGCTCGCGACCCGTGGCCGACGGCGTCGGGCGACCCATCCCCGGGGCGGGCTGCGGGTAAATCAACTCATCGCGCAAGAAGGCGTAAAGATGCTGCGAAACCATGCGGATCGCCCGCGCCGGGACCGGGCGCGAGGGCAGAGTGCGGGAGGCGTCCGCGGGCGACGGGCGCGGACGCCGAAGGCGGGACGGCCGCGCTGCCGGTCAGCCCGTTGTCATACGGCCGCGCAGGCGGTCGCCGAGCACGACGGCGTGCGGGAGCGACCTCAGCGTGTCCGGGTCCGCCGCCACGCCGCGCTCCCGCAGAGCGGCGGCCAGGTGCGTCCAGTACGCCACCGCCGCCTCCTCGTGGGTCCCGCCCTCGGCCGGCTCGTCCGGGCCGACGACGGTCAGCGCGGTGGCCTCGATCTCGCCGGCCGTGGTCGTCTCCCACAGTCCGGTGCTGCCCCACCCCCGGTCGTCGAGCAGCGTGATCCGGCGGCCGTCGTCGAGAACGGCCGAGAGCGTCGCCGACGCCGACACCCGGCGCGGGTCGTCGTCGTGCCGCTCGTCGAGGTCGACGAAGGTCTCAAGGTGAACGACCGTGGTCATGAGGCCATTCTGCCCCGGCCGGGGCCCGCTCCGGGGGCGGATGAGCCGTTCGCCGTCGACGGCGACGTCGTGGCACCCCCCGGCCGGCCGGTCCGGCGATCGCGGCACGTCCCTGCGTGCCGGGACGTGAGACGGGCCCGGGTACGGGCGGGAACAGGCTCGGGTGCGGCCGTGGGACGGGCCCGGGTGCGGCCGTGAGACGAGCCCGGGTGCGGGGGGACAGGCCCGGGTGCGGGCGGGAACGCGAACGGCCGTCCGGCCACACCGGTGATGACCGGGTGGCCGGACGGCCGTCGTGACGGGCGCGGAGCGCCGGGGTCAGGTCAGCGGACCGCCCTCAGGGCGTCGACGATCCCGTGACCGTAGAAGCCGTTGCGCAGCTTGCTTCCCTCACAGGTGTGCGTGGTGACGCTCGTGGTGCCGTCCGGCAGGTGCCTGGTGTAGGTGTAGGCGGGCGGGGTCGGGCAGGCCGTCCTGGTCGCGGTGGCCTTCAGGACCGTCTCCACCACGGCGGGCGCGAGCTTCTTGCCGCCGTGCGCCCGGTCGGGCAGGCCGAACCTGCTGACGATCAGCGCGGCCACGCCCGCGGCGCGCGGTGAGGCCATCGAGGTGCCCTGCAGGTACTGGTAGTAGGCGCAGACGTCACCGCGGCAGCTCCGGACCACGTGGGCGACGTTGGGCGTGCCGTCGGCGTTGAGCTCGCCACGCTCCTCGGCCAGGGCCCTGGGGTAGGCCGACAGGGTGCCCTTGGTCACGTCACGGGTGTTCGCCGGGGTGTCGTAGACGTCACCGCCCGGGGAGGCGACGTCGATGTAGCCGTTGCCGTAGTTGGAGTAGTACGCCTTGCGCTTGCTGATGCCGGTCGAGGAGACCGAGACGACGTGCTTGCCCTCGGCCGGCATGGAGACGCAGCTCGGGGGGATCGTGCGGGTGTAGGGGCGCTCGCCGGGCACGCTGGCGAAGTCGGGGCTGGAGGAGTCGATGAGCTCCTTGGTGTAGTCGCTGGCGCCGTTGCCCGCGGCCGCCACCAGGGTCACGCCCTTGGCGTGCGCGTAGTTCAGCGCCCGCTGGGTGGCCTTGATGACGGTGGCCTGCTCCAGCTGGTCGGCCGGGGAGTCGGCGGGGTTGTCGACGCAGTTGAACAGCCACGGGTCGAGGTAGTAGCTCATGTTGACCACGTCGATGCCGTTGTCGGCGGCGTAGGTCAGCGCGTCGACGCTGGGCTGCAGGAAGAAGTAGCCGGAGTCCTGGCCCGCCCGCAGGTTCACGATCGAGACCTTGGGGGCCACGCCCGCGATGCCCAGCCCGTTGATGGGCGAGGCGATCGACGACGCCACGTGCGTGCCGTGGTCGTTCTCGTCGACGTCCGCGGCGTCGTTGCAGGAACGGTCGGCCTCGGCCTCGCAGGGACCGTCGACCTCGGCGCCGTTCGCGTCCACGGGGACGTCGACGGTGAAGTTGCGGCTCAGCCGGCTGTTGAAGTTCGGCGCGATGTCGGGGTGGGACCCGTCCACGCCGGTGTCGAGGATGCCGACCAGGACGCCGCGGTCACCCTGCTGGTAGCGGTAGGAGCCTTCCACGGTCGCGCGGATCTGCTTCATGTCCCACTGCAGGTCGGCCAGGGGCTCGGCGGCGGGGGCGGACTTGCCGGTGGCGGCGGCGGAGGTGGAGGCGGGCGCGCCGTGACCGTCCTTCTCCACGGCCTTGGCCTCGTTGGCCGTCCGGGTCGCGACACCCTTCCTGGCGGTGGGCACGCTGCCGATGGAGCGGTTGTGGGCGGCGCCCTCGATCGAGGCCGCACCGCGCATCGCCTCGGCGAAGCCGGTGTTCGTCGTGGTGACGGTGGCCAGGCCGACCGCGGTGTTCTCCTTGACGATGCTTCCGCCGGCCGCCTTGATGGCCTGCTGGGCGTCCGCGGGGTTCGCCCCCTCGCTGTACAGGACCACGTACTCGGTCTCCGCGCCCTGTGCGGCGACGGCCTGCCGAGCCTGCGCCGGTGGCACCAGCGCGGTCGCCGCGAGGGTGGCGACGGCCGCGGTGATGATGAAGCGTTTCACATATACCTCCGTATATCCGAAGTGCTCCTGGTTAATCTGATTTCAAACGCGCCAATTATCCAGGCGTAACAACAATCGCCGCCAAGGTGTAATAAAGGAGGGGATCCGGGGCCGCCCGCGCGGGGTGGGCCGCGCACCGGTCTCCGTCGGCCCGATTCACCGGCACGTTCCCACCGGAACCGTTGACGGTACGGAGTATCAGGTGGTCAGGGACGTGCGGCGGGGCGGACGGGCGAGGGACGCGGGCGGACGACGCGGGCGGGGCAGGGGGCCGGCCCGGTGGGCGAGGGACGCGGGATGGTGGCGGGGGCCGACCGAGCGGGGGCCGACCGGGCGGGGGTGACGAGGGCGGAAGGTCAGCCGGGCGGGCCGATCCGCTGCTGCCGGCCAGGGAGCGAGGTCACGTACGAGATGAGCGAGCGCAGCGGCGCCGACAGGGTGCCCTCGCTCGCGCGCACCGTGTGCACGCCGCTCTCGTCCTCGACGGTCAGCTCGTAGTCGAAACGGTCCGGGCGGGCGGTGACCGGGGGCGGCGGGGGCGGCTCGCCGGTCAGCCCGGCCCGCTCCACCCGGGCGCGCAGCTCGGCGACCTCCGGCCGCGACAGGGACGCGGAGTCGGCCGTGACGACCGTGACGAGGCCGGCGATGCCGCCGCCACGGACGATCGAGACCTTCATGGGCACGATCCTAGACGGCCCCGGACCGGTGCGGCCGGGCGCGGGGAGCCGTTCCCGGTCAGAGGACCCCGACCTGCCGCCACGCGTCGCGCACCTTCGCCTGCTCGTCCCCGCCCTCGCCGAACAGTTCCCCGGCGACCTCCACCGTCGCCTGGGCCGCCTCGGGGAAGTCCGAGCGCGAGCGGAGCCGTTCGGTGAGCGTGACGTACCAGATCCGGCCGGCGCGTTCCCAGGCGTGCCCGCCGATGGCGGTGGCGGCCAGGTAGAAGGCGTGGTTGGGGATGCCCGAGTTGATGTGCACGCCGCCGTGGTCGTTGGCGGGGTCGCCGTCGTCGGGCAGGTCCACGTAGTCGCGCATGTGCGCGGGCTGGCGGTCACGCCCCCCGCCGGAGGTGGACCAGGCGGTCCCGGGCGCCTTCATCGACCGCAGGGCCGTCCCGCGCAGGGCGCTGCCCAGGATGCCGTCACCGATCAGCCAGTCGGCCTGCTCGGCGGTCTGGCCCCGGCCGTACTGCTTGACGAGGGAGCCGAACACGTCGGAGAAGGACTCGTTGAGCGCCCCGGACTGCTTGCTGTAGAGCAGGTGCGCGGTGAACTGGGTGATGCCGTGGGTCAGCTCGTGGGCGACGATGTCGACGGCCCTGGTGAGCGACCCCCTGGTGAAGATCTGCCCGCTGCCGTCACCGTAGATCATCTGGAAGCCGGTCCAGGCGGCGTTGTCGTAGTCGGTCCCGTAGTGGACGGACGAGACGATCTCCAGCCCCCGCCCGTCGATGCCGTCGCGGCCCAGGACCGTCCGGTAGAAGTCGTAGGTGACGCCCGCGCCGTCGTAGGCGTCGTCGACCGCCGGGTCCCCCGAGGGCGGGTCGCCCTCCCCGCGGCGCCTGCGGCCGGGAAGGTCGAAGTCCCCGCCGTTCTCCACGTCGTAGACGGTGCGCACCATGCCGGGCGCGGGCGCGACGTCGGAGATGGTGAGGCCGAGCTGGCGCAGCACGCCGGCGACCGAGGCGCGCTGCGCCCGGGCCCTCTCCGACGTGGCCAGGGTCCTGAGCGCGGCCCGGCGCTCGGAGGGGTCGCCCTGCCCGGCCACCGCCTCCAGCAGGTCGGGAGGCGCGATGTGACAGGGCGGCGGGGGGTGGGGGACGGTCGTCCGTGCGGTGGTCATGGGTCCAGAATCGCCGCTCCGCCCGGCGGACGCACGGGTATCGTGCACTCGTACGCCGACCGGTATGGGTCACCTCGCGGGCCGTCTCCCGGGTCGTCCCGCGGGTGGTTCCGCAGCTGGTTCCGCGGCCGGTTCCAGAGGTCGTTCCACGGGTGGTTCCGCGGCGGGGCGGGGTGGGGCGGGGTGTGCCGCCGGGGGGCGGTCATGAGAGGGTTCCTTTGCCGGTGGATCGCTGATCCGTGACCGGCCCGGGGAAGTCGGGGAAGCGCGCTGGACGGAGGCGACGGTGCTCGTGGACGAGGGAACGCGCGGGGCGGGCGGGGCATGACGTCACTGCTGGCCATAAGCGACCTGCACATCGGCTACCAGGAGAACCGCCGCATCGTCGAGGAGCTGCGGCCCGTCTCCGCCTCCGACTGGTTGCTGGTCGCCGGCGACGTGTCCGAGAAGGTCTCCGACGTCGAGTGGGCCCTCGGCCTGCTCGCCGAGCGGTTCGAGAAGGTGGTGTGGGCGCCCGGCAACCACGAGCTGTGGACCCATCCCAGCGACCCGGTCCAGCTCCGCGGCGAGGAGCGCTACCGGCACCTGGTCGAGCTGTGCCGCGGCCTGGGGGTGACGACGCCCGAGGACCCGTACCTCACCTGGACCGGCCCCGAGGGCCCGGTCACCGTCGCCCCGCTGTTCGTGCTGTACGACTACACCTTCCGCATGCCCGGGGTGGCGACCAAGGAGGAGGCGCTGGCCATCGCCTACGACAAGGGCGTGGTCTGCACCGACGAGATGCTGCTGCACCCCGACCCCTACCCGACCCGCGACGCGTGGTGCGAGGCCAGGGTCGCCGAGACCGAGCGGCGCCTGGAGGCCAGGACGCCCGGCGTGCCGACGGTGCTGGTCAACCACTACCCGCTGGTCCGCGACCCCACGCTGGTGCTGTACCACCCCGAGTTCGCGATCTGGTGCGGCACCGAGCGCACCGCCGACTGGCACCTGCGCTTCGACGTCCACACGATGGTCTACGGCCACCTGCACATCCCCCGCACCACCTGGTACGACGGTGTCCGCTTCGAGGAGGTCTCCTTGGGCTACCCACGCGAATGGCGTCCCCGCTCCACCCCGCCCGGCAGGCTGCGGCACATCCTGCCCACCCCGCAGCCCGTCGCATGATCGAGAAGATCCTGCCGCCGTGGGTGGTGAGCGCGGAGGCGTTCGAGGACCCGCCGGACGTCGTGCTGTTCCCCGAGGAGGAGGCGGTCATCGCCCGCGCGGTGGAGAAGCGGCGGCGCGAGTTCGCCACCGCCCGCCACTGCGCCCGCCAGGCGCTGGCACGCCTCGGGGTGCCGCCGGCACCGATCCTGCCCGGTGAGCGCGGCGCCCCCGGCTGGCCGGACGGGGTCGCGGGCACCATGACCCACTGCGCCGGTTACCGCGCCGCGGCCGTCTCCCTCGAGGCGCTGACCGTCGGCATCGACGCCGAGCCCCACGAACCGCTCCCCGACGGCATCCTGCCCTCGATCTCGCTGGACGAGGAGCGGGCCGAGCTGGCGGGTCTCGGTGGCGGCGTGCACTGGGACAGATTGCTGTTCAGCGCCAAGGAGAGCGTCTACAAGGCGTGGTTCCCGCTGGCCAGGCGCTGGCTGGGGTTCGAGGAGGCCCGGCTGTCCTTCTCGCCGGACGGCACGTTCACCGCCCGCCTGCTGGTGCCCGGTCCCCGGGTGGACGGCCGGGAGGTGACCGGCTTCACGGGCCGCTGGCTGGTGGCCGACGGCCTGCTCGTCACCGCGATCGCCGTACCGGGAACGGGCGGGTCCGGGAACCCCGGGTAGCGCGGCACGACGGGGACCGGGGACCGGCCGCGATCGGGCGGCGGGCCCGGACACCGGACGGTGATCCCGAACGGCGGGCACCGGGGACCGCGCGGTGATCCCGACCGCCGGACACCGGACGGTGATCCCGGCGGGCACCGGCCGGTCGCCGGCGGGTCTCGTGAGCACCGGCCGGCGGCGGGTCTCAGTCCGGGTGGGTGAGGACGAGGTGCCGGGAGGGGACGAGCCCGGCGATCGGTTCCCTGCCGGTGACGATGATCCCGGTGAACCCGAGTGCCAGCAGCGGCTGCACCCGGCCGGTCGCCGATCCGTCCCAGCGGCCGTCCGCGTCGTCGGCCAGCAGCAGACACCGCCCGCCCGAGGCCGGGGACGCCGCCAGGCCGAGGCGTGCCAGCCGCAGGGCCGCGCGCAGCTCGCGGGGGTCGCGTCGGTCACGGCCCAGGTCGACGAAGAGCGCGTCCAGGCCCATCCGCTGGCGCAGCACGTGGGCGCACTGGGTGGCCAGGGTGGTCTTGCCGGTCCCGGCCGGGCCGGTGACGGTCACCACCGCGGGCCCTCCGCTGCAGGAGGCGATCATCACCGCGTCCTCGATCTCGCGCAGCAGCGGGAGGCGGCTCAGCGCGACGCTGTCGCTCACCGCGGGCAGCGCCCATTCCTCCGTCCTCTCCACTGCGACCCGCCCGGGGAACGAGGCCCGCTCCGGGAACGGAGCCCGCTCCGGAGCCGGGGTCCGGCCCGGGACCGGGAGCCGCTCCGGGGTCGGGGTCCGGCCCGGGACCGGGAGCCGCTCCGGGGTCGGGGTCCGGCCCGGGACCGGGAGCCGCTCCGGGAAGGAGGCCGGGACCGGCCGCCGCTCCGCGAAGCGACCGCGCCCCGGGAAGGGGACGCGCTCGGGGGACGGACCGCGTTCCGGAGAGAGGCCGCGTTCCGGGGACGGGGCGCGGTCCGGAAAGGAGCCGCGCTCCAAGGAGGGACCGCGCCCAGGGAAGGAACCGCGCTCGGGGAAGGAACCACGTTCCGGGGAGAGGCCGCGCTCGGGGAAGGGGACGACGCGCTCGGGGAAGGCGAGCACGTCCCGTTCCCCGAAGGGGAGCGCCGCGGGCGCTCCGGAGGGCGGCCCGGTCATCCCGGGAAGCGGCGCGAGCGGGCGGGGCTGCGGGGCCGCCTCGAAGGTCAGCCGATCCTCACCGGTCAGCTCCAGGGCGGTCGCCAGGCGGCGCACCGAGGTGCGGTGCGGGTAGCGGGTGCGGCCCCGTTCGAGATCGCGCAGGGTGCGCACGCTCAGGCGGGCGCGTTCGGCCAGCTCCTCCTGGGTCAGCCGGACCCGGCCGCGATGGGTGCGCAGCAACTGGGCGAACACCAGGCCCTCAGACGGCGATACAGACCTCACGTGAACCCCCCGGCGGCGACCAGATGCCGTCACGGTAGGAAAAGTCGGTCATCTCCCGCTCTCGTGTTGGTATCGCGCGGATATCGCCGGTCATTCCTCCTGGTCACCCCCGGTGGGCACGGGCAGCGTGGGACCCATGGCTGCCACCGGACGGACACGGCGGGCCCTGACGCGCCCGCTCCACGACCTCGACGACCTCGGGCCCCTCGGGGACCTCGGCGGTCCCGGTGACGCGGTCCCGGCCCGCCCGCACGGCGGGGAACCGCACCCCCTGCTGCGCCACCACCGCTGGATCGAGCTGGCCAGGATCGGTGAGTACGCCCGCATGGGGCTGCTCGGCCCGCAGACCGCGGAGCGGATCCGGCGCGCCGTGCTGGCCCTGTCCCTCGAACCGGCTACCGGTCCCGGGACGGCCGTGCTCCCCGATCCGCTGCCGGCCCTGGAGGCGTGCGTCCGGTCGCGCCTTCCCGACGACGCACGCGTATGGCACGCCGACCCGGTCCGTGACGACGTGCGGGCGTGCGCGCGGCTCATGCGGGGCAGGGAGCGGCTGCTGGCGACGGTGGCGGCGGTGAGCCGCCTGTCACGTACCTCGATGGAGGTCGCGGCCCGGCACAGCGGGTCGGTGATGCCGGGAAGCCCGCGGCGCGGGGACCGGCCCGCGCAGGCCATGACCTTCGGCTTCTACCTGGCCGCGCTCGCCGAGGCCACGGCCGGGGCCGCGGAGTCGCTGCAGGCGCTGTTCGACGCGGTCAACCTCTGCCCGCTGGGATCCGGCGCGATGACCGGGCTGGAGGCGCCGTGGGACCGGCACCGGCTCGCCGTCGCGCTGGGGTTCGACGGGCCGCAGCCGCACGCGCTGACCTCGGCCGCCTCCGGTGCCTGGGTGCTGCGCCCGGCCGGGGAGCTGTCGGTGCTCGGCACCACGCTGAACCGCTTCCTGAACGACCTGGTCCGGTGGAGCGGTCCCGGCCGCCGGTTCGTCGGCCTGCCGGACGAGCTCTCCGGCCCCTCCCCCGCCGGGACGCGCGCGCCGGTCCCGATGGTCCTGGAGGGCATCCGCGACATGACCCGCCACCTGGCCGGTCTCTCGTACGAGATCATGGCCGCCCAGCGCGACATCGGGTACGCCGACCCCGACGGGGCCGGCCGGGAGGGCGGCCACGACGGCCACGCGGCGGAGGAGCTGTTCTCGACCTGCGGCACGATGCTCGCGCTGCTCGACCGGGTGGTGGCGAACCTACGCTTCCACCCGGAGCGGGCGAGCCGCGCGGTACGGGAGGAACCGGTGGCCGTCCCGGTCGTCGCCGCGCACCTCACGCTGGAACACGGCGTACCGGACGGGACGGCGCGGGCCGTCGTCGACGCGTGGGCCTCGGCGTCCGGGGGTAAGGGCGGCCCGGCCGGGGCGCTCACCCCCGCCCGGCTCTCGGCGTCGGGCCTGGCCGCCGCCGGCGAGCGGTTCGGGATCGCGCTGAACGTCGGGGAGGCCGAGGTCCGCGAGCTGCTGGACCCGGAGGTGGGCGTGCGGCGCAAGAGGACCGCGGGCTCTACCGGCCCGGAACAGGTCCTCCTCCTCCTGGAGCAGGTCGGCGACCGGCTCGCCGCTGTCGACCGGGGCACCGCGCAGCGGTCCGGGTGGCTGCGGGAGGCCTGGGAGCACACCACCGGCACGAGGACGGGCGAGGCGTCGTGACCGTTCCGCCCCCGGAACCCGCCCTCGCGGCGAAGACGACCGAATCGCCTCCGGAACCCGCCCTCATGGCGGGGACGACCGATCCGTCTCCTGCATCCGCCCTCATGGCGAAGACGACCGATCCGGGCCCCGGAGCCGTCCCCGCACCGGCCGTGACCGGCCCGGACCCGGAATCCGCACGCGTACGCGCATCGGAGCGGGCATGAACCTGGTCTTCATCGGGTCCGGCGCCGACGGCCTCGGGACCCCGGCCTTCGCGAGGGCCGCCGCGCTGGGGTTCACCCCGGTGCTGGTCACCGCCGATCCGGCCCGCCGTACCGGGGCGCGGGCCGCCGGCGTGCGGGTCCTGGCCTGCGACCTCGACTCCCCCGCCGCCCTGGCCGGACGGCTGCGCCACGCCCTGGGGGAGATCGCCGGGGTCACCGCGGCCGACAGGGCGCACGCCGTCACGGCCGCCCGGGTCGCCGCCCGTCTCGGGCTGCCCGGCAACCCACCGGAGGCCGTCGCCACCTGCGCGGACAGGGTGCTGACGCGCCGCGCGCTGGTGGCGGCCCGGCTGCCCTCCCCCGCCTTCGAACCGGTCGGCCCGGACGACGACCTCGACGCGCGGGTGGTGGCCGCGCTCTCGCGCATCGCGCTGCCCTGCGTCGTCAGGCCCGCCCTCGACCTCACCGCCCTCGACCTCACCGGCCCCGCCCTCAGCGTCCCCGGCGTCCCCGGCTTTCTCGGCACCCCCGCCGCCCCCGGCACTCTCGGGCCCGGCACCGGATCCGGTGGGGCGCCCGGCCTCGTGCTCTGCTCCACCTACGGCGAGGTGACCGCGCACTGCCGCCGGATCGTCTCCCCCGCCGCCGGTACGGGGATCCCGGCCGGGACCGCCGTCATCGAGGGCCGCCTGCCGGGGCCGGGGTTCGGCGTCGAGACCGTCGGCGCCGGGGGGTTCCACCGGTGCGCCGGGATCACCGCCGGGCGGGTGACCGCCCCGCCGCATCTGGTGGAACGCGGACACGTCCCCGCGATGCCGCTGCCGCCCGACCGGGTCCGGACGCTCACCGCGACCGCGACGCGGGCCCTGGCCGCCGTGGGCCTCACCCACGGCGCCGCCCACGTCGAGATGAGGCTCGCCGGCGACCACGCCTACGTCGTGCGGATCGACGCCCACCCCGCGGACGGCGCGGTCCGTGCGTCCTTCGCGCGGGAGTGCGGGTTCGACCTGCTCGACGCCCACCTGAGGGCCGTGACCGGCCTGGACCAGCTCCCCCTGCCCGGCAGGCCCGTCACGGCGGGGAACCCCTTCCCGGGCGCGCACCCGTTCCCCGCTGCCTCACGCGCCCGCCGGGTGCGCCGCCTCGGGGCACCCGGCGCGGGAGCGGGGATACCGGCCGGGGATGCCGGTCGATGACCGATGCGATGCCGATGCGATTCCGCCTCGCCCTACGTTCGTCGCCGAAAGCAGCCGACACGAACGAACGAGGTGGAAAAGATGTCCCGGTGGATCACCTGGGCCGCGAAGGTCACCGCCACTGCCGCGCTCCTCACGCTCCCCATGGCCGCGAGCCACGCCGCGCTCGGCATGGCCTCGTCAGTCGCCTACACCGCCGGCGACAGCACGTGGACCTGACGCGTCCGCGGACACCCGCGACAGGACCGCCAGCCGGGCCCTGATCCGCCGGTCGTCCTCGGGGCCGGTGCCGGTACGGCAGTCCAGTGCACGGCTCAGCGCGTCGAAGGCCGCGGCCTCGTCCCCCTTGAGGAGGAACACCTCCCCCAGGGCGGACAGGGCCCGGAACCGCCACAGCCGGGTGTCCAGCTCGGTCGATATCTCCAGGGCCTGCAGCAGGTGGGTCACCGCCTCGTCGAACCGGCCGCACCGGGCGTGGAGCTGACCGAAGGCCAGGTGGATGCGCGCCTCCACGAAACGTTCGCGCACCCCCCGGGCGATGACGAGCGCCTCGCCGAGGCTCTCCGCCGCGGCCTCCTGCCGGTCCTGCCGGAGCTGGGCCTCCCCCAGCCCGCACAGGATGTACGCCTGCCCGATACCGTCCTGCCGGTCCCTGACCAGGGTGAGCGCGGTCCGGGCGATCTCCTCGGCCTCCTGTGGCCGGTCCTGACGCAGCAGGACCTCTCCCAGCCTGTTGAGGATCTGCGCCTGCCCCCGCTCGCTGCCGAGCTCGCGGAAGACCCCGAGGGCCTGCCTGAGCAGCGGTTCGGCGAGGTCGGTCCTGCCGCGGTCGGTGTGGACCTGCGCGATCCCGCCGAGCACGTGGGCCTCGGCGAAACGGTCCCCGAACTCCACGAAGATGCCCTTCGCGGTGTGGAACCTGTCGAGGGCCAGGTCGAAGCGGCCCGCGAGCCGGTCCAGCAGGGAGAGGTTGCGCAGCGTCAGCGCCAGCCCGTAGGAGTCCCCGAGCCGCTCGAACAGCTCGTGGGCCGCCCGCAGGCGCTCACCGGCCCTGTCCGGTTCCTGCTGGAAGAGGTACATGCTCCCCAGGGAGCACAGGACGGCGGCCTCCCCGCGCTCGTCGCCGCTCTCGCGGGCGAGGGTCAGGGCCGTCTCGTGGGTGGCGCGCCAGTCGTCGAAGTGGCTGCGCGCCTCGAACAGGGTGGTGGCGGTGACGGCGAGGTCCCAGCACAGCTCGGACGCGCCGAGGTGGGCGGCCTGGGAGATCGCGGCGACGAGGGCACCGCGCTCGGCCTCCAGCCAGTCGAGCGGCCGTTCCAGGAGCTCGTCCGCGTCCTCGGGCCGCCACCGGGGCACCGTGCCGTGCAGCTGGGTGAAGGCGCCGCCGTACTCCCGCTGGTGCGCCTCCTCGGCCAGCGCGAGCCAGCAGCCCAGCGCGCGGGCGACCGCGGCGTGGCGCTCCTCGGCCGTCTCCTCGGCGTGGGCCCGCTCCCTGGCGTACAACCGGACCAGGTCGTGGAAGCGGTAGCGGATCTGGTCGGCACCGTCGCGTCCCAGCACCTCGACGAGCTGTGCGTCCACCAGCCGGTCGATCAGGTCCTCGGCGTCGAGGGCGTCGATGCCGAGCAGCGCCGCGCCCGCCCAGGAGGCGAAGTCGGGCGCCTCCAGCAGGCCCAGCCTGCGGAACATCAGCGCCGCCTCCGGGCTCAGGTCGCGGTAACTCAGGGCGAAACCGGCCCGTACGGTCAGCTGGCCGTAGCTCAGCTCGTCCAGGCGGCGCCGTTCGTCGGCGAGCCGCCGGGCCAGCCGGGCCGGGGTCCAGTACGAGCGGGCGGTGAGGCGGGCGCCCACGATCCGCAGGGCCAGCGGCAGCCCGTCGCACAGCTCGCCCAGCAGTGCCGTGGACCCGGGGTCCTCCCCCATGACCACGGGGTCGGCCACCCCGCGCAGCAGGGCCGCGGAGTCGTCCGGCCCCAGCACCTCCAGGTGCATGACGCTGGCGCCCAGCGAGGGGGCCAGGTCCCCCAGCGGGTCCCTGCTGGTCACGATGACGCAGCAGGTGCCGGAACCCGGGAGCAGCGGCCTGACCTGCTCGACGGCGCGGGCGTTGTCCAGCACGAGCAGCAGCCTGCGCCTGCCGATGACGGTGCGCAGCAGGCCCGCGCGCTCGTCCAGGTCCTCGGGGATGCGCTCGCCGCCGATGCCGAAGGCGCGCAGGAAGCGGTCCATGACCGCGCCGGGGGCCAGGGGCGGCGCGTTGAGGTCGTACCCGCGCAGGTTCACGAAGAGCTGCCCGTCGGGGAAGCGGGAGGCGACCCGGTGCGCCCAGTGCACGGCCAGCCCCGACTTGCCGACCCCGGCGACCCCGGTGATGAGCGCGATGGTCAGCAGGCCCTGTCCGGTCCGCTCGTCCAGCAGGGCGTCCAGCTGGGCGATCTCGGCGGTCCTGCCGACGAAGTGCGGCACGTCCGCGGGAAGCTGCGCGGGGACCACCCCGTGCTCGCCCGGCGTCGAGGGTCCGGCGGGCGCGCGTCCCGCGGGTCCGGGGCCGGCCGGTGCCGGGGCACCGTTCCCGGGAACGGCCGGGGCGGGCGCGACGGGTGCGAGGACGAGGGACGCGGGACCCGCGGCTCCGGGTCCCGCGCCTCCGGGATTCGCGGGCACGGGCGGCGCGGGCGGTACGGGACCGGCGGGCGGGTGCGCGGCGGTCGCGAGGCCACCGGGTACGGGTCCGCCGGGCGCGTACCCGGCGGGCGGGGATCCGGTGGGCACGGGTCCGGTGAGTGCGGATTCTGCGGGCGCGTACCCGCCGGGCACGGATCCGGCGGGTGCGGGTGCGGGTGCGGTGGGCGCGGATCCGGTGAGCGCGGGTGCGGCGGGTGCGGGTGCCGCAGGCGGGTGATCCGCGGCCGGCCGCTCCGTCTCCGTGGCGCTCCCCCGGGCGGGGGGCGCGGACGGCGTGGCCAGCTCCGGGTCGTCGCGGAGGATGGCGTCGTGCAGGGCCTGCAGCTCGGTACCGGGCTCGATACCGAGCTCGTCGACCATCTGGGCCCGCCCGATCCGGTAGGTGTCGAGCGCCTCGGCCCGCCGCCCGCACCGGTATCGGGCCAGCATCAGCTGGGCGCGCAGCCGCTCGCGCAGCGGGTTGGCGTCGACGAAGACGGCGAGGTCGTCGATGAGTTCGCGGTGACGGCCCAGGGCCAGCTCCAGCTGGACGCGCTCCTCGGTCAGCGTCAGGTGCCGGTCGTCCAGCCGCCGCGCCTCGGCCTCGGCGAACGTGCTCTCGATACCGGCCAGGGCCGGGCCGCGCCACAGGCCGCACGCCTCGGCGAACCATCGGGCCGCACCGGTCAGGTCGCCCTCGGCCTCGGCGGCCCGCGCCTTCGCGGCGAGCCGCTCGGCGAGCAGGACGTCCACGTCGTCCGGACCGGCCTGCAGGACGTACCCGGGCGGGGACGTGACGAGCAGGTCCGGGGACGCGCCCGCCTCCTGGAAGGCACGGCGGAGCCCGGACACGCAGATGATCACCTGGCGGCGGGCGGTGGGTGGCGGATGCTCGCCCCAGATCGCCTCGGCGATCAGGTCGACGGGGACGACGCGTCCCGCGCGCAGGACGAGGGTGGCGAGGGTGATCCGCTGGCGCGCCCCTCCGATCGAGACTCGTCGCTCACCTACCAGGACTTCGAGTGGGCCGAGAACTCGAAACGACAGAGCAGTGTCCATGCGCCACCATCAGAAAGTGTTCGACTGCCCTCACGCAGGATTAATTGTTTTCACTAAAAACACCATTTGAGCAGTATTTAACGTGGCATGTCCAGTGCTAATTCGCGGGTCCGTGGGACGGCAGGTCACGCACGGGTTTTCCGGGACGCCCGGTGACCGGAGTCCGTATTCCCGTCTCACCGTACGGCATGTCGCGCTACGGCATGGCGTATCGGGAGGCGTCCGGGAAGGGCCGGGAGCGGGTCCGGCCCGGACCGGGGCGTGACCCGGCGCGCTCGTGCCCCCGGCCGGTTCGCCGCCGACCGGGGCGTGTCCCGGCCGGGCGGTGAACCGGCCGGGAAGCGCCTCCCGGCCGGGACGTGACCGGCCGGAAGGCGACGTGACCGGCCGGAAGGCGACGCGGCCTCTCGGGAGAACGCGCGGCCTGCCGGAAGGCGACGCGGCCGGAAAGGCGACCCTGGACCGGTCAGGGGATTCCCGGGACCGTCATCGGGTGATGGTGAAGGTGTCGACGTCGAACAGGAAGCCCGAGCCGCCGGTGAAGACCAGGAACACCGGGCCGCCGCCACTGCCGCTCAACGGGGCCGAGACGTTCTGGAAGGTGTCCCAGCTCCCGGTCACCGGCACGCTCACCGACCCCAGCAACGCCCCCGTCGCCGACCCGGCCCGCACCTGGATCGTGCCGCCCGAGCCCGCAGAGGAGACCCGCGCCGCGAACGTCCGCGCACCCGCCGCGCTCGTCGACGCATACCCCGCCCAGTCCCCGTTCTCGATGTAACCCGCCGTCGTCCCCCCGCTCGCCCCGGCATGACCGGCCGGCTGCACCCCCGAGGTCGAGGAGTACGCCTCCGCCTCCACCGTCGCCGGACCGGAGGTGGTGAAGGTGAAGGCGTCCAGGTCGAAGAGGTTGCCCTGGCCCGTCGGCCCGGTGAAGACGAAGTAGAGGGTGGTGGCTCCCGCCGGGGCGCCGGTCAGGGGGGCCGAGACCTCGACGAAGGTGTCCCAGCTTCCGGTGACCGGGACGGTCGCCGACCCGAGCAGCGTCCCGGTGGCCGATCCCGCGCGCACCTGGATCGTGCCGCCCGCACCGGCCGAGGAGACGCGCAGGGCGACCGAGGTCGCGTCGCGCAGCGCGTACGGCCGGAAGGAGATCCAGTCGCCGTTGTCGACGAACCCGACGGTCCTGGCCCCCTCCGCCGGGCCGTGCTCGGCGATCTGGACACCGGACTGGGCGCCGAAGTGCTCGGCCTGGCGGTGGCGGGGCTGCAGGGTGCGCCTGCTCTCGCCTGCCAGCCCGCCGGCGTCGGTGTAGCGGGCGACGAAGACGCCGTAGATGTTGGCGGCCTCGTCGTGCTCGCCGTCGCGGGGCACGGTCAGGGTGCCGGAGCAGCCGCTCCTGGCGGTGATCTCGTGCGCGTGGCTGTCGTGACCCAGCATGTAGACGACCCTGACCCTGGTGCAGTCGATCGAGGAGTCCTCGGGGTCGGTGACGGTCACCTGGAAGGGCACGGTGTCGCCGAAGGAGAACAGCTGCCCGTCCGCGGGCAGGGTGAGGTTCACCACGGGCGCGGTGTTGCCGACGGTGACGGTGACGTCGGCCGTGCCGGTCAGGCCGCCGGCGTCCCTGACGGTGAGCGTGGCGGTGTAGGTGCCGTTGGACGTGTAGGTGTGGGTGGGGTCGGCCGCGGTGGAGGTGGCGCCGTCACCGAAGGTCCAGCCGTAGGTCAGGGCCCCGCCCTCGGGGTCGGAGCTGCCGGCCGAGGAGAAGGTGACGGCCAGCGGCGCGGGTCCGGAGGTCCTGTTCGCGGCGGCCTTGGCGACGGGGTTGCGGTTGCCGCCGCCGATGTACTCGATCCGGAACAGCGTCTGGTTGCCCGAGCCGGTGCCGTAGTCGAGCACGTACAGGGCGCCGTCGGGCCCGAAGGTCAGGTCCATCACCTGGGTCCCGGTCCACGGGAAGGCGGCGATCTCGCCGGGCGCGCCGGAGGAGGTGACCTCGATGGCCTTGATCCAGCGGCGGCCGTACTCGGCGGCGAAGAACCGGCCGTTGAGCGAGGCGGGGAACTTGACCGAGGAGTTCAGGTCCGCGTCGTAGCGGTAGACCGGGCCGCCCATGGGCGACTCGGAGCCGCCGCCGAACTCCGGTGGCGAGCCGGCCTCCCCGCCGTAGCGGATCCAGCTGGGCTTGGCCGGGGGCAGGGTGGGCAGGCCGGTGTTGCGGAAGGAGTCGTTGGCCGGGCCGCCGGCGCAGTCGTACCTCGCCCCGGACGGGCCCGAGGGGAAGGTGTACTCGTTGTAGGTCTCGGCGGCGGTGTTGGTGCCGGTGCAGTACGGCCAGCCGTAGTTGCCCGGCCCGGTGACGCGGTTGAACTCCACCTGCCCGCCGGGGCCGCGCGCGGGGTCGGGCCCGCCCGCGTCGGGGCCGTAGTCGCCGAGGTAGACGATGCCGGTGGCCTTGTCGACCGACATGCGGAACGGGTTGCGGAAGCCCATCGCGTAGATCTCCGGACGTGTCCTGGCCGTCCCCGGGGCGAACATGTTGCCCGGCGGGATCGTGTAGGTGCCGTTCGCCTGGGGCTTGATGCGGAGGATCTTGCCGCGCAGGTCGTTGGTGTTGCCCGAGGAGCGCTGGGCGTCGAACTGCGGGTTGCGGTCGGCGCGCTCGTCGATGGGGGTGTAGGCGCCGGACTCGAACGGGTTGGTGTCGTCGCCGGTGGTCAGGTACAGGTTGCCGGAGGCGTCGAAGTCGATGTCGCCGCCCACGTGGCAGCACTGGCCCCGGTCGTTGGGCACCTGCAGCACGACCTTCTCGCTCGCCGTGTCCAGGGTGCCGTCCGCCCTGAGGGTGAACCTGGACAGGTTCAGGTGGCCCTTCCACTGCTCGAAGGTGGCCGCGGTGCCGGTCGTGGGGGCGTCGCCGGCCGGGGTGGACAGCCGGGGCGAGTAGTACACGTAGACGTACCGGTTGGTGGCGAAGCCCGGGTCGGCGGCGATGCCCTGCAGGCCCTCCTCGTCGTGGGTGTAGACGTCCAGCCTGCCCGCGACCGCGGTGTCACCGGCGGCGGTCGTACGGCGGATCGTGCCGTCGCGCGCGGTGTGCAGCACCGACCTGTCGGGCAGCACCGTCAGGGACATGGGCTCGCCCAGCTCGGCCGGGCCGGTGGCCAGGGAGACCTGCTGGTAGTCGGAGGGCGGGATGTCGGCCGCCGTACCGGAAGCGGTGGCACCCGCGGCGTTGGTCGTCGCGGTGGTCGTCGCGGTGGCCGTCGCGGTGGTGGGGAGGGCGGCGGCGTGGGCCGTGGCGGCCGGGGGCGCGGCACCGGCGAGGAGGAGCAGGACGGCGGCGAGCGGGCCGGCCCATGGGCGAGGACGGGGGGACATGGGGTCCTTTCCTGACATGGGGGAGGTCAGAGAAGACCGGGGAGGAGAAGGGGCCGGAAAGGGCGGGAACGGTGGATGGGAGCGGCCCCGGAGAACGAACAGTCCACTTTTTTCATGACTTGATCGTTCTTTTACTGGTTTTTAACACGCGGGTAACATGGTGTAAATGCCCTGTCAGGATTTCCCTGTCCGGTGTGGCCGCCCCCATGACGCCCCGTCCCGCCCCCCGTGACGCCTCGTTCTGTCGCCCGTGACAGCTCTCGTCATCCCCCTAGGAGCGGTCCGGAGCCTCCGGTCTCTCACCTCCCGTCCGCGGCTGGACGGCGCGGCCCGTTCCGGTCTCACGCCCGCCTCCCGGCGCCGAGTGGGCTCCGACCTCCCCGGGAGCGCCTGGCGGCCCGGGTGAGATCACGTAAAAACCGGGTAGATCCAGGCCGATGACGGAAGACAAGTGGTTTCTCGCCCCCGAGGAGCGCGGCAACCCGGCGTCCCGGATCGACACCCGGCGCGACGACGGGCTCGCCTGGTCGCGCGGCAACACCGTGCGCCCCATCCTGCACGGAGCCCCCTACTTCGCCGAGTTGCTCACCCGCGTCCGTGAACTGCGCGCCGGGGACCTGCTGCTGTTCACCGACTGGCGCGGCGACCCCGGGGAGCGGCTCGACGGCCCCGGCACCGAGGTCGCGCACGTGTTCGCGGACGCCGCCCGGCGCGGCGTCGTGGTCAAGGGCCTGCTCTGGCGCTCGCACTGGGACCGCCTGTTCTTCAGCGCCGAGGAGAACCGCCACCTCGGCGACGCCATCGAGGCCGCCGGCGGGGAGTGCCTGCGCGACATGCGCGTCCCGGTCGGAGGTTCGCACCACCAGAAGCTCGTGGTGCTGCGCCACCGCGACGACCCCCGGCGCGACATCGCGTTCGTCGGCGGCATCGACCTGTGCTGGAGCCGCCGCGACGACGCCTCCCACAGCGGTGACGTCCAGGCCGCGCCCATGGCCAAGGTCTACGGCGACCGCCCGCCCTGGCACGACGTGCAGGCCGCGATCCAGGGCCCGGCCGTCGGCGACGTCGAGGCCGTCTTCCGCGAGCGCTGGGACGACCCGCAGCCACTGACCCGCAACCCCGTGCACCGCGTCGCCGACCTGATACGGCACGAGGACACCCTGGCCGACCCGATGCCCCCGCAGACCGCCGACCCGCCCGCCTGCGGCCCGCACGCCGTACAGCTGCTGCGCACCTACGCCCACCGCAGGACCCGTTACGCGTTCGCGCCGCAGGGGGAGCGCAGCATCGCCCGCGGCTACCTCAAGGCGCTGCGCCGCGCCCGCGGCCTGATCTACATCGAGGACCAGTACCTGTGGTCACCGGAGGTCGCCAAGTCCTTCGCCGAGGCGCTGACGGCCAACCCCGACCTGAGAATGATCAGCGTGCTGCCGCTCCACCCCGACCAGGACGGCCCGATCGGCGGCGTCCCGCAGATCCTGGGGCGCAACCAGGCCCTGGACGTCCTCAAGCGCGCGGGCGGCGACCGGGTCGCGGTCTACGGGCTGGAGAACCGGGAGGGCACGCCGGTCTACGTGCACGCGAAGGTGTGCGTCGTCGACGACGTGTGGGCGACCATCGGCTCGGACAACTTCAACCGGCGCTCGTGGACCTACGACTCCGAGCTGACCTGCGCGATCCTGGACGAGACCCGCGACGACCGGGAGCCGGCCGACCCCGGCGGCCTGGGGGACGGCGCCCGCCGCCTGGCCCGGGACCTGCGGCTGACGCTGGCCCGCGAGCACCTGGAACGGACCGGCGACTCCGACGTGGACCTGCTCGACCCGGTCTCCTTCTTCGACGCCTTCGCCTCCTGCGCCGCCGCCCTGGAACGCTGGCACGCCGGGGGCCGCCGCGGTCCGCGTCCACCGGGACGGCTGCGCACGTACCGGCCGGCACCGATGTCCCCCTGGACCGCGGCCTGGGCCACGCCCTTCTACCGCATCGTCTGCGACCCCGACGGGCGCCCCCGCACGATGCGGCGGGCCGGGCGCTACTGAGCCGTCCCCCTGCCCCGGCCCTTCCCCGCCCCTGTCCGGGACCGTCCCGGTCCCGGCCCGTGCGGGCCTCCTCTCAGCTCGACCCGGTGGACGCGAACGGGATCGACGCGGGCTCGTGCGCGCCCGCCGCCGCGGGGTGCTCCCACAGGCCGCGCCCGCGCAGGATCGGCAGCACCCCCTCGCCGAACCAGTACGCCTCCTCCACGTGCGGGTGACCGGACATGACGAACTCGGTGATGCCGCGGCCGCCCGAGTGACGCTGGAAGGTGGCGCCCATCTGCGCGGCCAGGGTCGGCGTGACGAGGCCGGGCCGGAACGCGACCAGGAACTTCAGCCGTTCGGTGGTCTCGGTGAGCATGGCCGTGGTCAGCCAGGCGTCCTCGCACCACGCGCCGGTCGGCGTCAGCGCGCCGACGAAACCGAGGTGCTCGGCGGCGTGCACGATCTGCCGCAGGTAGGCCGGCGTGGCCGGGCGCGCGCCACCGGCCGCGCCCGGGGGCAGGCCGTGACCGCCGCCGACGATGTCGCGGCTGTCGCCGTAGGTGGGCAGGAACCAGTGGAACGTCAGGTGTGTCATGGCACTTCCGTGGTCGGTCGCCGGTCGGTCACCGGCCGGTCGTCGGTCGCCGCCGGCCGGTCGTTCCGGCGGGTCGCCGGCCGGTCGTCGGGGCGGCGGGATGCGTTAGAGCAGGCCGTGGCGCGGTGGGAGTCGCCCGTTGAGCGCGTAGCGGCCGATGTGCTGGACCTTCCAGCGGGCCGGGTCGTGCAGCGTGTGCGTCCTGGCATTGCGCCAGTGACGGTGGAGGTTGAGCCCGTCCAGGGCGGCGCGGGTGCCGCCCAGCTCGAAGATCGCGCCGCCCAGCTCGACCGCGACCGGATCGACGTAGGCCTTCGCGGTGGCCACCGCGATGGAGGCCGCGGCCGCGGACTCCTCCGTCAGGTCCGCCGCCGCCGCGTCCACCTGGCGGCCCGCCACGGCCAGCAGCGCCTCCGCGGCCCGCACCTTGATCGTCAGCTCGCCCGCCCGCTGGACGGTCAGCGGGTCCTCCGCAGCGCTGTCCAGCCCGCTCTCGAACCAGGGCCTGGCCCGGGTGCGGACGAAGTCCAGCGCCTCGGCCAGTGCCCCGCCGGCGATGCCCACGTCGATCGCGGCGTGCAGGAGCTGGGCGACGGCGCCGTGGAGCTGCGGCCCGGTGAACGTCAGGTGGTGCGGCACCACGCGGTCGGCGGGCACGCGCACGTCGTCGAGGCGCACGGTGCCGCTGGCCGTGGTCCGCCGGCCCATCCCGGCCCAGTCGTCGACCACCGTCAGTCCGTCGGCACGTACGCCACGTGCAACGTCTCGTCCTCGCGCCGGGCCAGCACCGGGATCCAGTGCGCGAACAGCGCGCCGGTGCTGTAGTGCTTGACCCCGCGCAGCAGGAAGCCGTCCTCGCCGTCGGGCACCAGCCGGGTGCGGTAGTCCTGCACGTGCCTGGTTCCGGCCTCGGACTGCGCGTTGCCGAGCCTGGCACCGGCGAGCACCTCGCCGAAGAAGAACTTCTGCTGCTCGGGGGGGCCCTGGCGGCGCAGCACGTTGACGTAGACGAAGTGGCTCTGCGGGATCTGCGCGATGTTCGGGTCGGCGGCGGCCAGCAGGCGTACCACCTCGGCAAGGGTCTCCGCGCGCACGTCGGCGCCGCCGAACGCGCACGGCACCGTGATCGCGAGCAGCCCGCTCACGGAGAGCCGGTCCAGCTCGGCGACGGGCAGCAGCCGTTCGGCGTCCCGCTCGGCGGCGCCGGTCGCGAACTCGGCCGCCAGCGCGCCGGCCGTGGCGATCGCCTCCGCGTCGTCGGCGATCACGTGCGCCCCGGGCCGGTCGGGGATCTGGGACGCCGTGCCGATGATGCTCATGCCGGTGTCCGTTCTCCCTGTCGCATGAGATCACCCTAATCCCTATATAAACAGTAGGCAATACCTGATTTACGACATTCCTGCCGAACCGGACGGTCGGCGCGGGGGCGTACGGCGCGGTGGCGTACGGCACGGCCCACCGCTCGGGCCCGTGCGACGGGGCCCGAAGCGGCTCAGGCCGCGCGGGACGGGAGCGGTCAGCGCATCAGGTCGGGCCTGTTGGTGATGATGCCGTCCACCCGGTAGGAGGTCATGCGCCGCATGACCGCCGGATCGTCCACCGTCCAGGTGAAGACCTCCATGCCGTGGCGGTGGACGCGTCCGACGTACTCCGGGGTGACGTCGCGGTACGGCGGGTTGATCTGGTCGGCGAACCTCGCCAGCGCCGGGAGCTCCGCGACCGCCGGTGTGCCGAGCAGGCCGATCGCGACCTGGGGCATGGCCCGGTGGAACGTGCGCATCGAGTTCCAGTCGAACGACTGCACCGCGAGCCTGCCGGGAGCCAGCCACGAAGGATGGCGCCGCAGCTCGGCGGCGACACGGGCCTCGATGCCCGGGTAGAGCCGTGGCGCCTTGATCTCCAGCAACAGGCCGAGCCTGCTCTCCCCCATCGCGCGCAGCGCCTCCCCGAGCGTGGGCACCGGCTCGCCCCTGTACTCCGCGTCGAACCACGAGCCCGCGTCCAGCCTGCGGATCTCCGCGAGTGTGAGGTCGCCGACCCTCCAGGGGGCCCGGTCCGGGAAGACCCTCTCGGCGTCGGTGGTGCGGGCCAGGGTCGTGTCGTGCATCAGGACCAGCCTGTGGTCCCTCGTCTCCTGGACGTCGAGCTCGAACATGTCGGCGCCCTGCTCGCGCGCCAGCTCGAAGGCCGCGACGGTGTTCTCCGGCGCGTACGCGGACGCCCCGCGGTGGGCGACGTTGAGGGGTGTCGAGGACTGCGCCGCGGCGGCCGGGGAGACGGGCACCACCGGCGTGGCCAGCATCGCCAGCGCGGTCGTGAGCGCGATACCGAGTCGTCGGAACATGGGTCTCCTCAGAGGTGGAGAATGTTCTGTGACCCGAACCTGACAGGTCTTCATGACATCCGGTCGACGGTTCAGTGGTTCGCCGATGCCCGGCAGGTGAGCAATCGCCGCGACACCGCCGTACCGCGATCGCGGCCGACGTGGCCGACCCGGCGAGCGGCCGGACGTCGCCCCGGCCGCCCCCGCGTCCCGGCAGGCGGGCTCGGCTAGGGCAGGCCGTTCCTGCGCTTGTAGTCGTTCCAGACCCGCACGCAGTAGGCGTACCGCCAGTCACCCGGGGGCAGGTGGCGGCACGCGTAGGCGGCGCTGATACCCGTGGCCGGTCGCCCGCCACCGGTGGCCTGCGGGGACGGCGACCTGGGCGCGCGGGACCGCGCCCCGTCCCCCGCCGGTCCGCTTCCCGGCGGCCCGGTCCGCGGCCGTCCCGTCCTGGTGGTCCGTGGTCTCTCGCCCCCGTTCCGGCCGGAACCCGCGCTCTCCGGCGCACCCGCCCCCTTCCGCGGCCCGGCACCCCCGCCTCCCCCGGAGGCGCCGTCCGGACGGCTCGTCCCGCCGCTCCGCGAACCGGCATCACCCCGCGAACCGGCGTCGCTCCGCGGACCGGCGTCGCTTCGCGGACCGGCGTCACCCCGCGGACCGGTGCCGCCCCGCGGACCGGTGCCGCCCCGCGGACCGTTCGTCGCGGAACCGGCCCCCGGGGGACCGTGTCCCCCGCCGGAGCGTCCGGCCCGCTCGTTCGCCCCCATCCGCCGGACCCACCCGTTCCCGTCGGGTTCCGCGGCCCGGGAGCCGGCCCGGGAGCCGGCACCGGACAGGGCGCGCCCGGACGGCAGCGCCCGGTCCCGTGGTGAGGCCTCGTCCCGGCCCGCTCGCCCCTCCCCCGCGCCGGGCTCGCCGTCCGCTGCGGGTTCCCCCTCCTTCGCGGGAGGCGCCTGCGGCCCGCCGGTCGTGGCCGGGGCCGACGGCGGGACGGTCCGCGTTTCGTGACCTGCCAGGACACGCCCCCCGGTGGGCGCGGACGTCGTACCGGAGAGCGGCGTCCCGGTCCACGGTGACCAGCCGGAGGACCAGACGCCGACCCCCGCGGCGGCGAGGAACCCGGCGATCAGCGCCGGTCGCAGCAGCCGGTCGCGGGAGAACCGCGACCAGGGCCGGTGCCACGGGCCGGGCGGCGGGGGCATGGAGAACGGCCGGCTGTCGAGATACGTCCAGGCGCGCGCCGCCGCACGCTCGTCGGCCGCCACCTCCTCCGCGACCTCTCCCCCGCCCGGAAGGACCTCCGGGGACGGGGACGGCCGCGGGGACGGGGGCGGCTGTGGGGACGGGGGCGGCTGTGGGGACGGGGACGAGGGCCGTCCGGGCGGCGGGTCGCCGTACGGCATGCGACCCCGCGGCCTTCTCGGGCCGTGGCCGTGGGTCCGGTCGTGCCCATCGAGCATCTCGCCTCCCGTATCGCGTCCGACCACCCCAGCCTGGCAAAAGTCACCCAGTGTATGCGGGCCATGACAGTACGGTCTTACCGATCTGTTATCAGCACCGGCCCGCAAAGAGGGGGAAATGAGGGGAAGACCGGCTTCATCCGGTGCGGACAGGAGCCACGAAGCCCGGGATGCCTGGAACACCCTCCCGCCGCACGGTCACGTCTCCATGGGTCCCGCGTTCTCGGTGCGCGGGCGCCCTTCCTCATCGTGAGTCTCATAGACCATGCCCTTTACATTGTAGATTCACTATGTCGTCCTTTCCCGTCACGGGCTTCCGCGAGCCGGAATCGGAACGCTCTGATCAGCACCGGGAGCGCTCCCAGCGATGATCGATGGTTAGGCAGGTCAGCGAGGGTAGTTACCTGGACGTAATACTTCAGCGACCGTTCGGATCCTGGTCGACGTACCGGTAGCCCCCCGGCGACGACATGGACGCACATGGGGGGATCGACGTGAGAACCAGCAGCCGAGCACAGTGGCCGATCACGAGCGACCTGACCGGCCTGCGCAGGCGGCTCGCTCGCTACGCCGACCAGGTGGGGCTGACCGGCAGGCGACGCGACGACCTGCTGCTGGCCGCTCACGAGGCCACCATCAACGTCCTGGAGCACGGTGGCGCGTCGGGCACGGTGAGCGTCTGGCAGGACGAGGAGACCCTGACCGTCGACGTCGCCGACGACGTCGGCCGCCTCGCCCCCGGCGACGCCCGCCGCGACCGCCCCTCGCCCCGCGCGACCCGCGGGTTCGGGTTGTGGCTGATGGGCCAGATATGCGATGAGTTCACCATCCGCCAGGCCGACGGGCGCTCCCACGTGCGGCTGCGGATGAAGCTGACCAGCGGCGCCCGCTGACCGGCCCCGGCACGCCGATCCCCGGTCGCCGGTCGGCCGAGCAGGGGCCCTGATCTCGTCGTCCCGGCCCGGGGCGTCGGCCGGGCCGACGCGCCCGGCGGCGTGGCACCCCAGAGCCGGTCCTGCCCTCGGGGCCGGTCCTCACCCCCGGTCGGGGACGGCCAGGTGCCAGCCGAACCATTCGACGACGTTCTTGACGAAGGTCGCCCGGTTGACCGGCTGCCGGATCTCGTGCCCCTCGTCCTCGAACAGCAGCAGCTCGCAGGGCACGTCGCGGGCCCGCGCCGCCCGCAGGGCCTGCTCGGCCTCGTACAGCGGGACGTTGGTGTCCTGGGCGCCGTGCACGATCAGCAGCGGGGCCCGCAGCCGGTCGAAGGAGTGCAGGGGCGACAGGGCCCGCAGCAGTTCGCGGTCGGTGACGGGGTGGCCGTACTCGCTGACGGCCGCCGCGGCGATCCACGGCTCGGTCCGCTCGTAGAAGGTCTCGAAGTCGGCCATCCCGCAGACGTCGACACCGGCGCGGAAGAGATCCGGATGGGTGACCAGGGCGGCCAACGTCAGGTAACCGCCGTAGGAACGGCCCATGCAGGCGATCCTGCCGGGGTCGGCGACGCCCGTACGCGCCAGCTCCACGGCGCAGTCGGCCACGTCGTGGATCGCGTCGAAGCGGAGCGCGTGGTTGTCCGCGTTGCGGAAGGCCCGGCCGAAACCCGACGAGCCCCGGACGTTCGCCGCGAGCACCCCGATCCCGGCGGCCAGCAGGTTCTGGAACAGCGGGTTGAAGGTGGGCCGCTCCTGGCTCTCCGGGCCGCCGTGCAGGTAGATGACGCAGGGCGTCGGGCCGGACGCGTCCGGGACCCGGTAGAGCCAGCCGGTCAGCTCCATGCCGTCGCGCGCCTGGAAGCGCATCAGCTCGGCCCCGGCCGCCTCGGCGATCCGTCCCGACCCCGCGACCCGCCGGTAGCCGCCGGTCTCCAGCTTGCACAGCAGCACGTGCGGGGGCCGGTCGGGTCCCTCGGCCGCGAGCACCGCCAGGCGGCCGTCCAGGGAGATCCTGATCGAGGTGACCACCTCGGCGGGCGGTGGCGGCAACGGCCGGGTCAGGCCGGTGTCGAGCTCCATCACCTCCATCTCGGAGCGGCCGTCGACGTTCCAGACCAGGACGACGCGGTGACCGTCGGCGCTCAGCGCGAACTGGTCCAGCTCGGCGTCCCGGCGCTCGGCCAGCACCTCCGGAACGCCGTCCTCGTCCACCGCGACCAGCGCGGCCCGGTCGCGGCCGACGTCGGAGAGCAGGTAGGCGGTCATCCCGTCGGGCGAGAGGATGCCGTAGTCGGTGGTGCCGGTCAGCCCGGCCAGCAGCGGTCGTTCCCCGGGGCCGGGCAGATCGCCCGCGGCCTCGTCGGGCAGCCCGGCCGGAAGGCCGGGCGGCACGTCGGCGAGATGACCGGCCGGCGGTTCCGAGCGGAGCCCGGCGGGCGGCAGCGGCGAGGGGAGGGACCCGGCCCCCGGGACGAGATCGTCGGGAAGGCCGGGAAGGCCGGGACCGGGAAGCGCGGGCGGGCCGGGGAGAAGGTGCTCGGGGCCGGGAAGGGCCGCGGCCAGCCCCGTGGTCCCGGGAACGGGCAGGGCGCCGGCCCCCTCGGGGCTCCCGCCGTTCCCGTTGGTACCGCCGCTCCCGTTGGCGCCGTTGGTTCCCACGGTCTCGGCCGGCCAGGCGGGGTGGGCGAAGGGGAAGTCCTCGTCGTGCCCGATCGGCGGGACGGCCGGGAGCCCTCCGGGAAAGGCGTGCAGGTCGGCCACGTACATCCTGCGCACGCCGCGCGGGCCGCGCCGCAGCAGCATCCGCCGGTGGTCGCGGCTGACCGACGCCGGGTGCATCAGCGCGCCGCCGGCGATGACCTCCCGGCCGCCGGAGCCCGCGTCGATCAGCACCGCCTCGGTACGCCCGGAGGCGGTCACCTCGGCGACGAGGAGGATCTCCCCCTGCCCGGTCCAGCGGACGAACGAGGCCGACCCGCCCTCCGGTGCCGACAGCGGCCGCAGGTCACCGCCCTCGGGCCGGACCGTCCAGACCTGGCCGTGCTCCCCGCCGCCGGGGACGATCAGGACGGCCAGCCGCCTGGCGTCGGGGGACCAGCTCACGTCGGCGACGGGCTCGGAGCCGGTGTCGACCGGCCAGGCCCCCCTGCCGGGCGGCGTCTCGGGCCCGTCCTCCCCTGGCGTCCACTCCTCCAGGTCCGCCCCCAGGGGCTGGATCCAGACGCGCGGCGAGCCGTCCCTGTCGTCGATGAAGGCCACCGCGCTCACGTCGGGCGCCAGAGCGGGTGCCCGGCAACTCCGAGCCGTCAGGCCCGTTCCCATCGAGGGACGGGAACGGGCACCGAGGATTTCGACCATCAGACTCCTTGTGCCTGCAACCACAGCTCCAGGAGTCCGAGTTGCCACAACGCGTTCGCACCCAGGGTAGTGCGATGTTCGTCCGGCGCCGTCAAGAGCTTCTCGACGTAGGTCTGCTCGAACAGCCCCCGCGAGCGGGCGGCCTCGGAGGTGAGCGCGTCGGCGACCATCTCCAGGAACGGTCCGTGCAGGTGCCGGATGGCCGGGACCGGGAAGTACCCCTTGGGCCGGTCGATCACCTCGGCGGGCAGCAACCCCCTGGCGACGTCCTTGAGCACTCCCTTGCCGCCGGAGGCGAGCTTGAGCTCGGGCGGGCAGGCCGCCGCCAGCTCGACCAGCTCGTGGTCCAGGAACGGGGTCCTGGCCTCCAGCCCGAAGGCCATGGTCATGTTGTCCACCCGCTTGACCGGGTCGTCGACGAGCATGACCTCGGTGTCCAGCCGCAGGGCCGCGTCCAGGGCCGTGTCGGCGCCGGGCCCGGCCAGGTGACGCCGGACGAACTCCCCGCTGACGTCCCCGTCCGGCATGTACTCGGGCGTGAGGATCCCGGCCAGCGTGTCGTGCGGGCGGTCGAAGAACTCCCGGGCGTAGACCTCGGCGGCGCGCTCGCGCGGGACGCCGGCCAGCGGCGGGTACCAGCTGTACCCGGCGAACACCTCGTCGGCGCCCTGGCCGGACTGGACGACCTTGACGTGCCGGGAGACCTCCTCCGACAGCAGGTGGAAGGCGACGCAGTCGTGGCTGACCATGGGTTCGCTCATGGCCCCGACGGACCGCTCCAGGGCGGGCAGCAGGCGCGCGTCGTCGATCGGGATGCGGTGGTGGTCGGTGCCGAACTCGGCGGCGATCAGGTCGGAGTAGCCGAACTCGTCGCCCTGCTCGCCGCCCGCCGGGGCGAACCCGATGCTGAACGTCGACAGGCCCGTCTGCCCCTCCTCGGCCAGCAGCGCGACGATCAGGCTGGAGTCCAGGCCGCCGGAGAGCAGCACCCCCACCGGCACGTCCGCGACCATGCGGCGGCGTACGGCCGTGCGCAGCCGGTCCAGCACGGCCTCGCGCCACTCCGCGGGGCTCGCTCCGGCCAGGTCCGGCAGGGCCGAGCGGGTGTAGGACGGCCGCCAGTAGCGGTGGTCGGTGACGCTCCCGTCGGGCTCGACGGTGCGCACGGTGGCCGGGGGGAGCTTGCGCACCCCGGTCAGGACGGTGCGCTCGCCCGGGACCACCGAGTGGAAGGTCATGTAGTGGTGCAGGGCCGTCCGGTCGATGCCGGTGTCCACCTCCCCGCCCGCCAGCAGGGCGGGCAGCGTCGAGGCGAACCGGAGCCGGTCGGCGTCGTGGGAGAGGTAGAGGGGCTTGATGCCCAGGCGGTCGCGGCCGAGCGTCAGCCGCCCGGTGTCCCGCTCGGCCACGGCGAAGGCGAACATGCCCGCGAAGTGGTCGACGCAGCCAGCCCCCCAGCGGTGGAACGCCTTCACCAGCACCTCGGTGTCGGAGCTGGAGAAGAAGCGGTACCCGTACCCCTGCAGTTCCTCGCGGAGCTCGCGGTAGTTGTACAGGCAGCCGTTGAACACCGCCGTCAGGCCGAGGTCGGCGTCCGTGATCGGCTGGGCGCCCCGCTCGGACAGGTCGATGATCTTCAGTCGCCGGTGGCCGAAGGTGATCGGCCCCTGCGACCACAGGCCCGCCCCGTCGGGCCCCCGGTCGCACATCGTCTCGCTCATCCGGGTCACGGCGGCGACGTCCGCCGGACGTCCGTCGAACCGGAACTCACCGCTGAGGCCGCACATCGGCATCCCCCCTCAGAAGCCACGTGTCCTTGGATCCGCCTCCCTGGGACGAGTTGACGATCATGCTTCCGGCCGGCGCGACGCGGGTCAGCGCCGTCGGCGGCACGGTCGCGGTCTCGCCGAAGCAGACGAAGGCCCGCAGGTCCACCACGCGCGGGCTCAGCCGCTCGCCGTCGAAGCTCGGGTGCGTCGACAGGTGGACCGTCTCCTGGGCGACCCAGCCCTCGGGCGCGGCGATGATCGTCTCCCTGACCCGGTCCAGTTCCTCGGCAGAGGCGTCGGGGCCGACCACCACGCCCTGGCCGCCGAAGCCGTCCACCGGCTTGACCACCAGCTCGGGGAGCCGGTCCAGCACCTGCTCGCGGTCGTCGGCGTCCCGGCACAGGTAGGTGGTGACGTTGTCGATGAGCGGCTGCTCGCCGAGGTAGTACTCGATGAGGCGCGGCACGTACCGGTACAGGCACTTGTCGTCGGCCAGCCCGTTGCCCGGGGCGTTGGCCAGGACGAGCGCGGACCGCTCGACGGCGTCCATGATCTCCAGCCCGAGCGTCCCCGCCAGCAGGTCGTCCTCGTCGATCCGCCGGTAGAGCACCGTGATCCGGCGCCCGGCGACCTCGAGGTGGCCGTTCCTGAAGGACAGCTCGGACGGGAGCACCAGGGGTACGCCCATCTCCTCGGCGAGCATCCGGTGCTCGTAGTGGGCGGAGTCCCCGGGACCGCCGGTGACCACGGCCAGCCTCTCCGGGTCGCCTCCGGCCGCGGCCAGGAGCGCCTCCCGGAGCGTGTGCAGGCCCTCGGCGGGGTCGAAGGCGGCGTCACCGGGCAGGAGCTCCGGCAGCACCTCGGCCATCAGCCGCCTGTTGGTCACGGAGTACCCCAGGCCCGAGGGCACCCGGAGGTTGTCCTCCAGCACCGCCCAGCGGCCGACGCTGTCGCGGACCAGGTCCAGCCCGGCCACGGTGCAGCGCACGGTGCCGTTCGGCACCCTGCGGCCGGACTTGTGGTACCCGGGGGACTCGTCGACCACCCAGGCGGGGATCGCGCCGTCCCGGATGATCCTGCGCTCGCCGTAGGCGTCGTGCAGGAACGCCTCCAGCGCCCGGATCCGTTGCGGCAGCGCCCGCTGGACCTCGGTCCACTCGTCGGCCGGCACCAGCCTGGGGACCAGGTCGAAGGGGAAGATCCGGCTCTCGCCGCCGCCCTCCACCTGGAAGGTCATGCCGTGGCTGCGCTGGTGGTCGTCGCGGCGCCGCTCGGTCTCGCGCAGGCCGTCGGCGCCCATCCGGTCCAGGACGCTCAGGATCGACTGGTAGGACTCGCGGACGGTGCCCTCGATGATCGCCTCGTCGCCGGGGGCCTCGTAGCCGTCCAGGAGGCTGGTGTGCATCCTGGGCATCGGCCCGCCGAAGGCGGTCTCCCACTCCTCGGAGCGCGTCTCGGCGACGACCAGGTCGACCACGTCGGCCAGCCTGCCGCTCCGGGCGAACGCCTGGCGCTGGCGGGCCGCGGAGCTGCCCCTGGCCAGCGACTCCCGGGCCAGGGAGGTGACGAGCTCCCAGTCGCCGCACTCCTCCAGCTGCGGCCGCAGGCCGTTGATCATCCGCCGGACCACCTCGGAGGCGGGGCCGGGGGTGCCCTCGATCGGGTCGACGAGCTCGCCCTCCAGCCCGGAGCGGGCCGCCCTCCAGGACGCGGCGCGGACCATCTCCAGCCGGACCGTACGCTCCGGGCCGTTCTGGACGGCGTCCAGCTCCCGGGCCACCAGCGCCCGGAACAGCCCGGCGATCAGCACGATGTCGCCCACCCGGGGGCAGGCGTCGCAGACCCGCAGCTCGATGGTGGGCAGGTGGTCCGAGGGCCGGATGTCGAAGTAGATCATGCCCGGGTCGGTGATCACGCCGGAGGCGATGAGGTCCTGCACCACCCGGTCGTACTCCGCGGCCGACTCGAAGCGGGGAACCGGGCCCGCCGTGGGCCAGCGCTGCCACAGCAGCGGGCGGTAGCTGGCGTAGCCGGTGTCGGAGCCCAGCCAGTACGGCGAGCTGGAGCTCAGCGCGAGCAGCGGGGGCAGCCAGGGGGCCAGCCGGTGCGCGACGGCGACGGCCAGGTCGCGGTCCTCGACGTCGGCGTGCACCTGCGTCCCGCAGATGAGCTGCTCGCGGGTGAGCAGCTGGTAGTCGGCGAGCATCTGCTCGTAGCGGGGGTCGGGGGAGATCTTCAGCGCCTCCAGGTCGACCAGCGGCACGCTCCCGGCCGCCACGATCCCCAGGCCGAGGTCGTCGGCCGCGTGGATCACGGTGCGGCGCAGCGCGGTCAGGTCGTGGCCGAGGTCCTCCAGGCGCACGAACGGCCTGCTGTTGGCCTCCACCACCGAACGCTGCAGCTCGTGGGTGAACCGGTCGGCCGGTAACTGCTCCAGCAGTACGCCGGCCCGTGGAACGAGGTGCCGGGTCTCCACATCGACGACGTGAAACTCCTCTTCGACGCCGACTGCGATCGGCCCCGCCAGACCCGCCATTTCATCACTCCAGAAGTAAGCCGGTTCATCGGGATTTTTTGTTCTTTGCCCGAAAAAAGAGGTTCCGCACTTCACGGGCCACTTCTGGGAGAAGTGAGGCGATCGGCTCACGCAGCGTGGTCGGACGCGTCCACCTCTCCGGCTCGGGCGGTCATGGCACCTGCCCTCACCAGAAAACTCTACGCGTCGGCAGATATCCGATCTTGGGTGGGTTCGTCCCCAGGAGTCGGATCGGAGCAGGTCAGGGCGTGAATCGGCGCGGGGACGGGGGCGGAGCCAGGCGCGGGCCGGGGCCGGGGCCGTAGCGTTGACGGGAGCTCGCGCCGGGCCGGGCCCGGGGTGGTGCCGTCCGGTGGGTGAGGGGCCGGGTCCGCTACGGCGACGGCGGTGCCGCCCGGCCTTCGGTGCCGGTCGCCTCTTCCCGTCCGGTCGCGTCTTCCGGACCGGACGCATCTCCCGGGCCGGACGCGTCTTCCGGACCGGTCCTCTCCTGCGCGCCGGTCCCGTCTTCCAGGACGGCGGCGTCCTGCGCGCCGGTCGTGTCCTCCGCGCCGATGGCGTCCGCCCAGACGCTCGCGCCTCCCGGACCGGCCGTCTCGTCGGGACCGGCGGCCCCGGGATCCTCCGGCGGGTCCAGCAGGTGACGTACCGGCGGGCTGTCCAGGAACGTGGAGACGGCGCCGGCCACTCCCTCCCCCAGGGGGCGGAAGGCGTCCACCACCGCCTGGGCCGGCGGGCCCAGGCGGGCCTCCACCTCGTGCAGGAGATTCTCCAGGACCTGCGGGAACGGCGGCACCGGCAGGGAGCGCACGGGTTTGGACTGCACCTTCTCCGGCGGCGTCCAGCGCATCGAGTCGTCGCTCATGGCGAGCCACTCGTCGACGGCACCGTCGATGGAGTCGAGCACGTGATCGGAATCGTCTGGCATGGCGGCTTCCCCTCATGACCGGGACCCGATAAGACGACGGTACCTCGCCTCGCCGCCGCCGGGCAGGGGCCGGGACGATCCGAGTTCCGCGACTCCGGGTGATCGAGAAGATACTCTCGGCGAACGGGGAGATCGCGTACCGGAACGGGTATGGGCGGATGGTCGGGCGAGTCGTCGCACCGGTCGTCACGTGGCCCGGGTGGTCCGGGTGGTCTGGGTGGCCGGGGCGCGGGCGTGCGGGCGTGCGGGCGTCGTTCCGGTCGTCGGGAGAGGATGCGTCATGGCTGTGACCCGGGGCGGGTCGGGGGTGTTCCGCCGGAAACCGATCGAGGACATCGAGGAGGGCGAGGAGGGCCAGGCCGGCCGGCTCACCCGCGTGCTGGGGCTCTGGCAGCTCACCGCCATCGGGGTGGGCGGCATCATCGGCGCGGGCATCTTCACGCTGGCCGGGACCGTGGCCAACGGGGTGGCGGGGCCCGCCGTCGTGGTGTCGTTCCTGATCGCCGGGGTGGCGAGCGCCGCGGCGGCGCTCTCCTACGCGGAGTTCGCCGGCCTCATCCCCAAGGCCGGATCGGCCTACACCTACGGGTACGCGGTGCTGGGCGAGCTGGTGGGCTGGTTCATCGGCTGGGACCTGCTGCTGGAGTACACCGCGATCGTCGCGGTCGTGGCCATCGGCATCTCCGGCTACTTCTCCTTCCTCCTGACCGACCTGGGGCTGCAGCTGCCCGCCTGGATGCTGGGGGCGCCGGGCACCGGTGCCGGGCACCGGGTGGACCTGTTCGCCGCCGTGCTCTGCCTGCTGATCGCCGGCCTGCTCAACCTCGGCATGCGCAGCGCGGCCCGTTTCGAGATGGCCGTCGTCATCCTCAAGGTCGCCGTCGTGGTGGTGGTCATCGCCGTCGGCGCCTTCTATGTCAGGTCCGCCAACTACACGCCGTTCTTCCCGTACGGCATCGGCGGTGCCTTCACCGGAGCGGCCACGGTCTTCTTCGCGGTCTTCGGCTACGACGCGATGAGCACGGCCGCGGAGGAGTCCAAGGACGCGAGGCGCCACATGCCCCGGGCGATCGTCTACTCCCTGGCCATCTCGATGGTGCTCTACGTGCTGGCCTGCCTGGTGCTGACCGGCATGCAGAAGTACACCGAGATCGACCCCGAGAGCGGGTTCTCCACGGCGTTCCAGTCGGTGGGCCTGAGGGTGCTGGCGGACCTGATCGCCGTGGGGGCCATCATCGGCATCCTGACCGTCATGTTCACGTTCATGCTCGGCGTGACCCGGGTGTGGTTCTCGATGAGCCGGGACGGCCTGTTGCCGAAGTGGTTCGCCAGGACGCACCCGACGCGGCACGTGCCGACGCGCGTGACCTGGATCGCCGGCGTCATCTCCGCGATCATCGCCGGGTTCCTGCCCATCGCGGAGGCGGCCGAGCTGACCAACATCGGCATCCTGCTCGCCTTCGTGGTCGTGTGCGCGGCGGTGATCATGCTCAGGCGGCGGCGCCCCGACCTGCCCCGGACCTTCCGCTGTCCCGGGATGCCCGTGGTGCCCGCGGTGGGAATCCTCTTCTCGGTCTGGCTGATCACCTTCCTGCAGTGGCAGACCTGGATACGATTCCTGACGTGGTTCCTGATCGGCCTGGTCGTGTACTTCGCCTACTCCTACCGGCACTCCGCGCTCGCCGGATCGTCGTCGTCCCGGGGCGCGACGCCGCCCGAGGACGACGGTCCGCGAGGCGTCCGGTGATCCGTGCGGCCCTGACGCCCAGGTCCGGCGCGGGTGGCCCGGACCACTCCATCAAAGCCCGTTGAAACTGGCATAACCCTCTCAACTGGGGGAATGAGCTGGCGATGCTGTCTGAAACTCGTCCCGCCGGTGGTGACACGCTCACCTTCCTCGGCGCGATCATGCGTAATCCCCAGCAGCTGGGAGCGATCGCGCCCAGCTCGAAGGCCATCGCCCGCCTCGCGGCGTCAATCGTCCCGGACAGCCCCGGCGCCGTGGTCGTCGAACTCGGTGCCGGAGGCGGAGTGATCAGTGACGCCATCCGCGACCGGATGCCCCCGGGCGGACGGCAGCTCGCCCTGGAGATCAACGAGGGCATGGTGCGTCATCTCCGGCGCACCCGGCCCTGGCTGGAAGTGATCACCGGTGACGCCGGCGACCTGGGCAAGATCCTGAGGGAGGCAGGCCTCTCGCACGCCGACGCGATCGTCTCCTCGCTCCCCTGGACCCTGTTCGACGACGCGCAGCAGAGGCTCATCCTGGAGGAGATCGCGTCCTCGCTGGCCCCCGGCGGCAGGTTCAGCACGGTCACCACGCTGACCGTGATGCCGTTCCAGCGGTTCCGGAACTTCCGCGGGCTGATGCACTCCACGTTCGCGACCGTGGGCACCCTCGGCCCGGTGTGGCGCAACGTTCCTCCCGCCCTGATCTACACCGGTGTACGGTCACCCGACCTGCTGGCCGAGGACGCGTCCGGCGAGACGGAGTAGCGGTACCGGTCCCGGGCCGGGGTTCCCGGTCCGGGACCGTCCCGACGGAGAAGCCGGGGGGCGAAATAAACCCCCGGCCCACCGGGTTGCCGCCTTCATGGCTCAAGACGACATCCGCGGGACGGCCCGCGGCTCCAGTGAGGTCCCCCTGTCGATCCTGGAGCTGGCCGTCGTCGGCGCGGGGATCACACCCACCGAGACGCTGAGGGCGAGCACCGAGCTGGCCAGGCGGGCGGAGGGGTGGGGGTACCACCGGATCTGGGTGGCCGAGCATCACGGGATGCCCTCGGTGGCCAGCTCGTCCCCGGCCGTGCTGATCGCCCATCTGGCCGCGGCGACCACGTCCATCCGGCTCGGTTCCGGCGGTGTCATGCTGCCCAACCACGCCCCGCTGATCGTCGCCGAGCAGTTCGGCACCCTGCACGCCCTGCACCCCGGCCGCATCGACCTCGGCCTGGGCCGGGCCCCGGGCACCGATCCCGCCACCGCGCGGGCACTTCGCCGGCACGGCCCGGACGCCGACGACTTCCCCGAGCAGCTGGCCGAGCTGACCGCCTTCCTGGACGGCGCCTTCCCCGCGGGGCACCCGCTGGAGCGGGTCGTCGCCACCCCCCGCTCCCCCGAGTCGGGCCGCCCGCCGATCTGGCTGCTGGGCTCCAGCGGCTTCAGCGCGCGGCTCGCCGGCATGCTCGGCCTTCCGTTCGCGTTCGCGCACCACTTCAGCGCGGGCAACACCGTCCCGGCCCTGGAGCTCTACCGGTCCTCGTTCCAGCCCTCGGCCGTCCTCGACCGGCCCTACGCGATGATCGGCGTCTCGGCGGTCGCCGCGGACACGTCCGATCAGGCTCTGCGGCTGGCCCGTTCCGGCGGCCTGTCCATGCTGCGGCTGCGCCGCGGCGCCCCGCAGCCGGTCCCCACGCCCGAGGAGGCCGAGAACCACCCCTACAGCCCGATCGAGAGGGACTTCCTCGACGACTACCTGTCCAAGGTGGTGCTCGGGGACGCCGGCGAGGTTCGCCACGGGCTGGAGGACCTGCGCAAGCGGACCGAGGCCGACGAGCTGATGATCATGACGATGGTCCACGACCCCGCCGACCGGATCCGTTCCTACGAGCTGGTCGCCCAGGCCTACGACCTCACCCGGGAGCGCTGACCGCCACGGCGGACCCGCAAGAGGGGCGATCCGCCCGCGTCTGCGCGGATAAACGTCATGATCTTCACGGAAACTGCACGGGTTGTCGTTACCCTCCCGATACATGATCAGATCGAGATGGGTGAGCGTACCGGTCTGGCTGGCGGTGCTGCCGTGCGCGGTGTGGGCGGTGCTGAGGGCCGGCGGCTGGACCCCGGTGTGGCAGTGGGTCCCCCTGGTGGCGTTCACGCCGTACGTGGCGGCGGCCTCGGTGCTGCCCCTGCTGATCGCGCTGGGGCTGCGCCGCCGGGCCGCCGCGGCCCTCGCCCTGGTCGCGAGCGTGGTCCTGGCGGCCACCGTGCTCCCCCGCCACTTCGGTGACACCGCCGGCCCCGCCTCGGACGGACGGCTCCGGGTGCTCGCCGCGAACCTGGCCGTCGGCGCGGGGGACACCGACACGCTGATGAGGCTCGTACGCTCCCTCGACCCGGACGTGCTGGCCCTCCAGGAGATCACCCCCGCGGCGCGCGGGCGCCTGGAGAAGGCCGGCCTGCGCGAGAGCATGCCGCACGTCGTGGACCGCGCGGTCGAGGGGGTGCGGGGCTCGGCCGTCTACTCCAGGCACCCCGTCACCGAAAGCCCCCTGATCGAGCTGGGCGGCTTCCGGCAGGCGCGAGGGGTGATCAGGCATCCGAGCGGCCACGAGATCGAGATCGTCTCGGTCCACCCCTGCGCGCCCCGGTTCGACCACAAAATCCCGTGCTGGGACGCGGGGCTGCGGGCGCTGCCCCGGGCGGGCGGCCGGTTGCGGGTGCTGGCCGGCGACTTCAACGCCACCCTCGACCACCGGCAGGTACGCGACCTGCTCGGCAGCGGCTACCGGGACGCGGCCGACGTCACCGGGCACGGCCTGACGCCCACCTGGCCGCAGCAGGGCTGGTCACCGGTCCCCGGTGTGACGATCGACCACGTGCTCGCCGACTCGCGCATGGCGGTGCGGGCCTTCGGCGTCCACGCCCTGGCGAACACCGACCACCGCCCGGTCTTCGCCGAGCTGGGCCTGCCCCGCCCCGCCGGCCGCTGACGCGGCCCGGCGGCCCCGCCGTGACGAGGTGACCGGGGACGGACCCCGGCCACCTCGTCGTGGCGTCAGGAACGTTCGGGCTTCCGGTAGATGCCCTTCCGGAGGCCGATCTCCCATATCTTCCCGAGGTGCCTGGCGAGCTCGTCGGAGAGGTCCTGCGGATTCGCCGGGTTGAGGTGGATCTCGCCGGTGTGCTTGTCCAGCACGGCCACGATCTTGTGCGGCGGGACCATGTGCACGACGGTCTCCATCTCGGCGATGTCGATGTTCCCGAGCTGGTTCGGCATGGCGTAGCCGTAGCCGTCTTTGATCACCGACATGTACCGGTCGGTCATGTCGAACGCCGGCCCCTCGTCGTCCCCCCAGACCGCGACGTGACAGGCACCGTAGAAGGCGTCGTCCGTCCTCTCCCGTGCGACGGTGCGTCCCTGGTGCCTCCGCAGGTCGAAGTCGTCGCCCGGAGCGGGCATGCCGTCGCGGAACAGCACCTCGGGCGGCACGCCGTGCGTGCGGTAGAGCCTCTCCAGGCGGCCGGGACTGCACGGGATGCCGTACCTGTCGACGGCCGTCCACGTCGCCTCGCCCGCCCACGGGTCCGCCGGTTCCTTGCGCGACCGGTCGTCCGGAGCCGTGACGGGAACCGAGGCCGGGGCCGGGGTGGCGGGCGTGGTGGCCTGCGGGGGCGCGGCCGGTGACAGGTACTCGCTCAGGAAGGAGACGGTGTTGCCGATCAGTTCGGCCAGGCCGAACCCCGGCGGGCGTACGCCGGTCCCGTACGAGCGCACGGTGATCCTCTGAGGGGTCACCCCGGTGATCATCCTGCGGGTGGCGTGCCCCCGGATCGTCTCCCTGCCGATCACCCGCGCAGAGGGCGTCAGCAGCGTCAGGATGCTCATGCCGTGGCCTTCAGCAGCGTGCCCACCGCGGTGACCTTCGCGCCGAGCGCCCTGGTGACCGCCGAGCGCAGCACCTCGCGCTGCCCGGCCGGCACCGCCACGAGCTCGCCCTCGAGTTCGATGAGCACGTCCTGATCGTCGGCCGCGCCGACGAAGAGGCTCTCGGCCAGCGAGGAGGAGATCAGGTCGACCGCCCGCAGCGGTTCCAGCGCCCGGAGTTCGGGACGCTCGGCCAGCGCCTGCTGGAACGACGGCAGTCCGATGACATCGACGATCTTGGCGGCGGCGGTGTCCAGTGTCGTGCCGCTCGCGTTGATCGCGGCGACGGTGGCCTTCATCTCCTGGGTACCGGTGGAGGCCGGGGCGGAATGGGACATCGCAGTCCTTCTCTTCTCTTCTGGAAGGGGTGGAGCTCCACCGTGCGTCTTTCCGGGTGGGCGGCTCCGGGATGACCGAAGTCTCCACCGCCGTCATCGACAGGGGATTGCAGGGCGATTACACGGCCCGGGAGTCCCCCGACGGCCGTCCGGGCGGCCGGTGCCCGAGGGGCCGGCGATGCCGTCGAGGCCGTCGAGGCCGCGTCCGGGCCCGGAGGGGACCCGACTTTCGTCAGGGGTGGTCGTGGCCGATCGTCGGATTCCCCCGGGGCCGCGGGTTCCTAGGTTCTTCGTCATGAAACGCACGCTCATCGGCTTGGCGGTGGCGATCGGCACGGTCGTCCTCCCCCTCGCCGTGTCCCCCGCCGCGCGGGCCGTCGCCCCCTCCACCACCCCCTCCACCACACCGTCCGTCGCAGCGTCCGCCGCACCGCCCGCCGAGCCGGCCCCGGCCGCCGTCGACGCCTACCTCGGCGCGGTCATGGAGTCCACCGGCCTGCCGGGGATGTCCGTCGTCGTGACCCACGGGGACAGGATCGTGCACGCCGCCGGATACGGGCGCGACTCGAAGGGCGAGCCGGTCACCGAGCGGACCCCGATGCGCGTCGCCTCGATCAGCAAGTCCTTCACCGCCATGGCCGTCATGACGCTGGTCGAGGACGGCAGGATCTCCCTGGACGAACCGGTCGCCGGGCGACTGCCGGAGTTCCGGATGGCCGACCCCCGCGCCGCCCGCATCACCGTGCGCCAGCTGCTCAACCAGACCTCGGGCCTGTCCGACACCACCGTCGACATCGGCGCGGCACAGGCGGCGGGATCCCTGGCCGCCTACGTGTCCACGCTGGCCACCGGCACCCTGGCCTCCGACCCCGGTACGCGCTGGGCGTACTGCAACGTCAACTACGACCTGGCCGCCCGGCTGGTCGAGGTCGCCGGGGGGCGCGCCTTCGGCGACCACCTGAGGGAGCGCGTCCTCGGCCCGCTCGGCATGACCGGCAGCGCCGTCGGCGACCGGGCCGTCACACCGTCCGAAGGGTTCAACTCCCTGTACGGCGCCTGGGTGGCGCGCCCCGAGCTGCCCGCCTTCCGAGACGGCGGCAGTGGCGGCCTCGTCACCACCGCGGCCGACATGGGCCGGTGGCTGATCGGCCAGACCGGTGGCGGCGGGCGGCCGGTGACGCCGGAGAGCCTGAAGACCATGCACGCGCCCTCCGCGGTGGGCGACTACGGCATGGGCTGGGGCGAGGAGAGGCTGAACGGCACCAGGCTCCTCGTGCACTCGGGCAACCTGTTCACCTACACCGCGGTGCAGGCGATCGTCCCGGAGACGGGGTACGGGTTCGCGGTCATGACCAACAGCGCCGCCCTCCACGACGACACCTACAACGTGCTCGCCGGTCTCGTCGCGATGAGCGAGGGCCGGCCCCCCGAGGTGCCGGGCGGTGAACGGCAGACGTTCGAGCTGGTCCTGGGCCTGATCGCACTGGCCGCGACGGGGCTGGGCGTGCTGGGCGTGCTGCGGGCCCGCCGCTGGGCGAGCGGCCGGGCCGGGAGCCCCCGCTGGTGGATCGGGGCGCGGCTGCTGCCCGTGCTGCTGCCGGTGCCGCTGTTCGCCCTCTATCCGGACCTGATCTCCTTCCTCACGAACGGCCGGACGGTCACCTGGGAGCAGCTCGTCTACTTCGCCGCACCGCTGACGATCACCTTCGCGGTCGTGGCCGCGGCCGGGGCCGTCACCACCGCGGTACGGCTGGTCAGGTTGCGATCGGTAGTGTCGGGCAGGTGAGAAACGGTGTGATCCTGGCGGTGATCGCGGGATCGGCCCTGCTCAACGGGCTGTACCTCGACCACGTCCCGCTGTGGCGGCAGCTGTTCCTCGTGCTGCTCGTCGTGGCCGCCTACCTGCACGGACGCCACCTGCCGGTACGGCGGGGCTGGGAGGTCCTGGCCGCCGTCGCGCTGCCCGGGGTCGTCGCCGGCGCGCTGGACCCCTCGGTCGGGGCCGGTGCCCTGCTGGTGCTGGCGCTGTTCGCGGTGCTGCCGTGGCTGGCGGGCCGCTTCCGGCGCCAGCAGGCCGACCTGGTGGAGGCGGGCCGGGAGCGGATCGCCCGGCTCAGCCGGGAGCGGGAGTTCATCGCCGAACGCGTCGCGCTGCGCGAACGCGCCCGGATCGCCGCGGACCTGCACGACTCGCTGGGCCACGAGCTGGCGCTGATCGCGTTGCGCGCCGGGGCCCTGGAACTGGCCGCGGACATGACCGAGGAGAACCGGCAGGCCGCGGCCCGGCTGCGGGCCTCCGCGGTCACCGCGACCGACGAGCTCCGCCACACCCTCGGCGCGCTGCGCGAGAGCGGCACCGCCTCGACCGAGCCGCCGGACGAGTCCGTCGAGGCGCTGGTGGACCGCGCGCGCGGCGCCGGGATGGCGGTCGCCCTCCGTCGCACCGGCGAGCGGACTCCCCTGCCGCCGCTGGTGGACAGGGCGGCGCACCGGGTGGTGCGGGAGGCGCTGACCAACGCCGCCCGCCACGCCCCCGGGACGGACGTGCTCGTCCGCGTCCAGCGGACCCGCGACACGGTCACCGTCATCGTGTCCAACCCCGTCCCCGTGCCCGTCGCACCGCCCGCCGGCCCCGGCCCCGTGACCGGTGCCGTACCCGGTTCCGCGTCCGGTGCCGTGCCGGTGCCGCCGGGCGGCGGGAGCGGGATAGCGGGCCTGCGCGAGCGGGTGCGGCTGCTCGGCGGCACGCTGCGGGCCGGTCCGGGCGACGGAGCGTTCACCGTGACGGCGCGGCTGCCGTACGACCGCGCAGGGGTTCCGTCCGGCCGGGGCGCACCCTCCTCCGGTGAGGGTTCGCCCGAGGACCGGGAAGGAGGCGGGGAGAGCCGATGATCAGGGTGGTGCTGGCCGACGACGAGGCCATGATCCGGGCGGGGGTGAGGGCGATCCTGGCCACCGACGAAGGCGTCGAGGTGGTCGCCGAGGCCCGCGACGGGCGCGAGGCGGTCGAGCTGACGCGCGCCCACCGGCCGGACGTCGTGCTGCTGGACATCCGGATGCCCCGCCTGGACGGCCTGTCGGCCGCGGCCGAGGTGCGTGCCGCCATGCCGGAGGTCGCGGTCGTCATGCTGACCACGTTCGACGAGGACGAGTACGTCGCCAGGGCCCTCGACGAGGGCGCGAGCGGGTTCCTGCTGAAGGCGGCCGACCCCCGCGAACTGATCATCGGGGTGCGGGCGGTCGCCGACGGCGGGGCGTACCTGTCACCGAGGATCGCGCGGAAGGTCATCGCGCGGCTGGGCGGCAGGCTCGCCAGGGCGGGCACCGCGCGCGGGCGGGTGGAGTCGCTGACCCCGCGCGAGCGCGAGGTGCTGGCGCTCATCGGCCGGGGCATGCCCAACCAGGACATCGGCCGCGCGCTGTTCCTGTCGGAGGGCACCGTCAAGGCCCACGTCAGCGCGATACTGCAGCGTCTCGGCGTGAACAACCGCGTCCAGGCGGCGATCATCGCCTACGAGGCGGGCCTGGTGGACACGGACGCCTGACGTCCGGGGGCCCGGGGTCCGGGGCCGGGTGACAGGGGCCGAGCGGGACGGGATGCGCCGGAGCCGGTGAGGGCCGTCCCGAGGCTCCGGTGGGCCCCGGGCCCGGGACGGCTCGTGAGCACGCGCCCGTGATCCGGTCGTCGCGGGAAGAGCCGGGCCGTCACGGTGACGACGCAGGGAGATCATCAGGGCCCCGGCCGCATCGGGAACGCCCTCAGGGAAGACTCTCCTGTCGGCCAGGTGTGTTCGATCGCCCGCAGGTTAGGGAAGCCCTTCCGGGGTATCGGGAGGATGTCATGATCATCGTCCGGCGAGAGGTCACCACCACCCCTGCGGTCCTGCTCGCGGGGGTGGCGCTGCTGTACCTCACCGCCCAGCTCCTCATCCCCACCCTCGGCATGGGGATCGGCTGGGACGAGGCCGTCTACGCCTCCCAGTACGCCGCCCACGCGCCGCCCGCCGTCTACTCCGCCCCGCGCGCCCAGGGAGTGCCGCTCCTCGTCGCGCCGATCGTGGCGATCACCGACGAGGTGGTCGTGCTGCGGATCTGGCTGACCCTGGTCTCCTCCGCCGCCCTCTTCGGCGCCTTCGCCGTCTGGTTGCGGGTCAGGAACCACTGGGTCGTGCCGCTGGCCGCCCTGCTGCTGGCCGGATGCTGGTTGTCCCTCTTCTACGGCAACCAGGCGATGCCCAACCTCTACGTCGCGCTGGGCGCGGTCGCAGCCACCGGCTTCCTGCTGACCGGGACGCCACTGGGCCTGGGCGCCTCCATGGTGCTCGTCTCGCTCATGCGGCCGACCGACGCGCTGGTGCTGGCGGTGCCGCTGGCCGCCTACGCCCTGTGGCAGCGGCGGTTCCGGGAGCTGGCGGCGCTGGCCGCGGGGCTGGCGATCGGCTGGGGCCAGTGGACGGCCGAGGCGATCGCCCGGTTCGGCGGGGTCACCGAACGCCTCGGGGCGGCCGGGGAGCACAACGACACCGGGCTGACCGTCACCCTGGACGAGCACGCCCGCGCCCTCGACGGGCCGACGTTGTGCCGCTTCGGGGTCGAGTGCGGCGGCGTGTCCCCCGTCCTGCTCATCTGGTGGATCGCGATCCCGCTGGCCGCGGGCGCGGGCCTGTGGGCGGCTCGGAACACCCCGTGGTTCCGCGCCCTCGCGCTGGCGACGGCGACGGCCGTGGCGATGGCGCTGCCGTACTTCTTCTACGTCGACTACGCCGCCCCTCGCTTCCTGCTCCCGGCGTACGCCCTGCTGGCCCTCCCCGTCGCGACCGTCGCGAGGTCGGCCCCCGTACCGATGGTCCTGGCCGGGGTGGCCGCTCACCTGATCCTCCAGGGCACCGTCGCCGTCGCCATGTCGTCGGGTGTCCGCGCCGACCGCGACGTCATGAACGCCGCCGCCGAGGAGCTCAGACCCCGGATCAAGGGGCCGTGCGTGATCTACGGGCAGGGCGGCGCCCAGCTCGGCTACCTGCTGGGCTGCGAGTCACAGGCCATCGCCCAGCGGTTCGGCGACACCATGCCCCGGCGCATCCAGAAATTCCGGGAACGCGGCCACGACATCATCGTGACCTACCGGGGCGTCAGGCCCCCGTCCTACACCGACGACTGGGAACGGCAGGACCTGCCCGGGCCGTGGCGGGCACGGTTCGGCGAAACCTCCTGACGTCCGGTCTCCCGGGCCCGGTACTCCGGCATCGGCGCGTAACGCCCGATCCGAGGGACCGGGCGCCGGGAGACCGCGGGTCAGGAGGACGCCCGGCCGGTCAGGCGTCAGTCACCGCCCGGTCCCGCGGGCGAGGGCCGGCTTCCCCGTCCCGAGGCGTCCGCGCCGGGCCGGGCGGCCCTCCGCGAGCGGGTCCCGGTGACCAGGAGCATCAGGGCCAGGGCCGCGTACGGCACCGCCGAGGCGGCGAAGATCGCGTCATGGCCGGCGAACGTCGAGGCCGCGGCGTAGCCCCCGTAGACCAGGACGGCGCCCAGCTCGGTGCCCAGCCCGGCCAGCGAGGTCACGGTGGCGCGGGCGGGGCCGGTGATGCTCTCCTGGAGCCGTACGTCGGCGAGCACGCTCGCCACCTGGAAGGCGCAGAAGGCCGCCGCGACCGCGACGAAGCCCGCCACGTTCCCGCTCATGGCCCCCGCCCCGAGCGCCAGCGCCCCGGCCGCCAGGATCCCGGCGAGTCCCCGGTCCCCGGCGCCGCGCGCGAAGGTCACGAGCACACCTCCGGCCGCGATGCCCACGGCGACCAGCAGCACCAGGAGCGGTACGACGTGCGTGGCCACGCCGACGCCGAGCGCGAGCAGCGGGGTGTACTCCTCCAGCGAGCCCCAGAGCGCGGTCACCACCGGCACCAGCAGCAGGGCCCGCCGCGTCGTCCGGTCGGTGCGCGCCAGCCGCAGTCCCTCGCGCAGGATCGCGGCGTAGCCGCCCGGCGCCTCCTTCTCGGGGGCGTCGCGATCGATGCCCCGGGCGGGTGCCGGGACGTCGTCGTCGCGGCCGGGCTCGTCCCGCGGCGCGGTCCGTCCGCGGTGCTCGGGGAAGGTCAGCGCGACCGCCGCCGCGAGCAGGCAGGCCAGGACGCTGCCGATCGCGACCAGGGGGTAGCCGCCCAGCGCGAACACCGGGGCCGCCACGGCCATGGACGCCATGGCCGCGCCCGTGCCGATCGCACGGGCACGTCCCATCACCGCGCCGTAGCGACCGGCGGCGCCGAGCCGGTCCAGCTCGGTGTAGACCAGCGCCTCGAGCGCCCCCGACTGCAGGGCACCGGAGAGGCCCCACAGGACGAAGCCGACGGCGAACAACCAGTAGGAGGAGGAGACGGCCAGCAGCGTGAAACCGGCCGCGGCCGGCAGTGGCGCGAGGGCGAGCAGCAGGCGCCGCGAGACGGCGTCGGCCAGCACCCCCGAGGGGACCTCCATCACGACGGAGGTGATCGACCAGATCGCCATCAGCGAGGAGATCTCGGCGGTCGACAGGCCCGTCTCCACGAACAGCAGCGCGTAGAACGGGTACAGCAGGACGAACTCGTCAAGGAAGGCGTAGGCGTAGAGCGTCGCGGCCAGGCGCCTCGCGCGCTCGGCGGGCACGCCGGACGTGCGTGAAGAGAAAGTGGTCATGGGGTCCTTCTCGCGGAAACCGTACGGACTCGGGATGCTCGGCATCTCCGGGGGTCCGCGGCAGCGCGTGCCGGACCGACCTCGTGTTCAGGATCAATGTCGCCAGGTCATGTCGCCGACCCTACAACCATGCGGCTCGCCGTCGCCTCCCCTTTTCTCGCGGCGCTCCGCCGTCCCCGCAGAGATCCCGCGGCCCGGGTAAAACCAGGGTCGCCGGCGGAGTCATCAGGTCGCCTGACCTGGTGGTTACGGGATGGGAACCGTCAAATCAGTTGCCGCCCCCGCGGCACGGAACGGAGACTGGAGGTTCGCCCGTGCCGTACGGGCGACGGTGATCCGGCGGGGCGGCCACCGGCGGCGGTGGCACGGGTGAGATCCGGCTGACAGAACACGGGGTTCCGGCGCGCCATGCCCTGAACGGTCACCGTCCCGGTGAACACCGTAAGGAGCGTGTCATCTGCCGATGCCCCCTGATACCGGAGCCACCGAAACGACCGACGCCGACACCGACGCCACCGACGCCACCGACACCACCGACACCGACACCGACACCGGGTCTCGCACCCCGCGCGCCCCGCGGCAGGCGGCCCGGCCCGGTGGCAGGGCCGCCTCCCTGTGGAGGCTGAAGTCCTATCTCCGCCCCTATGCCGTCCGCCTCGTCCTCATCTGGGTCCCGGCCTTCGCCGCGGTCGGGATCGGCATCGTCATCCCGCTGATCGGCCGGGAGATCATCGACGGCCCCGTCGCCCGCGGCGACAGCACTGGCGTGCTCCCCCTGGCCCTGCTGGCCCTGGTCCTGGGCGTGATCGAGGCGGTGCTCGTCTTCCTGAGGCGGTGGATGCTCGCCGAGGCCGTCCTGGGCCTGGAGACCAGGATCCGCGACGACCTCTACGCCCACCTGCAGCGGCTGCCGATGGGCTTCCACGCCGCCTGGCAGTCGGGCCAGCTGCTCTCCCGCGCCACGACCGACCTGTCGGCGATCCGCCGCTTCCTCGGCTTCGGCCTGCTCTTCCTGGTCCTGATCGCCGTCCAGATCGTCACGGTGACCGGGTTGCTGCTGCACATGTACTGGCCGCTCGGCCTGCTCGTGGTCGTCTCGGCGGTGCCCATCATGGTGACCTCGCTGCGCTTCGAGCGCCGGTACATCACCATCTCCCGCCGGGTCCAGGACGAGCAGGGCGACCTGGCCACGGTCGTCGAGGAGTCCGCGGCCGGTATCCGGACCATCAAGTCCTTCGGCCGCGGCCGGTACGTCTCCGGGATCTTCGAGGAGGGGGCCAGGAAGGTGTACGGGACCTCGATGGAGAAGGTGGGCCTGTCGGCCAGGTTCTTCACCTTCCTGGAGGTGATCCCGAACATCACGCTCGCGCTCGTCCTGCTGCTCGGTGCCCTCGCGGTCGGCTCGGGCACCCTCACGCTGGGCACGCTGGTGGCCTTCGCCACCCTGATGCTCCAGCTGGTCTGGCCCATCTCTGCGCTCGGCTTCATCCTCACGATGGGCCAGGAGGCGATGACCGCGGCCGACCGGGTGATGGAGGTCCTCGACACCGAACCGGAGATCGTCGGCGGGGACCGCGCGATCGAGCGTCCCCGCGGGCACCTGCGCTTCGAGGGCGCGGAGTTCCGCTTCCCCGGTGCCGCCGAGCCGGTGCTGCGCGACGTCCGGCTGGAGGTGCGGCCGGGTGAGACGGTGGCCGTCGTGGGCGCGACGGGCTCGGGCAAGACCACGCTGGTCTCCCTGGTCCCCCGGCTCTACGACGTCAGCGCCGGGCGGATCACCATCGACGGCGTGGACGTGCGCGACCTGCCGCTGCCCACGCTGCGCTCGATGGTCGCCACCGCCTTCGAGGAGCCGACGCTGTTCTCGATGAGCGTCAGGGAGAACCTCACGCTGGGACGGCACGACGCGAGCGAGGAGGAGATCACCGAGGCGCTCCGGGTCGCCCAGGCGGGGTTCGTGTACCGGCTGCCGTGGGGGCTGGAGACCAGGATCGGCGAGCAGGGCATGTCACTGTCCGGCGGTCAGCGGCAGCGGCTCGCGCTGGCCCGCGCGGTCCTCAGCCGTCCCAGGATCCTGGTTCTGGACGACACCCTGTCGGCGCTGGACGTCGAGACCGAGGCCCTGGTCGAGGAGGCGCTGCGGCACGTGCTGCGCGAGGCCACCGGGATCGTCGTCGCCCACCGGGCCTCCACCGTGCTGCTCGCCGACCGGGTGGCGCTGCTGCTGGACGGCACGATCGCGCACGTGGGCCGCCATCACGAGCTGATGGCGAGCGTGCCCGAGTACCGCGCGCTGTTGTCGGCCGACCAGGACGCGCAGGACGCGCAGGAGGTGCTGCGATGAGCAGGAGCGAACCGGCCGAGCGGACCGGGACCCGTACGGAGCCGGAGGCGGTCACGACGACCGAACCGGCCGCACCGGCCCGCCCCGTGGGGACCGGGCCCGCGGACGGGACGACCGGGCCCGCCCCCGGGACCGCGACCGCGACCGGGAACGGGAACGGGAACGGGAACGGGAACGGGAACGGAGGCGGGGAAGGGGACGGGAACGGCGACGGGACGCGGGAGTGGCGCGGGGTCGCCGCCGAGGACCAGGACGAGCTGTCGGAGCAGGTGTCGTTCCTGCTGCGCGACAGGTCCCGTCGGCTGCTCGGCGACCTGCTCAGCCCGTACCGCAGGCAGATCATCGTGCTCGTCGCGATCATCGTGACCTGCAACGTCGCCTCGCTCTCCATCCCCTACCTGGTCAAGGTGGGCATCGACGCGGGCATCCCGCCGATGCTGGCGGGGTCCGGCCCGGGGACGCTGGTGACGGTCGTGGCGGCGATCCTGGTGGCCGCGGCCGTCCAGCTGGTGACCCGGCAGGTGTTCCTCAGGATGGCCGGGCGCATCGGCCAGGGCATCCTGCTGGAGCTGCGGCGGCGCGTCTTCGACCACTTCCAGCGGCTCTCGCTCTCCTTCCACGACGGCTACACCTCGGGCCGGGTCGTCTCCCGGCTCACCTCGGACATCGACGCGATCTCCGAGATGCTCCAGTCGGGGTTCGACGACCTCGTCACCGCCGTGCTGACCCTGGTGGGCACGGCCGTGCTGCTGCTGGCGCTGGACGTCCACCTCGGCCTGGTGGCGCTGCTGCCGCTGCCGGTGCTCGCACTGTTCACCCGCTGGTTCCGGCGGCAGTCGAGCATCGTCTACCGCAGGACCAGGGAGACGGTGGCCCTGGTGATCGTGCACTTCGTGGAGTCGATGACCGGCATGCGCGCGGTGCAGGCGTTCCGCAGAGAGCCGCGCAACCAGGCGATCTTCTCCCGGCTCAACACCGACTACCGGGACGCCAACATGCGGAGCATGCGGCTGATCGCCGTCTTCTCGCCGGGCGTCAAGCTCATCGGGAACGTGACGATCGCGGCCGTGCTGCTGTACGGCGGCACGCTGGCCGTCCAGGGCGAGGTCACCGTCGGCGTGCTGGCCGCGTTCCTGCTCTACCTGCGCCAGTTCTACGAGCCCATGCAGGAGATCAGCCAGTTCTATAACACGTTCCAGTCGGCAGGGGCGGCGCTGGAGAAGCTCTCCGGCGTGCTGGAGGAGCGCCCGGACGTGGCCGAACCGGCCGACCCGGTGGCGCTGGACGATCCCCGCGGCAGGATCGAGTTTCGCGACGTGGAGTTCTCCTACCTGGACGGCACCCCGGTGCTGCCCCGGCTGAACCTGGTCGTCCCGGCCGGGCAGACGGTGGCGCTGGTCGGCACCACCGGGGCGGGCAAGACCACGCTGGCCAAGCTCGTCTCCCGGTTCTACGACCCGGTGGCCGGGCGGGTGCTGCTGGACGGGGTCGACCTGCGCGACCTCGGCGAGGAGACGCGGCACGCCGCGATCGTCCTGGTGACCCAGGAGAACTTCCTGTTCAGCGGCACCGTCGCGGACAACATCAGGTTCGGGCGGCCGGACGCGAGCATGGCCGACGTGGTGGCCGCGGCCCGCGCGATCGGCGCGGACACGTTCGTCTCGGCGCTCCCGGAGGGGTACGACACCCAGGTCGGCAAGCACGGCGGCCGGCTGTCGGCCGGGCAGCGCCAGCTCGTGGCGTTCGCCAGGGCGTTCCTGGCCGACCCCGCGGTGCTGATCCTCGACGAGGCGACGTCCAGCCTGGACGTCTCCAGCGAGCGGCTGGTGCAGCGGGCCATGCAGACCGTCCTGACGGACCGGACGGCCCTGATCATCGCGCACCGCCTGTCGACCGTCGAGATCGCCGACCGGGTGCTGGTGATGGACGGCGGCAGGATCGTCGAGGACGGCCCGCCCGCCGAGCTGATCGGCGGTACCGGCCGCTTCGCCGGCCTGCATCGCGCCTGGCTGGACAGCATCTCCGAACACGGCTGATCCGCTCACCGGCCGGGCCGGTACAGGGCCGGACCGGGCACCCCGGAGCACCGTCCGGAGATCTCGCGGCACGATCTCCCGCGGAGCCTGAACCACCGCGGCGAAGGCCGCGTATCTCACGGTGGAACGGCACGAACGATCCTTCCCACCCGTACGAAAGGGGCAGTGATCACGATGAGCACCCGGCGGTCGCGCAGACGACGGTCCCTGACCGCCACCCTGCTGGTCTCCGCCATGCTGACCGCCGGGTGCTCGTCGGTGGCCGCGGCGCCGCCTCCCGTCCAGGCGATGGGGGTGGGCTCGGACCGGGGCGACGCGGACGTGCGGTTCTCCCAGGAGATGATCTCCCACCACCGCTGCACCATCCGGCTCGCCGGCCTGGTGAAGGACAGGACCGACGACCCGTACGTGCGCGGCCTGGCCGCCGCCCTCGTCCGCAGCGAGACGGCCGACATCGACCTGATGACCGGCTGGCTGCGGTCGTGGAAGGCCGAGGTGCCCGCCGAGCGCGACCCGGACGACCACGGGGCCCACGGCATGCCGGGCATGGTGTCGGCCGCGCAGTTCTCGTCCCTGGAGAGACGTTCGGGAGCCGACTTCGACAGGAGGTGGCTGACCGTGCTGGGCAGGCACCTCGACAGCGGCGTCCGGATGTCCCAGGTGGTCATCGCCCTGGGCAGGCACCGTCCCACGGCCCGGATGGCCGGCAGGCTCGTCACCGAGCAGCGGGCCCGGATCAAGGAGATCGGCGGGAAGCTCACCTGAACATCGGGCAAACCTTATATTTCAGACATCCAATGCCCGGTATAGGCTGAGGGAGAAGAACCACGAGACCCTTCAGGGACCCCGTGTTCCCCCGGCGAGGCGGTGATGGGTGCAGTGGTGCGCCAGGTCAGGGACGTGAGACCCGGTGATCATCTCTATTCGGCGTTCTCGCACGAGAGCGAGCAGCGCGAGGTGGTCACGGCCTTCGTCGGCGACGGGCTGGAGTCCGGGGAGCGGGTGCTGTACCTCACCGACGATCCTGCGGGCGAGCGGGTGCGCCGCTGGCTGGGGAGCGCCGGGATCGACACGGCCGCGGCGACCCGGACCGGCCGGCTCACCCTGAGGTCCGCCGAGGACGGCTACCTGCCCTCGGGCCGCTTCGACGTCGACGCGACGATCGCCATGCTGAGGCGGGAGGTGGACTCCTGCCTCGCCGCGGGGTTCACCGGGTTCCGGGTCAGCGGGGAGATGGGCTGGGCACTGCGCGGCGCCCCGGGGACCGAACTGCTCGACACCTACGAACGCCGCGTCACCGCCCTGTTCGACGAGGGCCTGTCCGCGGCGATCTGCCAGTACGACACCCGCCTGTTCCCCTCCGGGCGCCTGGACGCCCTGGTCGGCTGCCACCACGACGGCGTGCAGGCGAACGCGCTGTTCCACGACGGCCGGTTGCGCATCACCCCGGGCTCCGCCCCCTCGGGCGCCCCGCTGCTGCGGGTGGCCGGCATCGTGGACCAGGACAACATCGCCGCCCTGCGCACGGCCCTGGAGGCCCTCCTGCGCGACGGCCCGGACGACGACGTACGGCTGGACATGGCGGACCTGGAGTTCATCGACGTGGCCGGGCTGCGCGACCTGGCGAGCACGGCCGCGCTCCTTCCCCGGGGACGGCACCTGCGGATGCTGAACCTGGCCCCCATGCTGGGCGAGGTGGTCCGCCTGGTGGGCTGGGACCGGACCCCCGGCCTGATCCTCGACCCGGAGGTCGTCCCCGCATGAGCACCCTCACCGACGACGCGACCGCGCCCGGGCTCGTCCACCAGGCGCTGATCTACGACGACGACCGGGCCTTCCTCGCGGCGACCACCGGTTTCTGCCTGGACGGCCTGGCCGGCGGCGACCGGGTCCTGGCCGTGACCACCGAGGCCAACGCCGGGCTCCTGCGCACCGCCCTGGGCGGCGCGGCGGACGAGGTGGAGTTCGCCGTCGCGCGGGACTGGTACGACGCGCCGGGACGGACCCTGGCCGCCTACAACGCCTACGTCGAGACCCACTGCGCCGCCCACCGGCGGATCCGCGTCATCGGCGAGCCGGTCTGGCACGGCCGCGACGGGCGGCAGGAGGCCGAGTGGACGCGGTACGAGTCGGTGATCAACGTCGCCTTCGCCGACAGCCCGGCCTGGATCCTGTGCCCCTACGACACGCGGACGGTCCCCGGGCGCGTCGTCGCGGACGCCCGGCGCACCCACCCTGAGCTGCTGGACGGCTCCGGCGCGCACCGCAGCGACGCCTACGCCGATCCGGCGTCCTTCACCCACGCCGCCGACCGCCTCCCCCTGCCGCCCCCTCCCCCGGGAGCCGGGGTGACCGTCCGGTTCGGCGCCGACCTGGCCCGGATGCGGGAGCGGGTGGCCGCCTGGGCGGGGACGCTGGGCCTTCCCGCCGATCGGGTCGAGCGGCTGGTCCTCGCGGTCAACGAGGTCGCCACCAACGCGGTCGAGCACGGCGGCGGGCACGGCGAGATCCGGCTGTGGGCCGACGCCGGAGCCGTCCACTGCGACGTCACCGACCCCGGGTCGATGGACGCGCCCTTCCCCGGCCATCTCCCGCCCGCCCTCCCCGGGGGGCGGGGCCACGGTCTCTGGGTGGTCCGCCAGGTCTGCGACCTGCTGGAGATCCGTACCGGCCGGCCGGGCACGCAGGTCCGCCTGCGCCTGACGCGCGGCTGAGCCCGGCGCGCCGGACTCCCCTGCCCTCCCCGGCCGCCCTCCCGGTCCCGGCTCTCGCGTACCCGATCCGGCCCGGACACCCTCGAGGCCGCCCGGACACCCCTCGGGGCCGCCCGGACACCCCTCGGGGCCGCCCGGACACGCGAACGCCCCCTCGCCGAGGCGAGGGGGCGTTCCGGACGGGGTGACGGATCTCCCGGCCGGACTGTCAGCCGATCGTGCCCGCGGTCTCCTGCTCGGCGGCGCGGCGCCGCTCCTCGGCCTCGATCGCCTCGGCCGTCTCGTTGTCGCGGTCGCGGCGGTACTCGCGCACCGAGTAGGCGATGGCCGCGGCCCAGATGACGGCGATGGTGATGTACGCGATCGCCTGGATGCTCCCGGAGGCGTCGATCCAGTCGCTGCGCAGCAGGGTGCGCACGTTGGTCAGGATGATGACGCCGCCGACCGCGGAGCCCAGGATGCGCGGCGGGATGTGCCGGACCAGCCAGGCGGCGATGGGGGCCGCGATGACGCCGCCGATCAGCAGGACGGCCACCCAGGAGAAGTCGATGTTCTCCGAGCCGATGCCGAAGAAGAAGCCGACGCTGGCGGCGATGGCGACCAGGAACTCGCTGGCGTCGATGGAGCCGATCACCTTGCGCGGGGCCAGGCGGCCGCTGGCCAGGATCGCCGGGGTGCCGACCGGGCCCCAGCCGCCACCGCCGGTGGCGTCGACGAACCCGGCCACCAGGCCGAGGGGGGCGAGGAAGCGCTTGCGCAGCGGCTTGCCCAGGTTGCCGCGCGGGAGCCCGAACGCGGTGAAGCGGATCAGGACGTACAGACCCAGCACGAGCAGGATGATCGACATGATCGGGGCGGCGACCTCGGTGGAGAGGCCGGACAGGAAGGTGGCTCCCGCGAACGCGCCGATCGCGCCGGGGATACCGATCTTGGCGACGACCTTCCAGTCGATGTTGTTGAACCGCCAGTGAGAGACACCGGAGGCGAGGGTGGTGCCGATCTCGGCGAGGTGAACGGTGGCCGAGGCGGCGGCGGGGTTGGTGCCGATGGCCAGGAGCAGCGTCGTCGAGGTGACACCGTAGGCCATGCCCAGGCTGCCGTCGACGAGCTGCGCGGCGAAGCCGACAAGACCTAAGAGGATGAGCGCACGCACGACGCCCCCCTTCCTGTTTTTCCTACTGTGCTGATAGGGATTATGGTGATTGAAGGGTACGGCGCCGTCAAGTCACGTTTCAAGCAGGCGTCTCAGCCCATGGACACCCCGTCTCGGCGGCGACGGCCGTGGACGGGGGGCGGGGACGAGGGGCGGGGGCGGCCGACGACCGGACGGATCCGGCCGAAGACCCGGCGGGGCCGGGGATGCAGGTCCGCGGGCCCTTCCCGCGCGGGTCCCGGGCCGTCGGCGTGACGCGCGGACGGGTCCTGCGGAGGCGGCCGTCAGGTGATCGGCAGGCGGTTCGCAAGCGGCCCGCAACCGGGCCCCCCTAGAAAAGGTCCCGTTCCCGTATGGTCGTCGGGCGATTCCCCGCGAGGAGCCGTCCGTACCGACCCGTCAGCGAACCAACCGCCCGGCGCCGCCTCTCCCCCGCCGGCCGGGTACGCCCGTCCCGGGGGGAGACAGTGAGAGAGACATGCCCAGCCCTGCCCCCCTGCTCGCCGGTGCGATGATCCTGTTCGCGGCCCTGCCCTCCGGGCCCGCGTCCCCGCTGCGGACCTCGGACGCGGCCGGTGCCGTCCGCGTCGCTCACACCGCCGTCCACACCGCCGTCCACGCGGCCGGCCCCGCGGCTCCCGCCGCCCAGGGCGCGCCCGCCACCCGGTCCGCGGGCGCCGGGGCGCCGTGCAGGCCGGGCAGCGGCCCCAGGCTGGCCGGCAGGAACCTCACCCGGGCCACGCTGCCCGCCGACCTGTCCTGCGCCGACCTGCGAGGGGCCCGGCTGGACGGGGCGGTCGTGCGCAGCGTGCTGACCAGGGCCGACCTGCGGGGCGCCTCGCTCAAGGGCACCCGGCTCGGGCATGCCGAGATGGCCGGGGCCAGGCTGGGCAAAGCCGACCTGACCGAGGCCGAGCTGTACTACGCGAACCTGCGCGGCGCCGACCTGCGCGGGGCGGTCATGGACGACTCCCTGCCGTACGGCGCCCACTTCGAGGAGGCCGACCTGAGCGGCGCCACGATGGTGCGCGCCAAGACCTACGGCGCCCAGTTCGACGACGCGAAACTGGTGGGCGTCGACCTGAGCGACGCCGACGTCTACGGCGCGGACATGCGCCGGGCCGACCTCACCGGTCTCAAGGCGGCCAAGGCCCGCATGTACGGCGCCACGCTGCTGCGGGCCGTGTTCCGGGACGCCGACCTGCGCGGCACGCAACTGCGCCAGTCGGCGATGAACGGCGCGACGTTCAAGGGCGCCGACCTCGGCGGGGCCGACCTCGGCGACGTCACGGGGGCGCGGCTGGAGGGCAGCAAGGGCATGCCCAAGACCCTGCCGGCCCCCGACCCGGCGTGCGAGCCGGGCAGCGGGCCGCGGTTCGCGGGCTGGGACCTCACCAAGGTCGCCGAGTTCCCCCGCGACCTGAGCTGCGCCGACCTGACCGGCGCCAGGCTGGAGGGGGTCGACCTGGGCTCGGTCAAGCTGGACCGGGCGATCCTGCGTGACATCGTGGCCACCGGGGCCACGATCCGCTACGCCAAGGGGGCCGACCTGCGCGGCGCCCTGCTGGAGCACGCCAACTTCGGCAGCGCCGAGCTCATGGGCGCCGACCTGAGCGGGGCCCGCATGTCCGGGGCCCGCTTCGGCAGCGCCAAGCTCGCCGGGGCGAACCTCGCGAAGGCGGAGCTGTCGGGGGCGTCGTTCGGCAGCGCCGACCTGACCGGGGCCCGGCTGGGCGGCGCCGACCTGCGCGACACCGAGTTCGGCAGCGCCAGGGCCGACCGGGCCGACTTCACCGGCGCCAGGATGGAGCGGGCCGACCTGTCCAGCGGCGAGTTCCGCGACGCGGTCTTCCGGGGGGCGACGCTGAGCGGCGCCGACGCGGGGTTCACCGAGCTGCGGGGAGCCGTCTTCGCGGGCGCCGAGGTCACCGGCCTGGACACCGGCGGCGCCGAGGGCGCCGACCTGTCGGGGTCGTCCAGCAGGATGGCGTTCGGCTGGGTGGTCTTCCTGTCCGTGACGGGACTGGTGGTCCTCTGGGTGGTGTTCAAGACGGTCGCGCGCGCCCGGCGCCGGGTGAGGCTCACCAAGGCCGAGACGGCCGAGCAGGCGGTCCGCTTCGAGGAGGCCCGGGGGGTCCAGGAGGAGAACGTGACGCGGCTCGGCGAGAAGATCGACCGCCTGGCCGACGGGGGTGGCGGGGACGCGATCGACTGGAACCGGGCCCTGGACTGCTACGACGCCGCCAAGGAGGCGCTGGCGACCGCGCAGGACCTCGGGGACCTCAAGGCGGTGGACGTCATCGTGGCCCGGGGCCACAACGCCCTGACCCGTCCCGATCGCCGGACCGGGAAGTGAGGCGGGCCGGACGAACGGGCCGGACGAACGGGGTGGACGAACGGGGTGGACGAACGGCACGGCGGATCCCGGCCCGTGGTCCGCGATGATTTCCGGGAGCCGCCCGGGTTGTAGTCCTGACCGATGACGGCGACCCGGAAGGACCGTACCGACCGATGACGACCGATGACGAGCAGATCCGCACCCTGATCCGGCGATGGGCCGAGGCGGTCGACGACGGCGACCTCGACGGCGTCCTCGCCGACCACGACGACGACATCGTGATGTTCGACGTGCCGCCCCCGTACGAGGGCGTGCGCGGCATCGACGCCTACCGCGAGACCTGGCCGTCCTTCCTGCGGTGGCAGACGCAGAAGGGCGTGTTCGAGATCGAGACGCTGGACGTCACCGCCGGTGACGACGTCGCCTTCGCCCACGCCCTGGTGCGCTGCGGCGAGAAGGAGCGGCTCACCGAGGAGCCGCGGGCACGCCTGCGGCTGACGCTGGGCCTGCGCAGGCGGCAGGGCAGGTGGGTCGTCGCCCACGAGCACCACTCGTTCCCCCTCGTCGAACCGGCCCCCGCTCCGGAGGTCACCGCCGGCGGCAAGGTCGGCGCGGACGGCGAGGGCACCGCGGAGGACCGGGCCGGCGCGGACGACCGGGGCACCGTGAACGACGCGGAGGACCGGGTCGGCGCGGACGGCGGGGGCACCGTGAACGACGGGGTGACCGGGGGCTGAATTTGTGACGGGACGGCGGCTCGCCCATGATCTGAGGAAGACCCATCGTGAGCGGGCCCGCCGTTCTCGACGAAGAGAGGCGATATGACACTTCACCGGAACCTCGATCCCGGCCTCGCCGCCGCCGTACGGGAGGGCAGGCTGCCCGCTCTCGACCTCGGCTCGGTGCGGGTGGAGGACCTGCCCGGAATGCGCCTGCAGATGAGCGAGGCGCTCGCCGCCATGGAGCCGCTCCCGCGGGACGAGCGGGTGACGATCGAGGACCGGACGGTCCCCGGCCCCGACGGCGACCCCGACGTCCGGCTGCGGATCTACCGCCCGGCCTCCCCTACCGGGACGATCCCCGCCCTGTACTGGATCCACGGCGGCGGCATGATCTTCGGCCAGGTCGAGATGGAGGACCCGGTCCTCACCGAGTACGTCGTCGCGCTGGGGTGCGCGGTCGTCTCGGTGAACTACCGTCTGGCCCCCGAGCATCCGGACCCCGCACCGGTCGAGGACTGCTACGCCGGGCTGGTGTGGACCGCCAAGAACGCCGCCGAGCTCGGCATCGACCCGGCGCGCATCGCGGTCGGGGGGATCAGCGCCGGGGGCGGCCTCGCCGCGGGGACCGTGCTGCTGGCCCGTGACCGGGGCGGCCCGGCCGTGGCGTTCCAGCTGCTGATCTGCCCGATGCTGGACGACCGCAACGTCACCCCGTCCAGCAGGGAGTTCACCGACGCCGTCGTGTGGAACCGGGCCGCGAACCTGCTGGGCTGGAAGGCGCTGCTGGGCGAGCGGGCCGGTGGCGAGGACGTCTCGGTGTACGCGGCCCCGGCCAGGGCGGCCGACCTGTCGGGCCTGCCGCCGGCCTACGTCGACGTCGGCGAGCTGGAGGTGTTCAGGGACGAGTGCGCCGAGTACGCCCTGCGGCTGGCGCAGGCGGGCGTCTCCACCGAGTTCCACCTCTACCCGGGGGCCTTCCACGGCTTCGAGGGGCTGGTCCCGGAGGCGGAGATCAGCCGCCGGGCCGCCGCGGAGCGGGTGGTCGCGCTGCGCCGGGCCCTGTTCGACTGACGGGCACGGACGGGCCCTGTTCGACTGACGGGCACGGCCGACGGGCACGGCCGGGCGGTCCGCGGAGCGCGGGCCGCCCGGTCCCGCGGTCACCAGCGGTCGTGGACCTGCGGGCGGATCAGCTCGTCGTAGATCTCCCGTACGCCCCGGAGGGTGGCCTCGGGCAGCGGGACGGCCTCGGCGGCGGCCGCGTTGGCGCGGGCCTGCTCCGGGTTGCGGGCGCCGGGGATGACCACCGAGACGCCGGGCTGGTCGATGATCCAGCGCAGTGCGAACTGCGCCATGGTCATGCCGGGCGGCACCAGGGGCGCCAGGCGGCGCACCGCCTCCAGGCCGGTGGCGAAGTCGACCCCGGAGAAGGTCTCGCCGACGTCGAAGGACTCGCCGTGCCGGTTGTAGGTGCGGTGGTCGTCGGCGGCGAAGACGGTGGACTCGTCGTACTTGCCCGACAGCAGGCCGCTGGCCAGCGGGACGCGGGCGATGATGCCGACCCCGGCCTCCACGGCTGCGGGGAGCACCTTCTCCAGCGGCTTGAGCCGGAAGGCGTTGAGGATGATCTGCACGGTGGCCACGCCCGGCCGGGCGATGGCGGTCAGCGCCTCGGCGCAGGTCTCCACGCTCACCCCGTAGGAGGCCACCCGGCCCTCCTGGACCAGCGTGTCGAGGGCGTCGAAGACCTCGTCGGAGGAGTAGACCGGGGTCGGGGGGCAGTGCAGCTGCACCAGGTCGAGGGTGTCGACGCCGAGGTTGGCGCGGGAGCGGTCGGTCCAGGCCCGGAAGTTGTCCAGGGTGTAGGCCGAGGGCTCCTGGGCGACGCGGCGGCCCATCTTGGTGGCCACGGTCAGGCCGGGCCTGTCCTTGATCAGCCGCGCGACGAGCTGCTCGCTGCGCCCGTCGCCGTACACGTCGGCGGTGTCGACGAAGGTCACCCCCGCGTCCACCGCGGCGCCGAGGGTGGCCAGCGCCTCGTCCTCGCCGACCTCACCCCAGTCGGCCCCCAGCTGCCAGGCGCCGAGTCCGACGACGCCGATGTGCCTTCCGGTCCTGCCCAGTTCACGCTTGTCCACATCGGTGATGGTAGTCCGCGTGGCGCTCCCGGACGGCACCGCCCCGGCCCGGGGCCGCAGTAGGGTCGATCGCGTCGGATCCGCCCGGCTCGGAGTCCCCCTCGCGAGCCGACACTTCAGGCAGTGAGGCCATGCACGCGCTCGACGTTCTCGGCGATCCGGTCCGGCGCCGGATCCTGGAGTTGCTCGCCGACGGTGAGCGGGCGGCAGGCGAGATCAGCGCCGTGGTGCAGGAGGAGTTCGGGATCTCCCAGCCCGGCGTCTCGCAGCACCTGCGCGTCCTGCGCGAGAACGGGTTCACCACCGTGCGCGCCCAGGGCACCCGGCGCCTGTACGCCGTCGATCCCGCCCCGCTGCGGGAGGTGGACCTCTGGCTCGACCGCTACCGGCACTTCTGGACCCAGCGTCTCGACGCCCTGGGCACCGAGATCGCGCGCGGGCGACGGGCACGGCGCGCCGCCCAGGCCGCGGACCCGCCCCCCGGCGACGCCCGCGAAGCCCGTGACGTCAGTGACGACGTGCGCGACGACGCCCCGGCCTCCCTGACGTCCTCGTCCTCCGACGGCCCCGCCGGCGACGCCGCGACCTCCGGCGCGTCCGCGGGCGAGGCCCCCGACGACACCCGGTCGTAACGTAGCGCGAGACAGCGTCTCTATTGACGGAATGTCAGGCGCGGTCTAGCGTGGTGGGACAACCACGAGCCGCAGGAGAACGCCATGACCCAGGAAGCCGTGCCAGGCTCCGGGTCCGTCCTGTCCGGCCGCGGGGACTCGATGCGGGTCGACCCGCCGCGCAAGGGCCTGCGCCCAGGTACCGCCGCCGGGGATCCGCAGACCCCCTTCTGACTCCGGCGCGGCGGCGGGTGCCGCCGCGCGGACGTCCGCGCGACCTCTCCCGCCGTCTCCGGCCGGAATCACGCACCGCCCAGGCGGGCCCTTCCTGAGACGACCCCGAGCATTCGGAGCGCATCGACCATGACCACAGACATCTCCATGTCCCCCATCACCGGACCCTCCGCCTGGCGCGGCGACGAGCTGGCCGGATCCACCGAGTGGATCTACGTTCTCAGCGACGCCGAGCGCGAGGAGCTGGAGGCCGTGGGCCGCCGGTTCGTCGAGGACGACCCCGACCTGCGGACCGTGTCCGCCGGGAGCTACCCGCTCTCGGTCTCCCACGCCATGATCGACGAGTGCGCGCGGCAGATGGACTCCGGCCGCGGCTTCGTGCTGGTGCGGGGCCTGCGCACCGACGAGTACGGCGACACGCTGGCCGGCGCGATCTTCTTCCTGATGGGCCTGCACCTGGGCACGCCGATGGAGCAGAACCAGCTCGGCGACGTGCTCGACCACGTCATCGCCACCTCCAACAAGACGCTCGACGACGCGGGCGCGCTGCCGTCGCGGGTGCGCGACCGGCTGCCCTTCCACTCCGACAGCTCCGACGTGGTCGCGCTGATGTGCCTGCGCGCGTCCAAGGAGGGCGGCTCCAGCAGCCTGGTGAGCGGCACGACGATCTACAACGAGATCCTGCGCCGCCGCCCCGACCTGGCGCCCCTGCTCTTCGAGCCGTGGCACTGGGACTGGCGGGGCCAGGACCCCGACGCCCCCGCCGACACCTACGTCTCCCCGATCTGCAGCTACGTCGAGGGGACCTTCAGCACCTACGCGGGCAGCTCGATGATCTTCTCCGCGCAGAAGTACCCCGGCGTGCCGCAGCTGACCGACGCCCAGGTCGAGCTGCTGCACCTGTACGACGAGATCACCCAGGAGCCGGGACTCGCGCTGGACATGGACTTCCAGCCCGGTGACGTCCAGTGGCTGCTGAACTACGCCGCCCTGCACTCGCGCACCGGTTACGTCGACTGGCCCGAGCCCGAGCGCCGCAGGCACCTGCTGCGCCTGTGGCTCAAGCGCGACGTGGGCCGCCCGCTGGTGGAGGGGTTCGGCAAGAACGTGGTGAAGGAGCGCGGCGAGGAGGCGGCGCAGCCGCTGCCCGGCGGCAACTTCAGGATCACCGAGGCGGTCGTGCCCAACATGGACTGGGGCAACTGACCCGAAAGTGCACACGAAAGGCCGGCGGGGACTTCCCCGCCGGCCTTTTCCGTGTCGTCCGGTGGACACCCGTGCCGTCCGGCGGGATGACGCTCCTCCACGGCGGCCGGAGCCCACCGGGCCGTCTCCGTGCCGGCCGGTGGGCATCGGGCCTTCTCAGGCCGAGGGGTCGAGCTGCCGCCGCACCTCGCCGCTGTCCCAGTAGTCGACGCGGTGGGCGATCAGGCCGTCGGGGCCGACCCGGAACCGGAACACCCCGCGCACCCGCACCGTCCCGGCCCCGGGCACGGCGGGCCGGAACGACATCAGGTACGCCAGGGCCGCCCGGTCGTCCTCGACCACGAGGTCCTCGACGTCGTAGCGCAGGTCCGCGAAGTCGGCCAGGAAGACCGTGAGGTTGGCGCGGTAGTTCGCCCTGCCGGTGACGTCGCGCCCCATCGCCGAGGTGTGCTCGTTGACGAAGTCCTCGCTCACCCGGGCCGCGATCGCGTCGGCGTCGTGCGCGTTGAGCGCCTCGACGTACCCGAGGACCGCGGCCCGGGTGAGGCCGGCGTCGGGGCCGGCGTTCAGGAGGGGGTCGCCCACAGCCTGCGTACCGTGTTGAAGACCTGCTGGTTGTGGGAGATCTCGACGACGTTGCCGTCGGGGTCCTTGAGCGCGCAGATGTAGCCGACCGGGTCGGGCATGTCGCGCGGCTCCCAGTGCAGGCAGCCCAGCTCGCGCGCCCGGTCGGCGATGCCGTCCACGTCGGCGCGCTCGGGCACCTCGATGCCCAGGTGCGCGAACGGCGTCAGCAGCCCCAGCTGCCCGCCCTTGTCCTTGTTGAACGAGACCAGGACCAGGACCATCGGGGTCTCGGCCTGCTTGTCGTTGGAGAGCCAGGCGCTCTCGCCGTCGGCGTCCCGGAACCGCTCGACCACCACCAGGGGGGTCAGCGAGGTGTAGAACGCGATGGCCTTGTCGAGGTCGCCGGTGGGCAGCGCGACGTGCGTCCAGCGAGCCTGGGTGAGATCACTCATGGTTCCTCCATTTGTTCTATTCATACCTGTATGACCGAGAAAGTCCATATATGTGCCGTCAGGTGGAACCTCGTTCGAAGGGCTGGCCCAGTGCCCTGGGTTCGCGGTGCTGGTTGGCGAAGATCAGCATCGCCAGCAGGGCGAGCAGGTAGGGGGCCACCACCAGCAGCTGGGAGTTGAGCGTCAGGCCCAGCGCGGGCAGCGCCAGGCGCATGGCGTCGGCCAGGCCGAACAGCGCGCAGCCGAGCAGGGTCCGGCCCAGCCGCCAGGCACCGAAGATCACCGCTGCGATGACGATGTACCCGCGCCCCGCGGTCATGTTCTGGTTGAACGAGCCGACCTCGCCCACCGCCAGGTACGCGCCGCCGAGCCCGGCCAGCGCGCCGCACCACAGCAGCGCCTGGCGGCGGCGCAGGTTCACCCGGATGCCGGTGACGTCGGCCGCCTGCGGCTGTTCCCCGACCGCCCGCAGTTCCAGGCCCCACCTGCTGCGTTCGACCAGCCACCAGGTCAGCGGGATGATCACGATCAGCAGGTACACCGGCCAGCGCTCCACGAACAGGGGCTGCCCGATCAGCGGGATGTCGCGCAGCCAGGGGATGCTGACCTGCGCGACCTGGTGGGAGTCGAAGGAGCTGATCGTGATCAGGTAGCTGGTCAGCCCGAGCACGAGGGCGTTGAGCACCAGGCCGACCACGAAGGTGTTGATCGCCAGCCGGTGCGAGAGGTTGCCGTGCACGAGGCCGATCCCCAGGCCGATCACCACGCCGGCCACCAGCCCGGCGGTGGCGCTGCCGGTCGCGCTGGCCACGGCGATCGAGCCGAACGCGGCGCTCAGCATCATCGCCTCAAGGGAGATGTTCATGGCACCGGCCCGCTCGGCGAGGTACTCCCCGCACGCGGCGAAGGCCAGCGGCACGGTGAGCCGGATCCCGCTGGACAGGATGGTGGAGATGTCCTCTGTGGCGATCACAGGGCGGCCCCCTCTGCGACGGGCGCGGGCCGCTGCTCGGCGCGCGCGGTACGGAGTCCGGACCGCCTGCGCCGAAGGGCGGCGACGACGACGGGCGGGGCGACGAAGGCCAGCACGAGCAGGGCCTTGACCACGTCCACCAGGAAGGGGGGCACGCCGGTCGCGGCCAGGAAGCCGCCGCCGGAGCGCAGCACGCCGAACAGCAGGGCGACGGGGATGGTCAGCAGCGGGCGGTTGCGCGCGACCAGGGCGACCAGCAGGCCGTCCCAGCCGATGTTCATCGCGACGCCCGGCTGCAGCCGGTGCACGCCCACCGGGCTGGCCAGCAGCACGGCCCCGGCCAGGCCGGCGAAGGCGCCGGAGATGGCCAGTGCCACCCCGCCCAGCGCGTCGACGCGCACCCCGGCGTGCCGGGCGGTGAGCGGGTTGAGCCCGAGCATGGTGAGCCGGAAGCCCCACCGGGTGCGGGCGATCGCCACCGCGACCACCACGGCGCCGACCAGCGCGAGCACCAGCCCGCCGTTGAGCTGGAGGTTCGGGTACTCCCCCATGGAGACGAGCAGCGCGTTCGCGGGCAGCGGGTTGGACTGCGGGGAGACGACCGCGTCGCCGACCCGTGACTCCTGCAGCAGCCAGGAGGTGTTCACCGAGAACGCGACGAGCTGCTGGGCGATGAAGATCATCAGCAGTGTGCTGACGACGATGTTGACCCCGCGGAAGCGGTACATCAACGCGCTGAGGGCGGCCCAGGCGCCTCCGGCCAGCGCGGCGGTGACCAGCACGACCACCAGCAGCAGCGGGCCGGGGAGCGCCAGGCGCAGCCCCACCCAGGCGCCGAACAGGGCGCCGACGAGGACCTGGCCCTCCTGGCCGATGTTGAACACGCCCGACCGGGCGCTGACGCACGCGCCGACGGCGACGAGCAGCAGCGGTGCCGCGTACAGCAGCGTGGAGGTCCAGGCCGTCCAGTCGGCCATGCTGCCCTGGAAGAGGGCCTGCACCGAGGCGAGCGGGGACCCGCCGGTCGCGGCGATCAGCAGCGAGGACAGGGCCAGCGCCACGACCACGGCGAAGGCGGTGGCCAGGGCGGTCTGGCGGCCGACCGGCCCGGGGGTGAGGAGGGTGAGCAGACGGCGGCCGGAGGCGTCCGGAACGAGGGTACGGGCTTCGTTCACGCGGCCACCCCGCCCACCAGCATCCCGAGCCGCTCGGCCGTGGCCTGCCCGGTGGGGAGCACCCCGGTGATCCGTCCCGAGGAGATGACCGCGATCCGCGAGGCCAGGGCCATGACCTCCTCCAGCTCGGTGGATATCAGCAGCACGGCCACCCCTTTCGACGCGACGTCGCGCAGTCGCACGTACATGTCCTCGATGGCTCCCACGTCCAGCCCGTGGGTGGGCTGCGCCGCGACCAGGACGGCCGGGTGGGCCGACAGCTCGCGGGCCAGCACGACCCGCTGCTGGTTGCCGCCCGACAGGCTGCGCACCGGCGCGTCCACCGACGGGGTGACGATGTTGAACTCGGCCACCAGGCGGCGGGCGACGGCGTGCGCCTTCCTGCGGCTGAGGAAGCCCCGGCCGCTGACCGCGTCCAGGGACTTCATGACCAGGTTGTCGGCGACGCTCATGTCCAGCACCACGCCCGAGCTGTGCCGGTCCTCCGGCACGATGCCCAGCCCGGCCGCGTGCAGCGCGCCCGGGCGGTTCAGGTCGACCGGGACGCCGGAGACCTCGACCGAGCCCGAGTCCGGGGGCAGCAGCCCCGACAGCAGGTCGCCCAGGGTGGCCTGGCCGTTGCCCTCGACCCCGTACAGGCCGACGATCTCACCGGGTGCCACGTCCAGGCTGAGGTCCGACAGCACCCGCACGCCGTCGAGGGTGACGGTCAGGTCGCGCAGCCGCAGCGCGGGCGCCTCCTGTTCCGCGGTCCCGGACGGCTCCGGCCGTACGTCCCCGGGGGTCTCGACCGGCAGCAGGCCCAGCGCCGCGGCCTCGGCGCCCAGGGAGACCTCCCTGCCGACCATCCGCCTGGCCAGCTCCTGCGGGCCGGTCTCGGCGGTGGCGCTGTGGAAGACGACCCTGCCCCTGCGCAGCACGGTCACCCGGTCGGTGGCCGCGGTGATCTCCGCCAGCTTGTGGCTGATCAGGATGACCGCGCGGTTCTCCGAGCGGACCACCCGGCGCAGCACGCCGAACAGCTCCGCCGACTCCGCCTGGGTCAGCACCGACGTCGGCTCGTCCAGGATCAGCACCGAGGGGTCGCGGCGCAGGCACTTGATGAGCTCGACCCGCTGGCGCTCCCCGGCCGAGAGCCGCGCGACCCTGGCCGTCGGGTCGATCGGCAGGCCGTAGCGGGCGGAGACCTCCCGGACCTGCTCGCAGGCGGCGGCCCTGTCGATCCTCCCGGTGTCGCCCAGGATGACGTTCTCCCAGACCGTCAGCGGGTCGATCAGGCTGAAGTGCTGGTGCACCATGCCGATGCCGAGCGCCACGGCCTCCTGCGGGCTGGTGATGTCCACGGGCCCGTCGTGGTGCAGGATGCTCCCGGCGTCCCGGTGGACCAGGCCCAGCAGGATCTTCATGAGCGTCGACTTGCCGGCCCCGTTCTCCCCGAGCAGGCCGTGGATCTCGCCCTGGTGCACGGCGAGGTCCACGGCGTCGCAGGCGACGACCGGGCCGTAGCTCTTGCTGATTCCCCGCAGCCGCAGCGCGGGCGCCGATGGCGGGGTGAGCCCCCTCGCCCGTTCGTCGTCCGTCATCTCAGGAACCGAGCCTCTTCACTTCCGCCTTGGTGTCGATCTTCTTGCTGCCCACGTCGGCGATGAAGGTGTCCAGCTTCTCCTTCTGCTCGGGGGTGGGCTTGCAGATCTTCACGGTGGGGAAGGGGTCGACGCCGAGCGTCCAGACCTTCTCCACGCCCATCTGCAGCTTGGCCTCGGAGAAGTCCTCCAGGGCGGCCCTGAAGTAGTCGCCGGGGCTGAACAGCACCGAGATGTCGAAGGTCGGCCTGGTGGAGGCGCAGCGGTCGGTGCCCGGGGTGAGGGTGAGCACCTTCTTGCTGTTGGCCAGCTCCGCCGAGGCGTCGGTGGCGCCCCCCAGGTAGGGGTAGATGACCTTGACGCCCTGGCTGATCTGGGCCTGGGTGGCCTCCTTGGCCTTGGCCGAGTCGTTGAGGTCGCCGGTGTAGGTCGTCACCACGGTGCCGTCCGGGACCACCAGCTTGATGCCCGCCTTGAACGCGGCGGCCGCGCCGGTGGTGAAGTCGGCCTCGGGGCCGGTGACGAAGCCGGCCTTGGTGTGGCCCGCGTCCTTCATGATCAGGCCGGCCGCGTACCCGGCGGCGAGCATGCTCTGGTCCGCCTCGTCGGTGGAGAGCACGATCTTCGGGGTCTGCGGGATGTTGTCGGACGAGGGCACGTACCAGGCGGTCTTCGCGCAGACCGGCTCCTCCGAGGCCGGGATCGCGTCCCGCAGCTCCGAGGCTCCCAGCGCGACCATGTCGACCTTCTGCTGGCACAGCGCCCGCGCGGCGTTGAGCGCCTCGCTGGTGTTGACGCTGCCGCGCTTGATGATCGTCCAGCCCTGCGCGGTGGCGAACTCCTGCGCGGTGTCGACGAAGCTCTGGTAGTAGCCCTTGTCGTTGATGTCGCCGGGGCTCAGCACCCCGATGACGACCTTGCCGTCACCGTTGACGTCGGGCTGGCCCGCGAGCACGGTGCCGCCGTCGGTCTTGGCGCCCGCGTCGCTCGGGGCTGCGGCCGGGGCCGGTGCCGTGGCGTCGTTGCTCGCGCAGCCGGCCAGCGCCAGCGCGCCGAGACAGGCGGTCAGTGCGGCCGTGGCCCGGCCCCTTCGATAGTATGCGGCCATGACGATCCTCTCGATCTGATGCACGCGCGCCGCCCGACGGCGCGCAAGGGGGGAACGAATCTTGGTCGCCGGCGGGGGTCCGGGCTTTGCCGAGCCCCTCCCCCGCCCGCGAGGCGGGTCAGGCGAGCACCTCCTCATCGCCGGAGCGCAGGTCGGCGTAGGCGACGCGCTCCTGGTGGAAGACCGTCTCCTCGGTCGCCGCGACGAACCAGGGGAAGCCCATCCGCCCGACGGCGTGCACCCTGGTGGGGTCGATCCGGCCGGGGGAGGACATGATCGACTCGTCCGCGGTGATGCAGACCACCTCGGCGAACACGATGTGCACCCCCGAGAAGCAGGAGGTGGGGTCGCCGCGGTCGATGACCTCGCGCACCCGGCACTCCAGGTGGGCGGGGCTGTCGGCCAGCGAGGGCGGCGCCACGACCTGTGACGGCACGGTCCGCCAGCCGACGAGGCCGGCCTCGTCCACGCCGGCCGGGTACTCCCTGGCCACCGTCTCGATGTGCTCGGCCAGGGCCGTGGTGGTGACGTTGATGACGAACTCGCCCGAGGCGCTGAGGTTCACCCAGCTGTCCTTGGGCTCGTCGGTCGCCTCCCTGACCGTGCCGATGGTGACCGCGACGAGCGGGGGCTCGCCGCAGATCGGCATGTAGTAGCTGAACGGGGCGACGTTCACGCCGCCCTGCGCGTCCAGCGTCGTGATCATCGCGATCGGACGCGGTACCACGAGCTGGGAGAGCAGCCCCTGCTTCTGCGCCGGCGTCCGGCCGGCGAGGTCGATGATCATCCGCGTACTCCCTGGACGTGTTCCTCCGCGGGCACGGTCCGCCAGCGGTGCGGGACCTCGATGCCGGTCCGGGCGAGCAGCGCGGCGGAACGTTCCCGCGCCTGCCCGGCCAGGTCGTCGAGGTCGACGGTGGTGATCCGGCCGTCGCGCACGACCACCCGGCCGTCGACGAGGACGTCGCGGACGGTGTGGCTGGGCGCGCCCCAGACGAGGTGGGTGGCGAGGTCCCCGCGGGGGATCCAGGCGGGGTCGCGGGCGTCCATCACCACGAGGTCTGCGGCCTTGCCGACCTCGATCGAGCCGACCAGGTCCCCCAGCCCGACCGCGGCGGCCCCGTCGATCGTGGCCAGCGCGAACGCCCGGCCGGCGCCGAGGACCGGACGGGTGTCGCGGTCGCGCTCCAGCGCGGCCAGCAGCCGGGCGGCGCCCAGCAGGTCCGGGACGTCCCCGGCGTTGTGCGAGTCGCACCCCAGGGCGAGCCTGCCGCCGCGGTGGACCAGCTCGGCGTGCCGGCCGGCGCGGGCGTAGCCCTGGCCCAGGCGCAGGTACGCCCCGGGGCAGGAGGCCACCGCGGTCCGCGTCTCGACGAGGGCGTCGAGCTCGGCGTCGTCCAGCCAGACGGCGTGGCCGAGGACCAGGTCGGGGCCCAGCACCCCGAGGTCGCGCAGGTGCAGCACCGGCCGGGTCCCGGCCCGGCGGGCGTAGGCGTGGACGTCGGCCTCTCCCGGCGAGATGTGCCAGGTCAGACCGACCCCCAGCCGCGCGGCCAGCTCGGCGGCGCCGGTGAACAGCTCGTCGCTCGCCAGGTCGTGGCCGACCAGGGTGACCCAGCCGGTGACGGTCCCGCCGGGCGGCAGCGCCCGTACGGTCTCCTCCTGCAGGGCCAGGGTCTCGGCGGCGGGCAGCGCGTGCACGGCGCCGGGCACGTCCCAGCCCCAGCGGCCGACCCGGGCGCGGACACCGGCCGAGCGCAGGCCCGCGGCGACCCGCAGCGGGTGGGCGACCGTGCCCGGCTCCAGCAGGGTGGTGACCCCGAGCAGCAGCGACTCGGCGGCGGTCAGGGTGGCCGACAGCTCGTCGTCGTCGCCGGTGACCTTGCCGTGCAGCGGGACGATCCAGTCGAAGATGGACTCCTGGGAGCCGATGTCGTCCGGGATCATGCTGCGGACCAGCGGGTCGGCGGTGACGTGCTGGTGGGCGTTGACCAGGCCGGGGATGACGACGCAGCCGGTCGCGTCCAGCTCGGGGGTGCCGGGGAACGCCTCCCGCAGCACGGCGGCGGGGCCGATCGCGGCGATGCGCCCCGCGGCGACGGCGACGGTGGCGCCGGTGACCACCTCGCGGCGCGGCGACATCGTCACCACGTCCCCCCCGACGATCAGCAGGTCGGCGGCGGTCCCGCCCGGGGTTCCCGGGCCGTCCGGGATGCCGGGGCCGTGCTGAGCGCCGGAGCCGTCCGGGGTGCCGAGGCCGTGCGGGGTGCCGGGGCCGTCCGGCCGGGGGCCCGGGTACGCGCGCGGCCCGGTCACGGCCGCACCAGCACCCTGCCGACCAGGTCGCGCGAGCGCTCCAGGTCGAAGGTCTCGTACAGCTCCTCCAGGCCGCACTCGGCGGCGCGCACGGTGCGCAGGCCACCGGCGAAGTAGGCGCCGAGCATGGCGGAGAAGTCGGCGGGGGTGTACGCGCCGGCGCCCAGCAGGCGGATCCCGCGGTGGTAGATCTCGGCCAGGGAGAGCGAGACCTGGTCGCCGCCGGTGTTGCCGAACGTCACCAGCCGGCCGCCGATCCGCAGGCAGTCCAGGGACCGCCGCCAGGTGGCGGCGCCCACGTGGTCCAGGACGACGTCGGCGCCCCGGCCGCCGGTGTGCTCGCGGACGGCGTCGGCCAGCGGCTCGTCGTTGCGCACCAGCAGCTCGGCGCCGAGCCCGGCCGCCACCGCGAGCTTCTCGTCGCTGCCGGCCACCGCCACCACCCGGGCACCGGCCCGCCTGGCCAGCTGGACGGCGGCGATGCTCACCGAGCCCGCGGCTCCCTGGATCACCACGAGGTCGCCGGCGCCCACCTCGGCGACGGCGTGCACGGCGTGCCAGGCGGTGCTCCACGGCGTGGGCAGACAGGCGGCCTCGTCCAGGTCGACGTGATCGGGCACCGGGTGCGCCAGGTGGGCGGGGACCGCCACGAACTCGGCGTAGCCGCCCGGGACGTTCCCGCCGATCACCCGCAGCGAGGCGCAGTGGCCGCTGTCGCCGGCCAGGCAGTGCGGGCAGGCGCCGCAGCCCACCGTGGGGTCGACCACGACCCGGTCGCCGGTCCGCAGGGTGGTGACCGCGCTCCCGGTCGCCGCCACCCTTCCGGCGATGTCCATGCCCGCGATGTGCGGGAGGCTGAAGCCGGGCAGCACTCCGGGGCCGCGGCGCTGGAGCATGTCGAGCCGGTTCAGGGCGCAGCCGCCGACCTGGACGACCACGTCGAGCGGGCCGGGCTCGGGGTCGGCGACCCGCTGGACGCTCACCGCCTCCGGACCGCCGAAGGCCGTCTGGACCAGTGCTCGCACGCTACCCCTCCAAGCGATCGTAATTCACGATGGCGTCTCGCATTGTGATTCTGGGTCGCAATGCGTCGTACTCTGCCCCCGCTCCGGGGGCCTGTCAATGCCTCCGGAGCCAAGAGCCCCGCGCGTCACACGCTTGTTACACGAGCGTCGCTCACACTAAATATCCGCAGGTTGGAACGCTCCCGTCCCATGATGAGGGGGTCGGGGGGGTGCTTCGGCGCGGGGGAATCCGGCCGGGGGACGCGCCGTCACGCGAGCGCCCGCCCCGGAGGGGCACCTCACCGCGGGGACGTCCGGCCGGGAAGAAGGCCTCACGACGGGAGCGCCCGGCCGGGGAGGACGCCTCACGACGGGGGCGTCCGCCCCGGAGGGGCACCTCACCGCGGGGGCGTCCGGTCGAGCAGGCGGACGGCGACCGCCTTCTCCTGGGTGTACTCCCGCATCGCCGCGTACCCGCCGCCCCGGCTGAACCCGCTGTCCCGCTGCATGTTGAAGGGGAAGCCGATGACCCCGGCGTCGGCGAACTGGTTGACCGACACCTGGCCGGAGCGCACCTGTTGGGCCAGGCGCAGCGCCCGGGAGACGTCGCCGGTCCAGATGCAGGCGAGCAGCCCGAAGTCGGTGTCGTTCATCATCTCCAGCGCCTGCCGGTCGCCGGAGAACTCCTGGACCGCCAGCACCGGCCCGAAGACCTCCTGCCGGGACAGCCGGGAGCGCGGGTCCACGCCGTCGAAGAGCGAGGGCTCGACGAACCAGCCGCCCCCCTCCCCCTCGGCGGCCGGGCCGCCCCCGGTGACCAGGCGGGCCCCCTCGGCCGGGGCGCTCTCCAGGAAGCCGAGCACCCGGCGGTACTGCGCCTCGTTGACCAGGGGCCCCATGTCGAGATCGGCGTCCCAGGGGCCGATCCGGACGGCCTTCATCAGCTCGGCCACCCGTTCCACGACCTCGCCGGCGACGGAGGACTCCACCAGAAGTCTGGAGCCCGCGTAGCAGTTCTGCCCGGCGTTCTCGGTGATGGAGCCCACGATCGCCGGGATCGCGACGTCGAGGTCGGCGTCGGCGAACAGCACGTTGGGCGACTTGCCGCCCAGCTCCAGCTTGACCGGGACGAGGTTCTCGGCCGCGGCCCGCATGATCGCGCGGCCGGTGGTCGTGGAGCCGACGAAGCTGATGTGGTCCACGCCGGGGTGGGAGGTGAGCGCGGCGCCGGTGTCGGCGCCGATCCCGGCGAGCACGTTGAGCACGCCGGGAGGGAACCCGGCCCTGCGGGCCAGCTCGGCGAGGGCGAACGGCGCCAGCGGGGCCACCTCCGACGGCTTGAGCACCACCGTGTTGCCCGCGGCCAGGGCCGGCGCCACGTTGGCCGCGGTGAGCACCGCGGGAACGTTCCAGGGGATGATGACCGCGCAGACGCCGTACGGCTCCTGCAGGGTGTATCCGAGGTAGTCGGGGGTCCGGGTGGGCAGCGTGACACCGGTGAGCTTGTCGGCGGCGCCGGCGAAGTACTCCACGATGCCCTGGGCGATGAAGACGTTCGTCCGCCCGCCCGACAGCGGCTTGCCGACGTCCCTGGCCTCCAGCCGGGCCAGCTCCTCCACGTGCTCGCCGATCAGCTCCGACCAGCGGCGCAGCAGCCTGCCGCGCTCGGAGGCCGAGGTCGCGGCCCAGCCGGGGAAGGCCCGCCGGGCCGCCGCGCCGGCGTCGTCGACGTCGCCGGCGCCGGCGCGGGCCACCGTCTGGATGGTCCGGCCGGTGGCGGGGTCGACGACGGGCAGTTCCCCGGAGTCCCGGGCCGCCGTCCACTCGCCGTCGATCAGCTGCTGGGCGGGAGGGATGAAGAGTTCGGCCATGGTTGGAATCCTTGACCCCTTCCGTTCTGCATGTCAAGATGCCATCTCATTTTATGAAAACAGTTGGGGGATCCGTGCGCATCACCGCCGCCGTTCTGGAGACCGCCGGGGGCCCCTTCGTCCTCCGGGACGTCGACCTGGCCGAGCCCAGGCCCGACGAGGTGCTGGTGCGCGTGGTCGCCACCGGTATCTGCGGCACCGACCTGGAGTTCGCAGGCTTCTTCCCCACCCCGGCCGTGCTGGGCCACGAGGGCGCCGGGATCGTCGAGCGGGTCGGCTCACGGGTCACGTCGGTCTCCCCCGGTGACCACGTGGCGATGAGCTTCACCTCCTGCGGGGCCTGTCCGGCCTGCCTGACCGGTTCCCCGGCCTACTGCCGCGACTTCGACGCCCTCAACTTCGGCGGACACCGGGCCGACGGCTCCTCGGCGCTCTCGCTGGACGGCGCGCCGGTCAACGGCCACTTCCTGGGGCAGTCCTCCTTCGCCACCCACGTCGTGGCGCCCGAGCGGGCCGTCGTGCCGGTGGACGCGAGCCTGGACCTGACCCGCATCGGCCCGTTCGGCTGCGGCGTCCAGACCGGCGCGGGCGGGGTGTTCAACGTGCTGCGCCCCGGGCCCGGCTCCTCCATCGCCGTCTTCGGGGCCGGCGCGGTGGGCGTGGCGGCGATCATCGCGGCCTCCCTCAGCGGCTGCTCGGTCGTGGCCGCGGTCGACGTCAACCCGGCCAAGCTGGAGGCGGCCCGCTCCTACGGGGCCACGCACACGATCGACTCCTCCGCCGGCGACCCGGCCACGGCACTGCGCGAGATCGCGCCCCACGGTTTCGGGTTCACCGTCGACACCACCGGCCGCCAGGAGGTGCTGCGCACCGCCGTGGAGGCACTGGCCCCGCTCGGCCGGTGCGGCGTGATCGGCGTGGGCCCCAGCCAGGACATCAGCCTCGACTGGCGCAGCGTCCTCAACGGCCGCACCGTCACCGGCATCATCGCCGGCTCCAGCCTGCCGCAGGTCTTCCTGCCCCGGCTGCTGGACCTGTACGCCGCGGGCCGCTTCCCGGTCGACCGGATGATGACCCCCTACCCCTTCGAGCGGATCGGCGACGCGATCGCCGATCTGCGCGCCGGCAGGACCGCCAAGGCCGTCCTGACCTTCTGACCTCGGTGTCCTTGTTCGCGGGGGCGTGATGTCGCCGCGACATGCGAGACATTGTCTCGTGATCCGCACCGGGTTAGACTTCCCGGACCCAGACACCCAGTGGCGCGGCTGGGCAACACCGCGCATCGTTCGTATGGATATGGGGCCTGTGCGCCATGACCCAGCAGACTGAGTTCGACCACCACTCCGCGGCCTGCACCGCCGATCCGGTCGACTACTACCGGTCCTTCCGCGAGCAGTGCCCGGTCGGCAGGACCGAGGCCCACGGCGGATTCGTCTACACCACCCGTTACGCCGACGTGGCCAGGATCGCCCGCGACGACGACACCTTCTCCTCCTCCCGGGCCTCCTCGGGCGTCGACCGGGTCGCGATCGTCATCCCCAGCGGCCCCGGCCTGGAGCAGTACCCGATCGAGCTGGACCCTCCGGAGTCCACCGGGTACCGCGACCTGATCAACCCGCTGCTCACCCCGGACGCCGTCGAGTCGCTCCGGCCGATGATCGCCCGTCACGCGACGCGCGTCGTCGACGCGTTCATCGAGCACGGCTCGGCCGACCTCGTCCGCGACCTGACCAACCCGCTGCCCGCGGCGGTCACCCTGGACTGGCTGGGCTTCCCCGAACAGGACTGGGCCCGGCTGGCGGGCCCGATCCACGACATCTTCGCCGCGCCCGCCGACAGCGACCGGGCCCGCCGGGGCGCCGAGGGCCTGGCCTACATGGAACGGCGGATCCGCGAGATCATCCGGGAGCGCCGGGCCGAGCCCACCTCGGACGCGACCAGCGTCCTGGCCGCGCAGACCGGCCCCGACGGCCTCCCGTACGGCGAGGACGAGCTGGTCTCGGTGATCGGGCTGCTCATCGCGGGCGGCGTGGACACCACCACCTCGCTGACCGGCTCGGTGCTGGTGCACCTGAGCCGCCACCCCGACCAGCTCCGGCGCCTGATCGACTCGCCCGACCTGCTCGACTCGGCGACCGAGGAGTTCCTGCGGGCGTTCGCCCCCTCGCAGTCCATGGCGCGCACCGCGCGCGCCGACACCGAGATCGGCGGCTGCCCGGTACGGGCCGGTGAGCGCGTGCTGATCCCGTGGGTGGCCGCCAACCACGACCCGGCCGTCTTCCCCGACCCGGCCGAGGTGCGCCTGGACCGGGACGCCGCCCGGCACCTGAGCTTCGGCATCGGCACGCACCGCTGCGCCGGGGCGCACCTGGCGCGTGCCATGTTCCGCGAGATGATCACCCAGGTGCTGACCCGGCTGCCCGGTTTCCGGGTCCTGGAGGAGGGGCTCGTCGCCTATCCCACCCGGGGCAACCAGTCCGGCTGGGACGCGATCCCCGCCGTCTTCCCGCCGGGGCCCCGGCTCGGCTCCGGCACACGGTCCGCGGTGTCGCCCTTCGGGCAGGCCCTCTCCTTCGAGGTCGTCGTCGCCGGGGCCGAACCGGTCGCCGACGGCGTGCTGGCGCTGACCCTGACCAGGGCCGGCGGCGGGGACCTGCCCTCCTGGGAGCCCGGCGCGCACCTGGAGTTCCGGCTGCCCTCGGGACGCGTCCGGCAGTACTCCCTGTGCGGGGACCCGGCCGAACGGGACCGCTACCGGGTGGCGGTGCTGCGCGAGGAGAACGGCCGGGGCGGTTCCGCCGAGGTGCACGAGATCGCCCGCGAGGGCGTCGTCGTCGGCGTGCGGGGACCGCGCAACCACTTCCCGCTGGTGCCCGCCGACGACTACCTGTTCGTCGCCGGGGGCATCGGCGTCACGCCGATCCTGGCCATGGCGCGGGCCGTGGCCCGGCGGGGCGGCGCGTTCCGCGTCCTGTACGGCGGGCGCTCCCGCGCCACCATGGCCTTCCGCGACGAGCTGGCCGGGTACGCGGGCGGGAACGCCGAGCTGGTCCCCCAGGACGAGTTCGGCCTGCCCGACCTGGACGCCCTCCTGGGCTCGGCGGGCCCGTCCACCGCGATCTACTGCTGCGGCCCGGCCGGGATGATCGAGGCGGTCGAGCGGGTCTGCGAGCGGCTGGGCGTCTCGGACCGGCTGCACGTGGAGCGCTTCGGCGCCGGGGACGACCTGGAGGCGGTCTTCGACCCGGCGGCCAACGCCGCCTTCGACGTGCATCTGGCCCGGACCGGCAGGACCGTGCGGGTCCGGCCCGACCAGCGGCTCATCGAGGCGGTCCGCGAGGCGGTCCCGGGCCTGTCGTACGACTGCGAGAAGGGGTACTGCGGGGCGTGCGAGACGCGGGTGCTCGCGGGCACCCCCGAGCACCGCGACTCGCTGCTCACCGCCGAGGAGCGGGAGGCCGGGCGGACGATGATGATCTGCGTCGGCCGCTCCTGCTCACCGCGCCTGGTCCTGGACCTGTGAGAGGCCGGTCCGCGATCTGTACGCCCGGCAGGAGACGTCATACGATGCCGCCATGCCGAATCTGGGACCGATCGAGCTCCTGCTCCTCCTCCTGATCGTCGCGATCTGCGTCGGCCTGGTGATGACCCTCAGGAGGGGGTCGCGCGGGTCCTCCGGGGCGCCGACGCCGTCGGCGAAGACGGCACCGGCCCCGGCGGACCTGCGCGAGCTGGTCACCCGGCTGACCCGCCAGGGGAAGAAGATCGAGGCGATCAGGGAGCTGCGCCGGCACACCTCCCTCGGCCTGGCCGAGGCCAAGGCGGTCGCCGACGCGGTGGACGCGGGGCACGACATGTGGGGTCATCCCCTGATGGCCCGGTTCCGGCCGGTGAACCCCATGGTCACGCCCGCCGCCGGCGCGAACGGGGCCGGTGACCTGGCGAGCCGGGTGCGCGCGCTCAAGGCCGCCGGACGCGCCGAGCAGGCGGTCCACCTGGTACGCGGCGAGACCGGCATGGGCGAGCGCGAGGCCGTGCTGTTCGTCGAGGCGATCTGAGGCCGGGCCTCCGCAGAACGAGCGAGGCCGTCGTCCGGAGACGAGCGAGGCCGTCGCCCGGCGTCCGTCGTGGGGACGGAGGCGGACGACGGCCCCGGTGGGCCCACGGTCGTTCAGTCGTTCAGCGGCTCGACGTAGCGGCCGTCGAGGTGGAGCGTGCTCCGGACGGCGAGGCCGCTGTAGGAGTACTCGACCCCCACCAGCGCCACGTGCTCGCCCACCTTGAACTCCAGGGACTTCTTGCTCATCAGCAGGCGACTCTCCTCCACGACCTGGCCGTCGAGCTTCACCACGATCTTGCCGGTCATGGTGCTGTGCTCGACCTCGATGTCGCGTTCCTGCCCATCGACGTCCAGCCGCCAGACGTTGCTCGCCTCACTCATGCTCGCTCCCTGTTCTCGCTCGATTACGGTCATGACCGCGACCTGCTTTTGAACAGGCTCTTACCATTTTTGCGGCGTATATACCTTCGATCAGGCGGAGCGTCTCCGCGGCGGGCCGGTCAGGCGGCCGTGCCGAGCATCCCGTTCGGGTCGAGGACGAACTTGGACGCCGCGCCCTGGTCGAAGTCCTCGTACCCCTTGGGCGCCTGCTCCAGCGGGATCGGCACGGCGTTGACCGCCTTGGCGATCTGCACCCTGTCGTGCAGGATCGCCTGCATCAGCCACCGGTTGTAGCGCATGACCGGGGTCTGGCCGGTGGTGAAGGAGAGCGACTTGGCCCAGCCCAGGCCGAGCCGCAGGGAGAGCGACCCCTGCTTGGACGCCTCGTCGTGGGCCCCGGGGTCGCCGGTCACGTACAGGCCGGGAATGCCGAGCGCCCCGCCGGCGCGGGTGACCTGCATGAGCGAGTTGAGCACCGCGGCGGGCTGCTCCTCGCCGGATCCGGCGCCGTGACCGCGCGCCTCGAAACCGACGGCGTCGACGGCGCAGTCGACCTCCGGCTCGCCGAGGATCTGCTCGATCTGGTCCTGGGGCTCCCCCTGGGACACGTCCACGGTCTCGCAGCCGAAGCTGCGGGCCTGCTCCAGGCGCTCCTTGTTCAGGTCACCGACGATCACCGCGGCGGCCCCCAGCAGGAACGCCGAGACGGCCGCGGCCAGCCCGACCGGTCCGGCACCCGCGATGTAGACGGTCGATCCCGGCTTCACCCCGGCGGTGACACAGCCGTGGAAACCGGTCGGGAAGATGTCGGTGAGCATGGTCAGGTCGAGGATCTTCTCCATCGCCCGGTCCCGGTCGGGGAACTTCAGCAGGTTCCAGTCGGCGTAGGGCACCAGGACGTACTGGGCCTGCCCGCCGACCCAGCCGCCCATGTCGACGTAGCCGTACGCCGAGCCGGGCCGGTCGGGATTGACGTTCTCGCAGATCCCGGTCTTGCCCTCCTTGCAGTTGCGGCAGCGGCCGCAGGCGATGTTGAAGGGCACCGAGACGAGATCGCCCACCGAGACGAACTCCACCCCCGGGCCGACCTCGACGACCTCGCCGGTGATCTCGTGGCCGAGGATCAGCCCGTGCGGCGCGGTGGTGCGGCCCCGGACCATGTGCTGGTCGCTGCCGCAGATGTTCGTCGCGACCGTCTTGACGATCGCGCCGTGCGGGACCTTGCGTCCCACGTTGGCCGGGTTCACCCCGGGCCCGTCCTTGAGCTCGAACTCCGGGTAGTCGATGGTCTCCACCGTCACCTTGCCCGGCCCCTGGTACGAGACGGCCCTGTTGCTCGGCATGACGTCCTCCCTTTCCCTCGTGGTGCCCTTCCGTGCGCGGTCGCTGCCTGCGGGGGTGGGAGGGGGGTCGTGACGACCGGGTGTTCGAGCCGGAACGATCGGTTCTCCAGGCGTGGCGCTCCACGCAGGTTCTTCCCGCTCTCTCCTTTTTCCACCATATACCTGGGGGTCCTCCTGAACCGTCCGGCTCTCAGGAGGTCCGGCACCGCCGGTGGACGCCGTCGAGCCGCTCGGTGAACCCTCCCCGGTCGAGGTGTTCCAGGAGCGGCACCGCGACCCTGCGGCTGGTGCCGAGGGCCTGCCTGGCCTGGCTGACCGTGAACGGCTGCGGCAGCCGGGCGAGCACCCGGGCCGCCAGGGCGTCCGCGCCGGGCAGCAGCACGATCCCCTCGGCCACCCGCAGCAGCGCCCCCGCCCGTACGGCCGCCGCCACCTCGCGGGGGCCCAGCCCCAGCGCGGCCAGGCGGTCCGCCTCCGGCGCCTGGAAGGGACGGGCGGCCAGGTCGGCGCCGAGCCGTCCGACGGCGCGGGCGACCGGCGCGGGCAGCCCGCTCCGCCCGGTCACGATCCTGCCCTCGGCCAGGGTGAGCGGCGGCCGGACCAGCGCCGCGACCAGCCGCCGTTCGGGCAGGCCGAGCTCGTGGCGGGCCGCCTCCACCGGCATCCCGGGCTCCAGCGGATGATCGGCCGCGTACCGCCGCACCGTCTCGGGCAGCCGCTTCCCCAGCCCCGACCAGTACTCCGGATCGGCGTGCCAGTCGGCGCAGACCGGTCCGGTGCCAGGGACGCGTCCCAGGGCGCGCAGCTCACCGGCGCGCAGCAGCAGGTGGGTACGGAGCAGCGAGGCCGCGTCCGGGGCGGCCCCGGCCAGCTCGGCCGCCCGCTCCCGGGCCGCGCCCCGGCGGCGCAGCTCGGGCGGGCGGGGGTCGAGCACGCGGGCCCCGGCCAGCACCCGCACCTCACCGCGGCTGCGGCCGGGATCGCGCAGCAGCAGCACGTCACCCGCGTGCAGGGGCAGCGGCCGGGCCAGCCGGAGCCGGGCGATCCGCCCGCCGAGCGGCCGCACGGTGCAGACGACCGAGGCGGAGCCGAGATGCGCGGTCAGCCGCCCCGGCAGGTCCGCGGCCCCCCACTCCTCGCCGTGGCGGGCGGCGGCGCCCTCCCCCGGGCGCCCCGCCGGTTCCCCCTCGGAAGGGACGGCGCGCCCGGCCGGGCTCAACCGCACGTCGACCAGGTCGGTGCGGGTCCACGCGCCCGGGGTGACCAGGGCCGTGCCGCGCTCGGCGGGACCCTGGAGGCGCAGGTTGAGCGCGACCCTGGCCACGCCGTTCACCGAGGTCACCGGCTCCTTGAGGCACTCCAGCGCCCGGACGCGCGCGGGGACGTCGCCGAGGAGCAGCTCGTCCCCCGCGGCGACGGTGCCCACGGGCAGCGTGCCGGTCACCACCGTCCCGCTGCCGCGCACGGTGAACGCGCGGTCGATCCAGAGCCGTACCGGCGCGGCGGGGTCGGCCGGGGGCAGGGCCGCCACCAGCCGGTCCAGCGCCCGGCGCAGCTCGTCGAGCCCCTGCCCGGTACGGCCGCTCACGGCCAGCGTCTCGACCCCGGCCAGACCGCCCGCGGCCAGCCGGTCCCGTGCCGTACGGGCGGCGGGGGCGGGGTCGGCGAGGTCGGCGCGGGTCACCACGAGCAGGCCGTGCCGCACGCCCAGCGCCTCCAGCGCCACCAGGTGCTCCTCCGACTGCGGCATCCACCCGCCGTCCGCCGCGACCACGAACATGACCGCGGGGGCCGGACCGGCCCCGGCCAGCATGGTGGCCAGGAAGCGCTCGTGGCCGGGCACGTCGACGAAGGCCAGCCGCTCCCCCGAGGGCAGCGTCGTCCAGACGTGGCCGAGCTCGATGGTCAGGCCCCGCCGCCGTTCCTCCTCCAGGCGGTCGGGCTCCATCCCGGTCAGCGCCCGTACCAGCGTGGACTTGCCGTGGTCGACGTGGCCGGCGGTGGCGACGACGTGCATCAGAGATCCGCCCCCAGGACCGCCCGCACCACGTCGCCGTCGGTCCCGGCGGGCACGCCGCGCAGGTCCAGCAGGAGGCGGTGCCCCTCCACCCGGCCCACGACCGCGGGGTCCCCGGTCCGCAGCGGCCCGGCGAACCGCTCGGGCAGGCTGACCGCGGCGCTCGGCAGCGTCACCCCGGGTGCTCCGCCGCCGCCCACCGCGGCCTCGCTGGGCACGGCGCGAGCGTCGATCCCGGCCTCGGCCAGCCTGCGGGCGAGCGCGGCGGCGCGCTCGCCCAGCACCGCGGGATCGGCGTGCAGCGCCTGGGCGACCGGGGGTTCGGGGCCGCGCAGGGTGGCCTCCAGCGCGGCCAGCGTCAGCTTGTCCACCCGGAGCGCGCGGGCGAGGGGGTGTCTCCTGCACGTCTCGACCAGGTCGCGGCGGCCCAGCAGCAGCCCGGCCTGCGGGCCGCCGAGCAGCTTGTCGCCGCTGGCCGTGACCAGCGCGGCCCCGGCCTCCAGGGCGCTCGCCGCGTCGGGTTCGTCGGGCAGCAGCGGCTCGCGCGCGAGCAGGCCGGAGCCGATGTCGGCGACCACGGGCACGCCGAGCCCGGACAGCTCGGCGATCCCGGCCGAGCCGGTGAAGCCCTCGATCCGGAAGTTCGACGGGTGCACCTTGAGGACGAACCCGGTCTCGGGGCCCACGGCCGCGCGGTAGTCGGCGTAGGAGGTGCGGTTGGTGGTGCCCACCTCGCGCAGCCTGGCCCCGGTGGAGACGAGCAGGTCGGGGATGCGGAACCCGTCGCCGATCTCCACCAGCTCGCCCCTGCTGACCACGATCTCCCGTCCGGCGGCGAGCGCGGTGGCCACCAGGACGAGCGCGGCGGCGTTGTTGTTGACCACGTGCGCGTCCTCCGCGGCGGGCACGGCCCGGGCGAGCGCGTCCAGCGCGCCCCGTCCCCGGCGGGCGCGGACACCGGTGGCCAGGTCGAACTCCACGTCGGTGTGACCGGCCGCGGCCAGGGCCGCCGTCCGCGCGGCCTCCGACAGGGGCGCCCGGCCGAGGTTGGTGTGGACCAGCACCCCGGTCATGTTGATCACCGTCCGCAGGCTCGCCGGGTACGGCGGCAGCGCCGCCACGGCCGCGTCCGCCACCTCCCGCGGGTCGAGCCCGCCCTGCCGTACGCGCTGCTGGGCCAGCGTGACCGCCTCCTTGACGACGGCACGGCCGAGCCGCCCCACCGCCGCGACGAGCCGGGGGTCGGCGAGGACGGCATCGGTGCGCGGTACGAGCCTTCGTGAGTCCACCCCTCGAAAATAGAGCGGGGACGTACCGGAATCGAAGCCACCGGGCCGCGGGATCCGGCCCGGCCGGTTCCTCGGACACACCGCCGGGACCGACGGTTCCGGGGGTGCACGACCGGCCGGCCCGATCTCCAGGGGTTTGGTCCGCTCGCGACCAGGTATCTCCTCGACCTCATGGGTGTTCCCGACATGGACCGGTGTCGAAAGGCCAGGCGTGTGATGAACGATCCTTCGCGTGTCCTCGTTCTGGGCGGGACCGGCAAGACCGGCAGCCGGGTCGCCTCCGCGCTGCGCCGCCGCGGCGCCGACCCCGCCGTGGCCTCGCGCCGGGGCCCGGTCCGCTTCGACTGGGCCGACCGCTCGACGTGGGGACCGGCCCTGGACGGCGTCGACGCCGTGTACGTGGTCGACTCCCAGGGGCCGGACGCGCCGGAGGAGGTCCGCGCGTTCGCGGCTCTCGCCGCCGGCGCCGGGGTACGGCGCCTGGTCCTGCTCTCCTCCCGCACCCTCGGCGAGATGGGCGAGGACCTCCTCGCCACCGAGCGGGCCGTCAAGGAGTCCGGTGTGCGGTGGACGATCCTGCGCCCGACCTGGTTCGCCCAGAACTTCACCGAGCTGGACTTCATCGCCTCCCCGCTGGACGACACCGGCGAGCTGCGGCTGCCCACCGGCGACGGCCGGGAGGCGTTCATCGACCTGGAGGACCTCGCCGAGGTGGCGGCGGTGGCGCTGACCGAGGACGGGCACGCGGGGCGCACGTACGTCCTGTCCGGCCCGCGATCCCTCAGCTTCGCCGAGGCGGTCGGCGAGATCGCCCGCGCGTCGGGCCGTGCGCTGCGTTTCGTCCCGGTCAGCGAGGAGGAGTACCGTGCCGAGCTCGCCGCCGCGGGACGCCCGGACGCCGTGGCCGAGGAGATGATCGCCGTTCTCCGCCATGTCCGCCTGGAGCGCGGCTGGGAGCCGACCGACGGGGTCCTGCGGGCGCTGGGCCGCCCGCCCCGTGACTTCGCCGACTACGTCGCCCGGACCGACTTCGGCACCGGCTGACCGGCGGACGCACAAAGTAGTCTCACAAAAAATAGTCTGTAACAAATCCATCTGCTACGGTCTCTTCTGTTCCCTTCCGGAGCGGGAGACGGTCACGGTGCGCACCGCGCCTTCCCCGACCCGACCCGGCCCGGCCCGGCCCGGCACCGTCACCTCCCGGTCGCGCCGGCCGACGCCCACCGGCCCGGCCGCCGCGATGCCGGTGACGGTCTCGGGGGGCGGCATCGCGACCGTGTCGATGCCGGCGGTCCGCTCCGGGACCGCCCGACCGTCACACGCGGCCCGACGAGACACCGTGCAGACAGGAATCGATGAAGATGACCGAGCCGACCGCCACGAACGAGAACGACCAGGTCTCCGGCCCCGCGCCGCGGGCCCTGACCGACCAGGAACTGGTGAACCTGCTCGGCGAGCAGCAGTTCGGCGTGCTGGCGACCGTGGGGCGCAGCGGCCACCCCCACCTGTCCACCGTCCTCTACCACTGGGATCCCGACGAGCGGGTCGTACGGATCTCCACGACGAACGACCGCCTCAAGGCACGCCGGCTGCGCGACGATCCCCGTCTCGCCCTGCACGTGAACGGGCCGGACGTCTGGTCGTTCGCCGTCGCCGAGGGCGATGCGGAGGTGTCGGAGATGACGACCACGCCCGGGGACGCGATCGGCAGGGAGTTGCTGGCCCTCACCCCGGGCTTCGAGGACCCGGCGCAGGAGGCGGCGTTCCTCGGACAGGCGGTGAGGGAACGACGCGTGGTGATCAGGCTGCGGGTGTCACGCCTGTACGGCACCGCCCTGGACATTCCCACCGGGGACCGGTAGGGCGGGTGGTGGATCGCGCCCGTCCGGTGAGCCCCGGTGTGACGACCGTGCCCGGCACGTGTCCGGGCATGGCCCCCGTCTCGCCGCGTCCCGGGAGGCGGGTCAGGGTGCCGGGAACCGGCGCAGCGTCGGGCTGAGCACCGTACCCGCCGCGACGAGGGCCAGGCCGGCCGCGCAGACCAGCACGGCGGTCGAGCCGCCGGCCGTCATGAGGAGACCGCCGACCATCGGGCCCAGTGCGGCGGCCCCGCCGGAGAAGAGCCCGGCGATGCCGGAGAGACGGCCGCGCAGGCGGTCGGGGGTGACCGTGAGCTGGTAGGTGAGGACCGTGGTGTTCGCGACCGGGGCGAGGAACGCGGCCCCGCCGAGGAGCACCCCGAGGAGGATGCCGCTCGGCACTACCGCCATCAGCGCGGTCATCACGGCCGCCACGAGCGGGAAGCCGACGATGAAGAGGAACGGCGGGAGGGCCGCGTGCAGGCGGGCCGCGGACAGGGCTCCCAGCAGGCCGCCCGCGCCGATGCACGCCATCGTCAGGCCCACCTCACCCGGGCTCACCCCCTCCCCCGTCATCGCCAGGACGATGATGACGAGCGCGCCGAAGACGAGGTTGGACAGTCCCATCCACACCAGCGTCATCCTGATGACCCGGTGTCCCGCCACCCAGCGGAACCCCTCGGCGACACCGCTCCCGGTCACCCGTGCCCGAGGTGACCCCGCCGTGGCCGCCTGTCGCGGCAGGCGCAGGAACAGCAGCGTGACGAAGGAGGCCGCGAGCATGATCGCGTCAGCGCCGAAGGGCGCCGTGTGGTGCAGGGCGAACAGGAAGCCCGCCAGGGCCGGTCCGAGCAGGGTGGCGATGAAGGGCCGCGCGGTGTTGCGGGCGATCGCCAGCGGTAGCTGTGACTCGGGTACCACCTGCGGGAGCGCGGCCTGCTCGGCCGGCTGGAACACCGAGCTGAGGAACCCTTCGACGGCGGCGACCAGCAGGATGTGAGGGAAGCTGTACACGCCCATCAGCAGCGCCACGGCCACGCTGCCCATCGCGAGGGCACGGGCGCCGTGGCACAGCAGCATGACCTTCTTGCGGTCCCACCGGTCGGCGACCACCCCGGCCGGCACGTTCGCCACCATGTGGGCCGTCGCGAGCACCGACGAGACCAGGCCCATGTCCAGCGGTGAGCCCGACATTGCCAGGATGAGCAGCGGGAAGGAGACGAAGGTGATCTCGCTGCCCAGCTCGGAGAAGAGCTGGCCGGTCCACAGGATGTTGTAGTCCCGGTTGCGGGACAGGCGGACCGGCCCGCCTCCGCCCGCGTTCCCCTCCGGCGCCCGTACGCTCCCCATGGCGGACGTCACCCCCCCGCGCCGGAAGCGCCGGGGGCGACGGGGGCGACGGGGGCGACGGGGGCGCTGTCGCCGTCACGCGCCCGCCTGGCCAGCCGGCCGGCGACCTGGACGAGATCGACCTCCCCCGTCCCGGGGTCGCGCAGGAACCGGCCGGTGTAGGTGGTACGCCCCCCGGCGGGTTCCCGCATCGTGAAGCGCAGGCCCTCGAAGAGGGTCAGCTCGAACCGCTCCGCCGCGTTCGTCGTCAGGCCGAGCCCGCCGGCGCCGTCGGCGACGACCGTGAACTCCATCTCCCCGTTGACGTACCGGCCCGCGCACTCCGGCGGCCCCGGCGCCCGCGGTCCCGGATCGGCGGGCCGCGACAGGCCCCGGCCTCCCACGGCCCGTCCCCCCGGGCGGAGCTCTTCCAGCAGGTCCTCCCAGAGCGCCGGTCCGGTGGCGGCGTTCGTGGTCAGCGCGACCACGGTCCCGCCGGCCTGCTCGAACCGCAGGTGGCAGGAGGTTCCCTCGCCCGTGCCGTCGTGTCCGAACCAGTCGGGCCCGGCGTCGCGGTATATCGCCCAGCCGAGCCCCCAGGAGTCGGCCATGCCGAACGGCCCGGCCGTCACGCCCGCGAGCTGGTCGCGGCGCATCTCACGGGCGGAGTCACGGTCGATCACCGCCTGGAGCGAGGGGGCACCGAGGTGCATCAGCGCGAACGTGACCAGGTCGGCGGCGCCGAGGGCGAGCCCGGCGCTCGGCGCCGCCACCTTCGGCAGGGTCTGCCCGGTGACCGGCAGCATCCGGTCACGAGCCCGCTGCACGGTGTGCCCGGTCACCACCGGCCGGAATCCCGAGGGCGGGCCGACGACGAACGCGGGCGCGATGTCCAGCGGCCTCAGGATGATCGCCTCCGTCGCCTCCCACCAGCTCATCCCGGTGATCACCTCGACGAGGTGCCCGGCCAGGATGTAGCCGATGTTGGAGTAGGAGAAGAGAGTCCCCGGCGGGTGTACGGCATCGGACTCGCGGCAGTGCCGGGCCACCCACCGGCGCCGGACCTCGGAGTGGTCTCCGCCCTCGTCGATGTTGGAGGCCAGCCCGCCGGTGTGGCTGAGCAGCCGCCGCGCCGTCATCCTCCCACCGCCCCCCACCTCGGGCACGTACTCGGCCAGCGGCGCGTCGAGGTCGATGTCCCCGCCGGCCGCCAGAGCCATCACCAGCGTCGCGGTGAAGGGCTTGGTGAGCGAGCCGAGCGGGAAGGCCGACCGGCGGGTCACCGGCCCGCCGGTCCCACAGGTCTCCTCGCCGGTCTCGGCGGTCACGGTCTCGCCCGCGTGGTGCACGGCCAGCTGCGCCCCCGGTACGCGATGCTCGCGGGCCAGCCCGGCCAGCAGCGAGGGAAGGTGGACGTCCATGCTCACTCCCCTTCCGCGCGGCCGGCGGCCGGGTCGAGGTGCGCGGCGACGGCGCGCAGCGCGGCCAGGAGGTCCTCCGCCAGGCCCGCGACCGTGGCGCCGTCGTAGGCGCCCGCCGCGTGGCTCCAGTCGAACCTCAGCCTGCCGTCCGCCACCGAAGCGGTGATCTCCAGGGCGCGGGCACCCGGCGCGCCGGTGGGCGGCACCGCGCGGAACGAGCGGTAGAGGAGGCTATCGCCCGGGTCCGGCGGCTCGTGGAAGGCGAAGGCCACCCGTGGCCGGTTCCTCCCGGGCGGTTCCGGGGCCGGCGAGCCCGGCGGGGTGAGGTGGCGCAGCGCTCCGTAGCCGAGGCCGCCGCCCGGAACGGCGCGGAGACGCGCGCGGACGGCCCTGACGATCGCCGGCCAGTCGGCCGTCTCCTCGCCGGGCGCGCCGAGCACGGCGGGGAACGCGGTGGCGAACCGGCCGACGGTGCGGGAGAGGTCGGCCTCGTCGAAGATCTCCTCCCTGCCGTGGCCCTCCAGCTCGATCAGCACGCTGTCACCGCCCGTCCAGCGGCACAGCACCCGCACCAGCGCGCCGAGCAGCACGTCCCCGGTCCCGGCGCGGAACGCCGCGGGCGCCGCGCGCAGGAGCAGCCCGCTCTCGCGTTCCTCCAGGGAGACGGACACGCGCCCGGAAACGGCCGCGGCCGACGGCGCGGGAGCGGGCGGCGGTACGGTCTCGGGCAGCGTCGTCCAGTACGCCGCCTCCTCGGCGAATCCTCCCTCGGCGGCGTACCCGGCCAGCAGTCCGGCCCAGCGCCGGAAGGAGAAGGGCTCCGGCCCCGGGTCCGTCGGCGTCCCGGCCTCCCACCGCCGATAGGCCCGCTCCAGGTCGTCGAGCAGGATGCGCCAGGAACGCGCGTCGACCGCCAGCGGGTGGACGGTGAGGCAGAGCCAGGGCCGTCTTCCCCGGCCGAGGTCGAGCAGCGAGGCCCGTAGCGGCGCCCCGTCCGGATCGAGGCCGCGGGCGGCCTCGCCGGCCGCGAACCGGTCCACGACCTCTTCCACGTCCGCGACCGCCCGCGCACCGGGGCTTCCGGCCTCCCGCGCGCCGGGTTTCCCCGCCTCCCGTGTCACGGGCCCCACGGCGCCGGACAGGTCGTACCGGCGTAGCGGGTCGCCGGTGGCCGCCGGTGGCGCGGCGTGCTGCTCCCAGGAGCCGTCCGCGTGCCCGAAGCGCGAGCGCAGCGCGTCGTGCCGTGCCACCAGCGCGGCCAGGGCCGCGCGCAGTCCCTCCTCGGTGGTGTCCTCGGCCAGTTCGACGAGCACGGGCCGGGCGAGGCGGTGCGGGGACGACCCGTACGTCTCGACGAACCCGCGCTGGGCGGGGGTCAGGGGCACCGGGCCGGACGTGCCCGGGCCGGCCGTCCCCACCGGTCCCGTCGCGCTCGCGAGGCGCGCCACGGTCTGGTTCAGGAACAGGTCCTTCGGCGAGACGCGCAGCCCGGCCCGCCTGGCCCGGTGGACGACCTGCATGCTCAGCAGCGAGTCGCCGCCGAGGTCGAAGAAGTTGTCCTCCACACCGATCCGGTCCGTCTCGACACCGAGGACCTCGGCCCAGATCCCGGCCAGCAGCAGCTCGGCCGCGTCACGCGGAGCGACGCGACCGGCGCCCGTGGCCGTGCCCTCGGGCGCGGGCAGCGCGTTCCTGTCCGCCTTCCCGCTCGGCGTCAGCGGGAGCTCGTCCAGCGGGACGAAGAAGGCGGGCACCATGTAACCGGGCAGGGATCGCCCGGTGTGCTCGCGCAGCTCGGCGGTGGTCGGCGCGGTGTCCCCGGCGGGCACCAGGTACGCCACCAGCCGTCGGTCGCCCGGCCTGTCCTCCCTGACCGTCACCACCGCGGACGCGACACCCGGGTGGGCGAGCAGGACGCTCTCGATCTCACCGGGCTCGATCCGGAACCCCCGGATCTTCACCTGGTCGTCGACCCTGCCCACGTACACGAGCACGCCGTCGGCCCGCCACCGGACCACGTCGCCCGTACGGTACATCCGCGCGCCGGCGGGGCCGAACGGGTCGGCCACGAACCGCTCCGCGGTCAGTGCGGGACGGCCCAGGTAGCCTCGGGCCACGCCGTCCCCCGCGATGTACAGCTCCCCCGGGACGCCGGGGGGCACCGGCTGGCAGAAGCGGTCCAGCACGTACACCCTGGTGTTGGCGATCGGCACGCCGATGGGGGGTGCCACCGCGTCTACGGCCTCCACCATCGCCGCGGTGGACCAGATCGTGGTCTCCGTCGGCCCGTACAGGTTGGTCACCGACCGCGCCGCCTCCGCCAGCGTTCCCGCCAGGTCCGCCGGCAGCGCCTCGCCGCCGACGAGGACGCGCACGCCCGCGAGGACCTGACCGGTCTCCTCGGCGACCGCCCGCCACAGGCTGGGCGTGGCCTGTACGACCGTCACCGACTCCTCGGCGACGACCCGCCGCAGCCGCCGCGGGTCGTGGACCAGTTCGCGCCCGGCCAGGACCACGGCCGCGCCGCTGATCAGCGGCACGAACAACTCCAGGCCCGCGATGTCGAACCCGACCGTCGTCATCGCCAGCAGGCGGTCGCGGGAACCGAGGCCGAACCGGTCCCGCATGTCCACCAGGAAGTTGCGCAGGTTGCCCCGGGAGACCACCACGCCCTTGGGCCTGCCGGTGGAACCGGAGGTGTAGATGGTGTAGGCCGCGCTGTCCGGGTGGAACTCGGGGTGGGACCCGCCGTCCCGGCCGGCGGGGCAGGCGTCCAGCGCGGCGAGGACCTCGGGGTCGTCGAGGGAGATCCGGGGCACCGCCTCGAAGACGTCCGCCAGCGCCTCGGCCTGCGCGCCGCCGGTCAGCAGCAGCGCCGGGGCGGCGTCACCGAGCACGAACGCCACGCGCTCACGCGGGTGCTCGAGGTCCAGCGGCAGGTAGGCCGCGCCCGTCTTGAGCACCGCGAGCATCGCCACCACCAGGTCCGCCGTCCGGGGGAACGCCAGGCCCACCAGGGTCTCGGGACCGGCGCCGCGCGAGCGCAGGTGACGGGCGAGCCGGTCGGCGCGCCCGTCCAGATCCGCGTACGTGAGCGTGACGTCCTCGCAGACCAGCGCGGTCGCGTCCGGGGTGGCCGCGGCCTGGTCCTCGAAGAGCCGGGACGGGCCGGCGGGAGGCAGGTCGCGGCCGGTGTCGTTCCACTTCACCAGCGACCGCTCGCGCTCGGCGCTGGTCAGCAGGCGCACCTCCGACAGCCGGCGTCCAGGGTCGGCCGCGACGGCGCCGAGGAGCATCGTCAGGTGCCTGGTCATGCGCTCGATCGTGGTCTCGTCGAACAAGGCCGTGCTGTAGGCGACGGCCACGGTCAGCGCGCCCCGGTGCTCGTAGAAGTTCACGATCAGGTCGTGGCTGACCTCGCCGCTCGTGACGGGCAGCGCCTCGACACGGATTCCCGGCAGGTCCATGTCCCGCGCCGGGGTGTTCTCCAGCACCACCATGACCTCGACCAGGGGGGTGCGGCTGGGGTCCCGCTCGGGCCGCAGGGCCTCCACGAGGCGCTCGAACGGGACGTCGTCGTGGGTGAACGCCTCCAGCACCGTCGCGCGGACCTGCGAGAGCAGGTCCGCGAAGGAGGAGGACTCCTCCACCCGGGACCGCAGCACCACGGTGTTGACGAAGAACCCGACCAGTCCCTCCAGCTCGGTCCTGTTACGGCCGGACGTCGCCGTGCCCACCGCGACGTCCCGCTGGCCGCAGTAGCGCGCGAGCAGCACCTGCGTGGCGGCGACCAGGACCATGAACAGGGTGGCGTCGTGGCCGCGCGCGACGGCCCGCAGCCGGTCCACGACCTCGGGCGGCATCTCCGTCGTGTGCGTCGCACCCGCGGTGGCGCGCACGACGGGCCGCGGCCGGTCCACGGGCAGGGCCAGCGGGGCCATCCCGTCGAGCCGCCGCCTCCAGTAGCCGAGGTGCTCGTCGAGTGCCGGGCCCTCCAGCAGCTCCCGCTGCCAGGCGGCGAAATCCGCGTACCGCAGGGGAAGCGGTGCCGGCTCCCGCCGCCCGCCGCCGCCCGCCCCGTCGGGGCCGTTCACCTCGAGGGAGTAGAAGGCGGCGAAGTCCTCGGCGAGCACCCCCATGGACCAGCCGTCGGTCACGATGTGGTGCATGAGCAGCGCCAGTACCTGGTCGGCGTCGTCGAGACGGATCAGCACGGCCCGGAACAGCGGGCCGTGCCGCAGGTCGAAGGGGCGGGAGGCCTCCTCCTCCAGGCACCGCCACATCCCGGCCTCGCGCTCCTGCGCGGGCGTCCCGCGAAGGTCGATCGATTCGAGGATCGCCTCCGCGTCCGTCGTCGAGGTCGCCTCGGAGAGCGGGTGGATCGTCTGGGAGCCTCGGCCCTCGGCGTCGCCGAACGTGGTGCGCAGCGACTCGTGCCGCCGCACCAGGCTCCGCAGGGCGGCCGACGCCGCGCCGGTGTCGAGCACACCGCGGAGCCGCAGCGCGAGGGCCGTGTTGTATCCGGTGCCTCCGGGGTCGAACGCGTCGAGGAACCACAGGCGCTGCTGGGCGAACGACAGCGGGAGGTCGTCGTCGCGGTCCACCACCCCGATCGCGGCCGGCCCCCCGCCGGGACCGCCGCCGCGGAGCAGCGGGGCGAGCGTCGCGACGGTGGGCGTGTCGAAGAGCTGCCGGGGCGGCGGTGCCGAGCCGAAGGCGGCCCGGACCCGCGAGATGATCTGGATGCTGAGGATCGAGTCGCCGCCGAGGTCGAAGAAGCTGTCGTCCATCCCGACCCGGGCGACGTCCACCTGGAGCACCTCGGCCCAGATGGCGGCCAGCGCGCGTTCGGTCGCGTCGCGCGGGGCGACGTACACCGTGCCGGTGTCGGCGGCCCTGCCGGGGTCGGGCAGCGCGCGGCGGTTCACCGTCCCGCTCGGGTTCAGCGGCAGCGCGTCCAGGGTCACGAACGCGGACGGCACCGCGTGCGCCGGAAGGACCCCGGCCAGGAACGCCTTGAGCTCCGCCGCGTCCACCGCCTCGCCCGAGGGCACCGCGTAGCCGGTCAGCCGGGTGCGTCCCGGGGCGTCCTCCCAGGCGGCGACCGCGGCGGCGGCGATACGGGGGTGGCGGGCCAGGGCCGACTCGATCTCTCCCAGCTCCACACGGAAGCCCCTGATCTTGACCTGGTCGTCGGCCCGGCCCAGGAACTCCAGGTTCCCGTCGGCGCGCCGGCGCACCAGGTCCCCGGTACGGTACATCCGGCCCTCGCCGCCGGGGGCGAACGGATCCTTCAGGAACCGCTCCGCGGACAGTTCCGCGCGGTTCCAGTAGCCCCGCGCCACCCCGCCGCCGCCGATGTAGAGCTCTCCGGTGACACCGAGCGGCACCGGGCGCCCCTGCCCGTCCAGCACGTAGACGGTGGTGTTGACCAGCGGGCGCCCGATGGGCACGAAGGCCGCGTCCCCCACGGGGTCGCCGCCGAGCTGGAAGACCGTGGAGTCCACGGTCGTCTCGGTGGCGCCGTAGGCGTTGACGACCATGGTGTCCCGGCCCACCCCGCGCAGCACCTCCTCGGAGTCGCCCGCGGGCCAGCCCTCGGAGCCGACCATGAGGACGCGCAGCGAGTCGAGCCGCACGCCGCGCCGCCCGGCCTCCTGGACCAGTGCCCTGGCCAGCGACGGGACCGTCACCAGGATCTCCGCCCCGGTACGGGCAAGGATGTCCAGCAGGACGGGCGGGTCCGCCACCGCCTCGGCCGGGCACACCTCCATCGTCCCGCCGAACAGGGCGGACAGCAGGAAGTCGCCGAAGAACAGGTCCACCGACAGGCTCGACACCGACAGGGAGCGTGGCCGCGTACCGGACAGGCCGTAGCGGGCGTCCCAGGCGCGCACCATGTGGTGAACGTTGCGATGCTCGACCATCACGCCCTTCGGGCGGCCGGTGGATCCCGAGGTGTAGACGACGTAGGCCAGGTCGGCCGGTGTCACGGCGACGTCCGGCGGCGACGCGGGCAGCCGGTCGAGGGCGGGCCGGTCCCGGTCCAGGAACACGACGGAGACCGGGGGCGTCCCGGACGAGGCGGACGGCGCGACCCGGTCCAGCAGCCGTTCCTGGGTCACCACCACCGGCGCCGACGCGTCCTGCAGCATCGTCGCCAGCATCGCGGGCGGGTAGTCGGGGTCGAGCGGCACGAACGCACCGCCCGCCTTCAACACCCCCAGCAGCGCGACCATCGCGTCCACGCCGCGCTCGACGCACACCCCCACCAGCACGCCGGGAACCACCCCCAGCTCCACCAGGCGGTGTGCCAGCCGGTTGGCCCGCTCCTCCAGCCCGGCGAAGGTCAGCGCGTCCTCGCCGCAGCTGACGGCGACGGCGTCCGGGGTGAGCCCGGCCTGCGCGGTGAACAGCTCGTGGACGCACCCGGCGGGCGGGAACTCCACGACGGGGCCGTTCCACTCCCCCAGGAAGCGTTCCCGCTCGGACGCGGTGAGCAGGGGCAGGTCCGCCACCGGGCTCGCCGGGGTCGCGGCGATCGCGCCGAGGATCGTCTCCAGGTGCCCGGCCATGCGTTCCACGGTCGGCTCGTCGAACAGGGCGGGGTCGTACCCCAGCGCCAGGGTCAGCTCCCGCGCCGCGTGGGCGGTGAGGGTGAGCGGGTAGTTGGTCTGCTCGTCGCCCCGGTGGTCGCGCACGCGAAGCCCGTGCCTGGCCGCCGCGTCGGGGTCGTACGGGTAGTTCTCGAACACCACGACGCTGTCGAACAGGTTGGTGCCCCTGGGCACCTCGGCGCACGCGTGGATCTGCGCCATCGACAGGTACTCGTACTCGCGGGACCCGGCCTGCGCCTCCTGGAGGCGCCGCAGCCACGACGTCACCGGCTCGGCACCGTCCACGTCGATCCTGACGGGCACGACGTCGACGAACAACCCGATGATCGACTCCGAGCCGGGAAGCCCGGCGGGACGGCCGGAGACCGTCGCCCCGAAGCAGACGTCCCGCTCCCCGCCGTAGCGGGACAGCAGCAGCGCCCACGCGCCCTGCACCAGGGTGTTGACGGTCAGCCGGGCGTTCCTGGCGCACTCGTACAGCCTGCCGGACAGCTCCCCCGGCAGCCGCGACCGGATCTCCCTGGAGGAGCGCGCCCCGTGTGCCCGCACCACCGGCCGGTCGAACGGCAGCGGGGTCGGCGCGGTCATGCCCGCGAGCACCCCCCGCCAGTACCTCTCCGCCTCGGCCCGGTCCTGGCGCGCCAGCCACCCGACGTAGTCCCGGTACGGCGGGCGAGGCGTCACCGCGCCCGCGTGCCCGCCGGTGAGGGCCGCGTACTGCTCGAACACCTCCGACAGCACGTGCGAGGAGCTCCAGCCGTCCAGCATCATGTGGTGCGCCGCCCACAGGAGCTGCACCTCGCTGTCCGACAGCCGCACGAGGTCCAGCCGGGTCAGCGGCGCGACGCCCAGGTCCAGCCGCCGCTCGGCCCGGCTCTCCCACAGCCTCCGCACCGCCTCCTCCCGCTCCGGTTCCGGCAGGTCACGCAGGTCGTGGTGGGTGACGGGGACCCGCACCCCCCGGCGGACGACCTGCACGGGCTCGGGGACGCCCTCCCAGATCACCGCCGTACGCAGGGCGGGCGTGCGGTCGACGACCCGCTGCCACGCCTCGGCCAGCGTCTCCGCGTCGGTGACCCCCTCCAGCACCATCGAGAAGTGGCCGGCGTAGATGTCGGCGCCGGGCTCGGCCAGCGAGTGGAAGAGCATGCCGCTCTGCATGGGTGTCAGCGGGTAGATGTCCTCCACGGACCGGCCGTCCCCGGCCAGCCTGTCCACCGTGGCCTGGTCGAGCGCGGCGAGCGGGAAGTCGGAGGGGGTGCAGCCGCCCGCACCCGGTTCCGCGCAGTGCGCGGCGATCCCTTCCAGGGCGGACGTCATCCGCGCCGCCAGGGCCTCGACGGTCTCCTCGTGGTGGACGGCGGCGGAGTACGCCCAGCGGAACTCGAGCTCGTCGCCGTCGACGAACCCGGTGATCTCCAGCAAGTGCCGCCTGGCCTGCCCGGGGCTGCGCTCCGCACCGGGGTGGGGAAGCCGCCCGGCGACGAGCCCGCCGCGCCCGCCGGATCCGGCGTCGAGCCGCCCGAGGTAGTTGAACCCCACCTCCGGATGCCTGCTGGCGCCCGGAGCGCGGCCGGGCGCGCCGAGATGGCGCAGCGCGCCGTACCCCAGCCCGTCACCCGGCACCGCGCGGAGCTGCTCCTTGACCGACATGAGCGTCTCCCTCCAGCCGGGCACGGGCGGGAGGCTCAGCGCGACGGGGAAGACGGTGGTGAACCAGCCGACGGTCCGCGAGAGGTCGACGTCGGGGAACAGGTCGACGCGACCGTGTCCCTCCACCTCGACCAGGGCGACGTCCTCGCCGGTCCACTCGCACAGCACCCTGCCCAGCGCCGCGAGCAGCACGTCGTTGATCCGGGTCCGGTAGACCTCCGGCACGTCGCGCAGCAGCGCCCGGGTGCTCTGCGCGCCCAGGCGTGCGGTCACGGTACGCATGGACGCGACCGTGTTCCCGGCGTGCCCGGCGTGCCCGGCGTGCCCGGCGTGCCCGGCATTCCGGTCAGGCCCGTCGTGCCGGTCGTGCCGGTCGGCGATGTCCACCGGCAGCGCGGCGACCTTGGCCGCGGTCTCGTCCAGGCGGGTCCAGTGGTCCAGCTCGTGGTCGAGGGCACCGGCCGCCACGTGGTCGGCCAGACGCCGCGCCCACTCCTGGAAGGAGGTCGTCTTGGCGGGGAGCCGGACGTCGCGGCCCGCCGCGGCCTGCCGGTAGGCGTCCTCCAGGTCGGGCAGCAGGATCTGCCAGGAGACGGCGTCGACCACGAGATGGTGGGCCACCAGGAACAGCCGGGGACGGCGCCCCTCGCCGAGCACGAAGAGCAGCGCCCTGAACAGGGGGCCGGTCTCCAGCCGGAACCCCTCCTGCGCGGCCAGCACGGCCTCGCGCATCCGCGCCTCCCGGTCGGCGTCGCCGGTTCCCGACAGGTCGATCCGCCGCAGCGGGTCGCCGCCCTCCGCGGCGGCGTTGTGCTGCCGCCACTCCCCGCCCTCGCGCCCGGCGCGCAGGCGCAGGGCGTCGTGGTGGGCGAGCAGCGCGGCCAGGGCGGCGCGCAGCGCCTCCTCGTCGGGCTCCTGTGCGAGTTCGAGGAACACCGCCTGGTTGAACCGGTCCACGCTGTCCATGAAGTTCTCGAAGAACCAGTGCTGGACGGGGGTGAGCGGCACCTCCCCCGACACGGCCCGCTGCTCGGCACGCCGCGGTTCCTCCGCGACCGCCTCCGCGGCCAGTTCGGCGACGGTCTGGCGCAGGAAGGTCTGCTTGGCCGTCACGCGCAACCCGGCCTCGCGGGCGCGGGCCACGACCCGCAGGCCCAGGATGGAGTCGCCGCCGAGGTCGAAGAAGTTGTCGTCCACGCCCACCCGGTCCACGCCGAGCAGCTCGGACCAGACCTCGGCGAGGATCCGCTCGGCGGGCGTGCGGGGCTCGACGTAGCGCGTCCCGGCCTCACGGTCCCCCGTGGGCGCGGGCAGCGCCCGCCTGTCCACCTTGCCGTTGACGGTCAGCGGCAGGCGTTCCAGCACGACGAACGCCGAGGGCACCATGTGCTCGGGCAACGTGGCACGCAGGAAGGCGCGCAGCTCCGCCAGGGCGGGGGCGCCGGAGTCCGCGGGAACGAGGTAGGCGACCAGACGCCGGTCGCCCCGGGCGCCGGTCCTGACCGCCACCGCGGCCTCGTCCACGGCGGGGTGCCCGGCCAGGGCCGCCTCGACCTCGCCGAGTTCGACCCGGAATCCTCTGATCTTGACCTGGTCGTCGGCGCGGCCCGCGTACTCCAGCTCGCCGCCGGGCAGCCGGCGTGCGCGGTCGCCGGTGCGGTACATGCGGGTGCCGGGCGGGCCGTAGGGGTCGGCGACGAAACGTTCGCCGGTCAGCCCGGGACGGCGCAGGTACCCGCGGGCCAGCCGGGGTCCGGCGAGGTAGAGCTCGCCGGGAACCCCGACGGGCGCCGGGCGCAGCCGCTCGTCCAGCACGTAGGCGCGGACGCTGCGGAACGGGCGGCCGATGGGCACCGCCGCGGTGCGGCCGTCGTCGGGGGTCAGCGCCTGGGTCATGGTGGCGCCGATCGTGGACTCGGTCGGCCCGTAGCCGTTGAACATCCGCCGTCCGGCCGACCAGGTCCGCACCAGCCCGGGAGGGCAGGCCTCGCCCGCGACGACCAGGACCGTCCCTTCGGGCACGGCGTCGGCGGGCAGCACGGTCAGCGCGGTCGGGGGCAGGGTGAGGTGGGTGAGCCCCTCCCTGTCGATCAACTCGGCCAGCGGAGGTCCGGGCGCCCGCTCCTCGGAGGTGGCGACGACCAGCGTGCCGCCGGACAGGAGGGCGAGCATCAACTCCCAGAAGGCCCCGTCGAAACTGAAGGAGGCGAACTGCAGCACCCGCGTCCCCGGGCCCGCGCCCAGCCGCTCCCGCTGGGTGAGCACCATGTCGTACAGGCCCGTGTGAGGGACCACGACCGCCTTGGGGCGGCCGGTGGAACCGGAGGTGTAGATCACGTAGGCGGGATGCGCGGGGTCCTGGCGGGCCGCCTCCACCGGGCCGTCGTCCGCAGGGCCGTCGTCCGCAGGGCCGTCGTCCGCAGGGCCGTCGTCCGCAGGGCCGTCAGGGGCGGCTTCCGCCGGGGCGAGGGCGGCGGCGGTGTCCGGCGCGTCCAGCACGAGGAGGGGAATCCCCGCCGGCAGCCGGTCCGCCTCCTCCGCGGTGGTCAGGGTGAGGATCGGCTCGGCGTCCCCGACCATCGCCCGGACGCGTTCCTCGGGGTAGTCCAGGTCCAGCGGCAGGTACGCGGCACCGCTCTTCAGGACGGCGAGGATCGCGACGACGGTCTCGGCCGACCGGGGGACGGCCACCGCGACGATCCGTTCGGGTCCGGCGCCCCGGCCTGCCAGCAACCGGGCCAGCCGGTCCGCCCGCTCGTCCAGCTCGCCATAGGTGAGGCTCCGCCCGGCGTGGACGAGGGCGACGGCCGAGGGGTCGGCCGCGACCTGCTCGGCGAACATCTCGGGGACCGTACGAGGCTCGGGGCCGCCGCCCTCACCGCACCACGTGTCGGTCAGCAGGCGGTACTCGGCGGCGCTCAGCAGGGGAAGGTCGGCGATCGGCCGGTCGGGGGCGTCCGCGATCGCCGTCAGGAGCGTCAGCAGGTGACCGGCCACGCGCTCGGCGGTGGCCGCCTCGAACAGGTCCGTGCCGTAGCCGAGGTGGGTGACGAGCGCACCGTCGCGCTCGTAGAAGTCGAACGAGAGGTCCATGGGCGCCACCAGCACCGGCGGGCGGATCTCCTCGACCCGTACGCCGGGCAGCTCGACCCTCCCCCCTGGCGCGTTCTGCAGGTTGACCGCGACCTCGGCGAGCGGGAGCCGGCTGGGGTCGCGCTCGGGCCGCAGGGCCTCCACGAGCCGCTGGAAGGGCACCTCGTCGTTGTCGAAGGCGTCCAGCACGGTGGAGCGGGCCGTGCCGAGGAAGGCGGTGAACGGCACGGACTCGTCGACCTGGCAGCGCAGCACCAGGGTGTTGACGAAGAAACCGATCAGCCTCTCCAGTTCGACCCGGTTGCGGCCGCTGGTCGCGGTGGCGACCGCGACGTCCCGCTGTCCCGAGTAGCGCGCGAGCAGGATCTGCACCGCGGCGACCAGGGTCATGAACAGGGTGGCGCCGTGCTCGCGGCCCACCTCCCTCAGCCGCGACACCACCTCGGGGGGCACCTCGAAGACGTGGACCGCGCCCGCGGAGGACCTGATCGGCGGTCGCGGCCGGTCGGTGGGCAGGTCGAGCGGGGCCAGCCCGTCGAGCCGCTCACGCCAGTGGGCGAGCCGGTCGTCGAGCGCCGTGCCCGACACACGGTCCCGCTGCCAGGAGGCGAAGTCGGCGTAGCGCAGCGGCAGCGGCGGCAGCGGCGACGGCTCGCCCCGGACGCCGGCCGCGTACAGGGCGTTCAGCTCGTCGGCGAACACCCCCATGGACCAGCCGTCGGTGACGATGTGGTGCGTGCTGAAGGCCAGCACGTGCTCGCCGGGGCCGAGCCTGAGCAGGCCGGCCCGGAACACCGGCCCCCGGCGCAGGTCGAAGGGGCGCGCCGCCTCCCGCAGGAGCCACCCGCGCAGCGTGGCCTCGCGGTCGCCGCCGGGAGGCACGTGCGCCTCGGTGACCTGGATCGGCACCTCCGTGGCGGGGTGCACGGTCTGCACGCCCAGGCCGTTCACCGAGTCGAAGGTGGTGCGCAGCGACTCGTGCCGGTCCACCAGGCGGTTCACGGCGAGCGTGAGCACGCCGACGTCCAGGTCACCGGTCAGCCGCAGTACCAGGGGGACGATGTACTCGGCGCTGTCCGGATCCATCTCGTACCTGAACCAGAGCCGCTGCTGGGCGGGCGACTGCGGCGACGTCCCCCCCGGAGGGGTGCGCGGGATCTCCTCCGCCTCCGGGGAGGCCGGGCTCTCACCGGCCAGCCGCCGTCGCATCGCCTCGCGCAGGTGCGCGGGCAGGGCGGCCATGCGGCCGTCGCGCGAAGAGGGGGCGTTCATGGCGTTCTCCCGTTCGGGGTCGGCTGGCCTGTTCACGAGTTCCGGCCCTGGACGATCTCTTCGAAGGACGCCAGGATCTTGTCCTGCAGGACCTCCGCCAGGGCGCCGACGGTCGGGGCGGCGAAGAGCTCCCTCGGGGAGATCTCGACATCGAACGCGCGCCGCACCCTGGAGGCCACCCGCAGGCTGGTGATGGAGTCACCGCCCAGTTCGAAGAAGTCGTCGTGCGCCCCGACCCGCTCGACCGCGAGCACCTCCGCCCAGATCCGGCCGAGAGCCTCCTCGGTCGGGTTGCGCGGGGCCACGTAACCGGCGCGCGCGACCGGCCTGGACTCCGGCTCCGGCAGCGCCCGGCGGTCCACCTTGCCGTTGGCGTTCAGCGGCAGCCGGTCCAGGGTCACGAACACGGAGGGGACCGCGTAGGAGGGGAGCCGCTCGGCCAGCGCCTCGGCCAGCTCGGCCGGTGACGGCGGGGCGTGTCCCGTGGCCGGCACCAGGTAGCCCACGAGATACCTGCGCCCGGCGGCCTCCTCGCGGGCGACGACCACCGCCTCGGCCACGTCGGGGCGGGCGTGCAGCGCGGCCTCGACCTCGCCCGTCTCGATGCGGAAGCCGCGGATCTTCACCTGGTCGTCGGCCCGGCCGAGGAACTCGATGTCCCAGCCGCCCTCGCCGCCGTCGCCGCCGGCGCTCCAGCGGACCCTGTCGCCGGTGCGGTACAGCAGGCCCCCGGCACCGAACGGGTCGGCGACGAACCGCTCGGCGGTGAGCGCGGGCCGGCCGAGATACCCTCTGGCCAGACCGCTTCCCGCCAGGTACAGCTCGCCGGGGGCGCCGGGCGGCACGGGCGCGAGGTTGTGGTCCAGCACGTAGACGCGCGTGTTGTCCATCGGCCGGCCGATCGGCACGACACCCGCACCGGCGAGCCGCGGCGTCATCTCGCGGCAGGTGGCGAAGGTGGTGCTCTCCGTGGGGCCGTAGACGTGGTGGACCGCCGTTCCCGGGCAGTGCTCCATCACCCGCAGGAACGCCGCCGGTGAGGCGGCCTCGCCTCCCGTCCACACCTCGCGCAGGCCGGCGAAGCATCCGGGCTGCTCCTCGGCGAAGAGGTTGAACAGCGCCGTGGTGAGGAACATCCCGGTGACGCCGTGCGCGGTGACCAGCCGCCGTACGCTCTCCGCGTTCAGCTCGCCCTCCGCGATCACGACCCGGCCACCGGCCAGCAGGGGGACCCACATCTCGTAGGTGGCGGCGTCGAAGGCGTGCGGGGAGTGGAACAGGACACGCTCGTGCCCTCCCGATCGCCACCGCCGGTCCGCTGCCAGGCTCACGATGTTGCGGTGGGTGACCGCCACGCCCTTGGGCACCCCGGTCGAACCGGAGGTGTACATCACGTACGCCAGCCGGTCGGGGTCCGCGACGGCCTGGCCGCCGGGCGGGGGTCCGTCCAGGACCTCGTCGCCGTCCACCACGACCAACGGGACCAACGGGACCAACGGCACCTCCTCGCCGCCCGCGGCCCCCGGGGTTGCGACCCCGGCGTCCCCGGTGACCACGGCGACCCCGGCGACCCCGGAGATCCGCGGGAGCGCCGCCCGGTCCGTCAGCACCGCCACCGCCTCGGTGTCCCGCAGGATCCAGCTCAGACGGTCGGGCGGGTAGCTCGGGTGCAACGGGACGTAGGCGCCTCCCGCCTTGAGCACGGCGAGCATCGAGACCAGCGCGTCGGCGGAGCGGGCCTGGAACACCGCCACCCGCGACTCCGCGGCCACTCCCAGCGACACCAGGTGGCGCGCCAGCCTGTCGGAGCGCTCGTCCAGGTCCGCGTACGTGAGGCTCTCGCCCTCCGACACCACGGCCACCTCGCCGGGGACGGCGCGCGCCCGGTCGGCGAACAGCCGGTGCACGCACAGGCCCGGGACGTCCGTGGCCGTGTCGTTCCACTCCACCAGCATCCGGTGGCGCTCGCGCGGGGGCAGCGAGGGCAGTGACCGGATGCTCCGTTCCGGGTCGGCGGCGATCTCCTCCAGCAACGCGGTCAGGTTCTCCCCGAAGCGCCGCACCGTCGGGGGGTCGAACAGCGCCTCGTCGTGGAGCAGCACGAAGGACAGTTCCTCGCCCGGGTAGACGACCAGGTTGAGGGGATGGCCGTTCACCTCGGCGGCGTCGACGTCGCGCAGCCGCACTCCGGCGGCGGCCGGGGCGTGGTCGATCGGGTAGTTCTCGAAGACCACGATGCTGTCGAAGAGCCCCGCGCCGGGCGGCAGCTCGCTCCAGGACCGCACCTGGGGCAGCGACACGGCGTCGTGCTCGCGTGCCCGAGCCTGGTCCTCCTGCAGTTCGCGCAGCCACGGCACGAGGTGCGCGCCCTCGTCCACGACGACCCGGACCGGCAGCGTCTCGATGAAGATACCGATCATGGACTCAGCGCCCGCCAGGTCCGCGGGACGGCCGGAGACCGTCGCACCGAAACAGACGTCGCGGGCGCCGCCGTATCGGGACAGCAGGATCCCCCAGGCGCCCTGCACCAGGGTGTTCAGCGTGATCCCCGCGCGCCTGGCGTGTTCGGTGAGCCGTCGCGAGGCGGCGGCCGGCAGCCTCACGCTCACCCGCCCGGCCGCGCGGGGCCGGTGATCGGGGGCCGGTGGGCGGTCGTACGGCAGGGACGTCGGCTCGGTGAACCCGGCGAGCGCCTTCCGCCAGTACGTCTCGGCGACCGTCGCATCCCGGCCGAGCAGCCACTCGACGTGGTCGCGGAAGGGCCGGCGGGTCTCGGGCCGCCAGGCGCGTCCCTCGGTGTGCGCGGCGTAGCAGGAGAGCACGTCCGCGAGCAGCCGGTGGACGCTCCACCCGTCCAGCAGGATGTGGTGCAGGGTCCACAGGACCCGTACCCGGGTGTCGTCGAGCCGGATGATCGCCAGCCGGGTGAGCGGGGGCGTGGTGAGGTCCACCCCGGTCTCCCTGTCGAGGGCGAGCAGCCGCTCCAGCTCCGGCCGCCGCTCCGCCTCGGGCAGGTCGCGCCAGTCGTGGTGGGCGACCGGAAGTCCCGCGCGCCGGTGGACGATCTGGAGCGGGTGGTCGAGTCCCTCCCAGGCGACGGAGGTGCGCAGGACCTCGGTCCGCTCCGCGACGAGTCGCCAGGCCTCGCCGAGCGCCTCGGGGTCGGCGACTCCCTCGATCACCATCTCGAACCGGGCCGTGTAGACGTCCGAGTCCGGCGTCATCAGGCTGTCGAAGAGCATGCCGCTCTGGGTCGGGGTCAGGGGGTAGACGTCCGTCACGGTCCGGCCGTCGCCGACCAGCGCGTCGAGGCTCGCCTGGTCGAGCCGGGCCAGCGGGAAGTCCGAGGGGGTGCGCCCGCCCGCGCCCGGCTCGGCGCAGTGCCGGACGATCCGCTCCACGGTCGCGGCGAACTCGTGGGCCAGCCGCTCGACGGTGGCGGGCCGGTGCAGGTCGGGCGAGTAGTACCAGGTGACCTGGAGCCGCCCGGACCTGACGGAGCCGACGACGTCGAGCACGTGCGGGCGGTTGTCGCGCGGGTCCTGGAACAGCTCGATGCCGGAGATCTCGCGGTAGAGGTCCCCGTCGCCGGCCTCGGTGTCGAACCGGCCGAGGTAGTTGAGGCAGATCTGGGGGACGGGGTCTCCCGCGAGCGGGGAACCGTCCCGGTAACGTAGCGCGCCGTACCCCAGGCCGCGCCGCGGGACCGCCCGCACCTGCTCCTTGATCGCCTTGAGGAGGACGCCCGGCTCGTCGTCGCCGGGGACCTCCAGCAGCAGGGGGAAGTAGCTGGTGAACCACCCGACGGTGCGCGTGAGGTCCACGTCGGGGAAGATCTCCTCGCGCCCGTGGCCCTCCAGCCCGAGCAGGAGGCGGTCGCGCCCGGCCCATCCGGACACGACACGGGCGAGGGCGGCCAGCAGCACGTCGGTGATCTCGGTGCGGTAGACGTCGGGGACCTCGCGCAGCAGGGCCCGGGTGGTGGGCTCGTCCAGCTCGACGGAGACCTCGCGGGTGGTCCGCACGGCGTTGGGGAGCCCGCCCGAAGGTTCTTCCCGCGCCTCGCCGGGGCGCCCGCCGAGGCGCTCGCGGAAGGACTCGCCGAGAGGCCCGTCGAGAGGCAGCACCGCCGCGCCCGCCGCGCCGCTCACACCGGCCCAGTGGTCCAGCTCGTCGTCGAAGCCCCCGGCCCGGACATGCCCGGCCAGCCGCAGGCTCCAGTCCTGGAACGAGGTCGTCGCGGGGCCGAGGTCGACGCTCTCGCCCCGGACCAGTCGTCCGTACGCGGTGCGCAGGTCCTCCAGCAGGATGCGCCACGACACACCGTCCACCACGAGGTGGTGGGCGGTCAGCAGCAACCGCGGCCCGCGCCCGGTCCTGAACAGCACGGCGGCGACCAGCGGCCCGTCCGCGAAGTCGACACGGGCCTGCGCGGACGCCGTCTCCCGCTCCATCGCGGCGTCAAGCTCCGCGCCGGCGAGGCCGGACAGGTCCGCCAGGCGCAGGATCTCGCCGTCCTCGGACGGGACGACGCGCTGCGACGGTCCGCCCCCGCCTCCCCCGCCTCCCCCGAAGGTCCCTGCGGTCTCTGCGATCTCGAAACGAGACCGCAGCGCGTCGTGCCGCTCGACCAGCGCCGCGATCGCCGCCCGGAGGGCCGCCTCGTCGACGTCGGCGGCGAGTTCGACGGTGACGAACTGGTTGAACACCTCGGGGACGGTGAACCTGTCGAAGAGGAAGTGCTGGATGGGCGTCAGCGGTGCCCGCCCGCCCGCGGCGTCCGGCGTGCTCCCGGGACCGCCGATGGCCGCGGTGCCGCGCGCCTCGGTCACGTGGGGGCTCAGCGCGGCGATCGTCTGCCAGCGGAACAGGTCCCTGGAGGTGAGCCGCAGCCCGGCCGCGCGTGCCCTCGACACGAGCTGGATGGCGAGGATGGAGTCGCCGCCGAGGGCGAAGAAGCCGTCCTCGACGCCGACCCTCTCGACGCCCAGCACCTCGGCCCAGATCCGGGCCAGCTCCCGCTGCACGGGATCGCCCGGCGGGACGTAGCCGCCGTCCGGGCCGCCGGCCGCGCCGGGCTCCGGCAGGGCCGCGCGGTCCACCTTCCCGCGCGCGGTCAGCGGGAACTCCTCCAGGACGACGATCGCGGCGGGCACCATGTGGTCCGGCAGGACCGTGGCCGCGAAGGCGCGCAGGTCGTCCGGGCCGGGCCGGGCGCCGACCGCGGGGACCACGTATCCCGTCAGCGCCAGGCGCTCGTGGCCCGGCCTGGCCGCGGTGGCCACGACGACGGCCTCGGCCACGCCGGGGTGGCCCTGCAGCGCGCTCTCGATCTCCCCGGGCTCCACCCGGAAACCCCGGATCTTCACCTGCTGGTCGGTACGGCCGAGGTACTCCAGCTCGCCCCCGGGCAACCGGCGGACGAGGTCCCCGGTACGGTACATCCGGCCGCCGGGGACCCCGAAGGGGTCGGCGACGAACCGCTCGGCGGTCAGGTCGGGCCGGTTCAGGTAGCCCCTGGCCAGTCCGGCGCCCGCTAGGTAAAGTTCGCCCGCCACCCCCACGGGCACCGGGTTGGCGTCACCGTCCAGGACGTACGCGGCGGTGTTGGCGACGGGCGACCCGATGGGGGGCAGCGCCCCGGCCCGCCCGGCGTCGTGCCACGCGACGTCACCCGCGGTGGCCACGACCGTGGCCTCGGTGGGGCCGTAGTTGTTGACCAGCCGGTACGTCGTCCCCCGGCGCGGGCGGCGGCGGAGCACGTCCCCGCCGGTCAGGATCGCGCGCAGCCGGGTGCCCGCGAAGGCGGGCTCGTCCAGGACGGCGTCCAGCCGGGGCGTGGGCAGGAAGCAGATCGTGGTGCCCATCCGGGCGAACCACTCCACCAGCGCGGCCGAGTCGTCCAGCGTGTCCCGGTCCGGCAGCGCGACCCTGGCCCCGGCGCAGAGGTAGGGCCACAGCTCCCACACGGCGGCGTCGAATCCCAGCGACGCGACCTGGGAGGCGCGGTCCTCGGGGACCACCTCGAACGCCTCGTTGTGCCAGGCGCACAGGTCGGCCAGATTGCGGTGCTCGACCATCACGCCCTTGGGACGGCCGGAGGAGCCCGAGGTGTAGACGATGTAGGCCAGGTCCGCGCCGTCCACCACGGTGTCGGGCTCGGTGTCGGGCTCGGTGTCGGGCTCGGTGACCGGGCCCGGCACCGCCCGGCCGGTGTCGCCCGGCCCGCCGGCGCGCGGTCGCGCCGCGAGGACGTCCAGCGGCACGGTCACGACGTTCAGGCCGGAGGCCGTGGCCGCCATGGCCGCCGTGGCCGCCGTGGCGCGGTCGGTCAGCACGACCGGCGCGCCGGTGTCGGCCACCACGTAGGCCAGCCGCGCGGCCGGGGTCTCCGGGTCGAGCGGCACGTACGCGCCACCGGCCTTCAGCACGCCGAGGAGGCCCGCGACCAGCTCGGGGCCGCGCTCGGCGCACACCACGACGGGCACGCCGGGACCCACCCCGAGCGCGCGCAGGCGGCGGGCCACCCGGCCGGCGCGCCCGTCCAGCTCGGCGTAGGTCAGCGTCCCGTCCCGGTGCTCCAGCGCGACGGCGTCCGGCGCCAGCCGCACCCGTTCGGCGAACGCGCGGTGGACGGGGAGGGCTGCGCCGCGATCCCTGACCGCGCCGTTCCATCCGGCCAGAGCCCGCCGCTCGGCCTCGGTCAGCAGCGGCAGCCGGGCGAGTGGCCGGTCGGGATCCTCGGTCACGGCGGCCAGCAGGACCTCCAGGTGGCCGGCCATGCGCTCGATGGTCACGCGGTCGAACAGGTCGGTGCTGTACTCGACCATCACGTCCAGGGCGCCCTCGCGCTCGACGAACTCCAGCGTGAGATCGAAGATCGACGACACGTGCGGGAGGCGGAAGCTCTCGGTGCGCACGCCGGTGAACGTCAGCGGCCTCTCCGGTACGTTCTGCAGCGCCACCATCGCCTGTACAAGGGGGGTACGGCTCGGGTCGCGCCCGTCGCTCAGCTCGTCCACCAGGCGCTCGAACGGGACGTCCTGGTTGCCGAAGGCGCCGAGCACCGTCTCGCGCACCCGGCCGAGGAACTCGGTGAAGGACGCCCGCCCGTCGACCTCCGACCGGAGCACCAGGGTGTTGATGAAGCATCCGACGAGCGGTTCCAGCTCGGGGCGGTCCCGTCCGGATATGGGGGTGCCGACCGCGATGTCCCGCTGGGAGGAATGGCGGGCGAGCAGCACCTTGCAGGCGGCGGTCAACGTCATGAACAGCGTGGCGTCGTTGCGCGCGGCGAGCCTGTTGAGCGCGGCGGTGAGCTCGGCGGACAGGGTGAAGTGGTGGGCCGCTCCGGCGGAGGACCGTACCGGCGGACGTGGCCGGTCGGTGGGCAGTTCGAGGGGGGACAGCCCGGCCAGCTGCTCCCGCCAGTAGTCGAGCTGCCCGCGGAGGGCCTCGTCGGTCCACCGTTCCCGCTGCCAGACGGCGTAGTCGGCGTACTGGACGGTCAGCGGCACCGGTCCGGCCCGGCCCGTGTCCGCGGCGCCGTCTCCGGTCCCGTCCCCGGCGGCGTCCCTGGCGGCGTCGTACAGCATGCTCAGCTCGTCGGCGAGCAGGCCCATCGACCAGGCGTCGATCACCGAGTGGTGCACGGTCAGCACCAGCAGGTGCTCGTGCTCGGCCCGGCGCAGCAGGGCCGTCCGGAGCACGGGCCCGCGCGCCAGGTCGAAGGGCCGGCTCACCTCCTGGCGCAGCAGGCGCTCCAGTTCCTCCTCCCTGAGCCCCGAGGCGTCCATCGTGACCAGCGGGGCCTCGATACGCCCGACGGGGTGGACCACCTGGAACGGCTCGCCGCCGGTCGAGGAGATGGTCGTGCGCAGCGACTCGTGCCGTGCGACGAACCCGCGCAGGGCCGTCTCGAGCGCGGCGGGATCCAGCTCGCCGAGCAGCCGGTAGCCGAACCGGACATTGTACTCGGTGGCGTCGGGGTCGAATTCGTGGAAGAACCAGAACCGCCGCTGGGGGAAGGACAGCGGCAGCTCCCGGTCGCGGGACACCGGGACGACGGAGCCGTCCGTCCCGCCGGCGCCACCCGTTTCGTCCCCTCCCGGGGTGACCGACGCCGCCAGCGCGGCGATCGTCCGCATCTTGAACAGGGCGCGGGCGGGAAGGTCGGCGCCGAGGGCCGCCCTGATCCGCGGGAGCACCCGGAAGGCGAGCAGGGAATTGCCGCCGAGCTCGAAGAAGTCGTCCTCGACGCCGACCTGGTCGATGCCGAGGACCTCGGCCCAGATCTCGGCGATCGCCTTCTCCGCGTCGTTGCGCGGGGCGCCGTAGCCGGCGTCGGTGCTGTCCCGCCGCGTCGGCGCGGGCAGTGCCGCGCGGTCGAGCTTGCCGCTGGCCGCCAGCGGCAGCCGGTCCAGGGCGAGGAACGCCGAGGGGATCATGTGCTCCGGAAGGGTCCGTGCCAGGAACTCGCGCAGCTCCGCCGCGGGGACCGTCTCACCCGAAGGGACGAAGTAGGCCAGCAGCCGCGTGTCCCGCGAGCCCTCCCGCGAGGGCACCACGGCGACCTGGGCGACCCCGGGGTGCCCGGCCAGCACCGACTCGACCTCGCCGGGCTCGACGCGGTGGCCCCGGATCTTCACCTGGTCGTCGGTGCGCCCCAGGTACTCCAGGTCCTCGTCGGGCAGGCGCCGCACCAGGTCGCCGGTGCGGTACATCCGCTCGCCCGGCCCGCCGTACGGGTCGGCGACGAACCGCTCGGCGGTCGCGCCGGGCCTGCCGTGGTAGCCGCGGGCCAGCCCCGCACCGGCCACGTACAGTTCTCCGGGCACACCCTCGGGGACGGGCCGCAGGGAGCGGTCGAGCACGTAGGCGCGCGTGCCGCGCATCGGCCTGCCGATCGCGACGGGGCCGGACAGCGGCCCGGCCCCGGGCTCGACCCTGAAGGAGACGCAGCCGACGGTCGCCTCGGTGGGGCCGTACTCGTTGACCACCGTCACGCCGGGATGCCGCGCCCGCCACCGGTCGAGCACCTCGCCGCGCAGCGCCTCCCCGCCGATCACCAGTTCCGCGGTCGGTGAGCGATCCTCGGGCAGGCTCTCCAGGATCGGCAGGTGACTGGGGGTGATCTTCAGGAACGACGGCCGCTCCCGGGCCTCGCCGGGACGTCCGCCGTCCAGCTCGCCCGCCTCGACCCGGCCGCCCGCCGCGAGAGGGCCCCACAGCGCGGTCACCGTCAGGTCGAACGACGTCGACGTGTGCAGCAGGGCGGTACCCGCCAGCCCCGGGTAGTCGCGCTCGCAGCACGCCAGGTAGCTCGCGAGCTGCCGGCGCTCGACCAGCACGCCCTTGGGGCGGCCGGTGGAACCGGAGGTGTAGATCGCGTACGCCAGGTTCGCCGGGCCCGCCTGGTGGCCGGGCGCGGTGACCGGCTCGCACGCGATCAGCGGCCCGTCACCGTCCAGGCAGACCACCCGCGCGGAGGTCGCGGGCAGCCGATCCCGCAGGTGCGCCTGGGTCACGACGGCGGCGGCGCCCGCGTCGGTGAGGGCGAACTCCAGGCGGCCGACCGGATTGTCCGGGTCCAGCGGCACGTAGGCACCGCCCGCCTTGAGCACGCCCAGCAGCGCCACGACGAGTTCCACACCGCGCTCCGCGAAGACGCCGACGAGCGTGTCAGGGCCGACGCCACGGGCGCGGAGGTGGTGTGCGAGCTGGTTGGCGCGGGCGTCGAGCCGCCCGTAGTCGAGCGACTCCCCGCCCGAGACGACGGCCGTCGCCCCGGGGGCGCGGCGCACCCGCTCGGCGAACAGTTCGAGCAGGTCCCGGTCCCGGGGCTGCCCGGCGGTGTCCGGGAACGGGTGTGCGGCGGCGCCCTCGGGCGCGCGTACGGACGATGCGTCGTGAGTCACGCTGACTCCTGCCTTCGAAGACGTGTCCGGTGGATCGGCGGCGGTCCGTCGGCGGTGCGGGTAACGGTCCCGCGGTGGCCCGGTGACGGGAGGCCGGGTCAGTAGATGACGCGGGAGGAGGCGTTCAGCCTGAACTCCCGGGATTTGCGCAGGTCCCTCGTCACGTTCAGGCGGCGCAGCCAGCGGTCCGTCCCGTCGAAACGCGCACTGAAGGGCTTACGCCCGTGGACGGCCTTGTAGTTGTCGATGAGGCAGATGTCGCCGGGTTCGAGAACGACACCGGTCATCGTGGAATCGATCGCCGCGCCGAACGCCTCGAGCGCTTTCCTCGCGTCCTCGTCCTGAACCCCTTCCATATAGTGCGGGTCGATACGGATGTACGGCTCTTCGGGGTCGCCGAAAAGGACCGCCACCGGATCCGGGGTGTCCAGCGCCCGATCGACCTGGCGATAACTCCGGTTCCGCAGGGCTGCGACCCTCTCGTCGTCGTCGGTCACCGGGGATCGATTGGCGGGACGGTGGGAGTCGTCCGGAAGAATGTAGAAGCGTTCCTGCGAGAGAACGGCGCGGACGTCGTCGTCGATACGCACGTCGGAGACATCGGCATAGGTCGTCTCGACCCTGTCGGGATTGCGCAGGCACATCAGCGCGAGATAGTCGGTGCGCAGCGGGTGGAACGCGTCCTCGGTGTGCCACACGAGTGTCTCCTCGCTGCTCCAGCCGATCTGCTCGTGCTCGTACCCCTTGATCGGGAAGACGTCGTGCATGATGTAGCCACCCTGCTGCGTGGCCCACCCGATGGGGTCTCCCAGCAGGGACGCGATGAGGAAGAACGCGATGTCGTGCTCGATGGTGGGCGAGGGAACCGGCTTGTTCTTCCAGTCGGCGGGGGTCGGGCCGATCCCCGCGTCGTCCACCGGGAACCCGGAGATCACCAGGATTCCCGAAGGCTCGGTGAGACGAAAATCGTTGAGCGCGGCGCGAAGGTTCCGGGGAAGCTCCTCGGCGTACGTCCGGCTCTCACGCTGGAAATCGACGGACTCGACCGTCTCGTAACGCCGGGAGAGTTCGCGGACGACGTGTTCGATCGCCATTACGTCGTCGTTCCGCAGTTGTAATGTCAGCACAAGCGACTCCCTCTGCCAACGGTAATCGTCTGTTGCGAATCACCGCGCCCGGCGACGGTTGTTCGTCACCGGCCCGATTCGAGCCTCCATCGCCGCGGGGCCCGGGTTCAACGTCTTTGACTTGGAGGCTAAACAGCACAGTCAGCGCGGGCCGCGTGCTACCTTCTTGGAAGGTTCTATTCTCCGGACCGGCCTTCGCCCACGTCGCCGTGCTTTCGATCCGCCGGCGCGGAACAACGGAGACCATGTCTCTCCGGATGTAAGGTCGCCGCCTTTTCGGCCAGCCGTTTCCGGGACGCCACCGGCATGACGAGGAGAGTCACAGTGCGCCTGTCGGGTTTGACGCGGGTGACCAGCGCCGCCGCGCATCTGCAGGTATTCGCGATATCCGGGATCAGCGCGGTGCTGCTGACCAGGGCCTATCTCCAGCAGGCCGGGTATCCCCAGCTCGGCGGGGGGAGCCTGCACATCGCGCACGTCCTGTGGGGCGGCCTGCTGATGATGGTGGGCCTGGGCGTCACGCTCGCCTTCCTCGGCCAGGGGGCGCGGACGTGGGGCGCGGTCGTCGGCGGAGTCGGGTTCGGGCTGTTCATCGACGAGGTCGGCAAGTTCGTCACCCAGACGACCGACTACTTCTACCGGCCGGCCGCGGGCATCATCTACCTGGTCTTCGCCACCCTGGTCACCCTCTCCCGGTGGCTGGAGGGCCGGACCGACTTCTCGCCGCGAGAGCGCACGGCCAACGCCGTCCACGCGGCGCTCATCGGGGCGACCTCCGGGCTGACCGTGGAGCAGCGGCAGGCCGCCGTACGGCTGGTCCAGGGCTCCGACGACGCGCTCGACGCGGCGGTGGTCCGGCTGCTCGGCATGGTGCCGGCCCGGAAGACCACTCCCGGATGGTTCCGGACCTGGTCGGCCCGCGCCCGCGCCACCCTCGACGGCCTCACCCGCCGCCCCCTGCTCGTCGCCCTCGTGGTGGTCTATCTCGTCGTCCAGGCGCTCCTTCCCCTGGTGGGTCTCGCCCTGGAGAACGCGCACGACTCGCTCGGCGGCGAGCGGGAGTGGGGGGCGGTGATCGGCATGGCCGTCGCCGCGGCGACCACGGGGGTGCTGGCGATGTGGGGGACGGTGCGGCTGCGCGGGGACCGCGCGGCCGCCTTTCGGCTGTTCGGCACCGCGATGCTGGTCGATGTCCTCTTCGGCCAGGCTTTCGCGTTCGTCGTGAACCAGTTCTCCGCGCTGCCCGGCCTGGCGTCCGACCTGCTGATCCTGGCGGTCGTCTCCGCCGAGTCGCGGCGGCTGCGCACCCTGGACTGACGGGCCGGGCGGGCGACCGGAGGGCCGGCCGCGGGCCGGTCCGACGCCGGCGGCTCGGCGGGGAGGCCGCTCACGCCCGAGGCCGCAATCGGAAAGCCGGTCCCGGGCCGGTTCGACCGGACCGGGACCGGACTCGGAGGCAGGACGCCCTGGTCTGGTCGGCGGGTGCGAGCGGGAGGTCCGGCCGTCAGGCCGAGGACGGCTCCGCCATCGCCACGGCGATCTTCCGCGGACCCGTGAAGGGCTCGCGGCCGTGCGAGGCCAGCATGTTGTCGACGACCAGCAGGTCGTCACGGCGGTAGTCGAACCGTACGGACGCCGCCCGGTAGCGGTCCCTCAGGTGCTCGGCGACGTCGTCGGGGATCGTCCCGCCGTCACCGTAGTAGGTGTTGCTCGGCAGGTTCTCCTCCCCGCACATCTCCAGCAGTCCCAGCCGGACTCCCTCGGGGAGGGTGCTGATGTGGAAGAAGGTGGCGTGGTTGAACCAGACCGGCGCTCCCGTGACCGGGTGGCGGTGCACGGCCCGCCGGACCGCCCTGGTCCGCAGCCGGTCGCCGTCGAGCCACTCGGCCTGCACGCCGTTGCGCCGGCAGTAGTCCGTGACCTCGTCCCGGCTGTCGGTGTTGAACACCTGGCGCCACGACATGCCGAGCTCGTCACCGTAGTTGCGGACCACCATCCACCCGCGCCGCTCGAACTCCTCGCGGATCCGCGGGTCCATCGTGTCGTGGACGGCGCGGGTGGAGGCCAGCGGCGTGGCCCCCTGGGACGTCGGCGGCTCCAGGCAGTAGAAGTAGAGCACCATCGGCCAGGTCGCCTGGTAGGAGTTCTCGTTGTGCAGGAAGATCTCCTCCTGCGGCGGGTAGTCGGTGGAGGTGTAGACGTTGCCCTTGATCACGCTGCGCGGGGAGGAGCGCTCCTCGTAGGTCAGCGGCGCCCCGGACAGCTCGCGTACGACCTCGGCGAAGCCGTCGACGCCGCCGACCTCGAAGCCGCGGAACAGCACGGCTCCGTGCGTGGTGAGGTTCTTGCGGATCTGCTGCCGGTCGGCTCTCACCCGGTCGGAGACCCGGGTGCCGTCCCCCTCGATGACGAGGGGCAGTTCATGGCCGGTCATGCCCGCTCCCGCATCGCCTCGGCCAGCGACCTCGGGCGCATGTCGGTCCAGTTCGCGGCGATGTGGTCCAGGGCCGCCTGCCGGTCCGTCTCGGGCAGGGCGATCGTCCACCCCGCGGGCACGTCGACGAACGAGGGCCACAGGGAGTACTGCCCCTCGTCGTTGACCAGCACGAGGTAGGTACCTTCCGGATCCTCGAAGGGGTTCGAGCTCATGATGCTCTCCTTTCCGGAGATTCTCCGTCTGCGGGGTGCCGTCGGAGGGGACGCGAAGGGCGGGAGACGGCACCGGGGATCAGTTGCGCTGGGGCTGGGGGGCCATGAAGGGCTCCCCGTGCAACAGCGCCATGCCCAGGGAGGTCAGGGTGTGCAGGGCCGTGTTGCGGTTGCGGGCGGTGGTGATCAGGCCGGCCTTGCGCAGTACGGTGGCGTGCTTGCTGGCCCCCGCCAGGGAGATCCCGAGACGTTCGGAGAGCCCTCCGGTGGTGCAGCTCTCGGTGAGCGCCTGGAGCGCGGCGGCCCTGGTGTGCCCGACCAGGGCGGCGAGCGCCTCGTCGTCGGACGTCGGCGTCTCCGTCAGGTCGGACAGGATGGCCGAGGTGCACGGCGCCGAGACCACCAGGGCGGGTAACCCCGTCTCGTGCTCCCTGTCGAGGAAGAGATGGTTCCTGCCCTGCAGGAACAGTGAGGGGCTCAGCAGGAGGCCGCGTCCGCGCAGGTGGACGTCGTGGTCCTCCGTGTCGGAGACCTCCAGCACCGGCGGGTTCCAGCACAGCCTGGGGTGCAGCGTCTCCAGCAGGCACTCGACGCCGTTGGTGATCGTTATCCGGCCGTACGTGTCGCGTTCCGACTCCAGGTGCCCGCGCACCTTGCTCCAGTACGGCAGGACGGCCACCTGGCAGAATCCCAGCACGGTCGCGGTGACGCGCCTGCTGACCCACTCCTCGGCCGGCGGGCGCGGCACGGCGCGGTCCGCCGAGCGTGCGGCCATCTCGAGCAGTTCCACCGGGGTCCGGCGTTCGCGGACCAGCTGCTCCACGTTGCCGACGCCCTCCCCGAGGCGGTCACGCACGTGCCTGCGCCACGTGTTGAAGGACGCGCCGCCGTTGCGTCCGAAGAGATCGAGCGCGAACACGCTCTCGGCCACCGGTCCGAGACTCGCGACCATGCGCAGTCTCGCCAGATCCTCGACCGTGAAATGAATCCTCAACACCGCGGCCCCCAGCGTTGTTCAGAAAGATTGGTTGTTCTGTGTGTCGGAAAACGAGCTGCACTCGTGAAAGGACGCTGCCGGGCAATGGCTCCGACGCCCCCGAGACCGGCCCGCTCCGGTCTGGCCGGGCACCGGACGGCACCAGACCACCTGTGAGAATCCAGCCGGAAACCGAGAGTGACATTAACACCACTCCCCGTGGGCCCATTAACAACCCCGTAGGCCCATTGACAACCTAACTCTGGCGCTGATCGAAAGTCAACTTTCGTTGGCGAAAAAGCGAGGTTCCATACACGTCCGCTTATGAATCTCGGTCCGCCACCGCCGGGCGGTGCGCTCCAAGGCGAGTCAGAGGCACCCTGACCAGGCATTTCACGCCGAGATCGCGCATTCGGACCCCATGAGAGAAACGGACAAAACACTAATGGAACGAGTCATTGAGCACGTCGGCCCCTTGTCGCGGTGAGCGCGCCAGAAGGCGGCGGGCAGGAGACGATACGCCCTTCCGATTCGCCCGCCGGCCCACCACGCAGCGTCCGGAATGCCGCCTGACCGCTCTGTTTAGCTACCGAGTCAATGATGTGGAGACCGCCCGCTCTTTCGGTGCAAGCTTTTCGCAAGGCTGGGGAGGGTAACGCCATCGGGCCAAATGTTCCACACACCCCGGCGTCTCGCTGTGTTCTCCCGATGTTCCATTCTCACGCTCAGGGATAAGGGTTAAAAATGGTCAGAAGCGTAGTTATCGTCGGAGGTGGGACGGCGGGCTGGATGACCGCCTCGTACCTGCGGGCGGCATTCGGCGACCGGATCGACGTGACGCTGGTCGAGTCGAAGAACGTTCCCAGCATCGGGGTCGGCGAGGCGACCTTCAGCACGATCCGCCACTTCTTCGACTATCTGGGCCTGGACGAGCGCGAGTGGATGCCGGAGTGTCAGGCCACCTACAAGCTGGCGATCCGGTTCGAGAACTGGCGCGCCCAGGGCCACCACTTCTACCACCCGTTCGAGCGTCTGCGCACGGTGAACGGCTTCCCGATCACCGACTGGTGGCTGAACGAGGGCTCCGGTGACCGCTTCGACAAGGACTGCTTCCTCATCGCCTCGCTCTGCGACGCGAAGAAGTCCCCCCGCTATCTCTCCGGTGCCCTGTTCGAGCAGGACTTCACCGAGGCCGTCGGCGATCGCGGCTACCGCACCACGCTGACCGAGCAGAGCACCCAGTTCCCCTACGCCTACCACTTCGACGCCACACTGCTGGCGCGGTACCTCACGAAGTACGGCACCGACCGCGGCGTCCGTCACGTCCTCGACGACGTCGTGGACGTGAACCTCGACGAGCGTGGCTGGATCAGCGGCGTCGCCACCAAGGAGAACGGCGCGCTGCAGGGGGACCTGTTCATCGACTGCACCGGCTTCCGCGGGATGCTGCTGAACAAGGCGCTCTCCGTGCCCTTCAAGTCCTACCAGGACAGCCTGCCCAACGACAGGGCGGTGGCGCTGCGGGTGCCGGTGAACATGGCCGAGCGGGGCATCCGCCCCTGCACCACGGCCACCGCACAGGACGCGGGATGGATCTGGACGATCCCGCTGTTCGGCCGTATCGGCACCGGTTACGTCTACGCCGGCGACTACTGCACGCCCGACGAGGCCGAGCGGACCCTCCGCGAGTTCGTCGGCCCGGCCGCGGACGACCTGGAGGCCAACCACATCCGGATGCGGATCGGCCGGAGCGAGAACTCCTGGGTGAACAACTGCGTCGCCGTCGGGCTGTCGAGCGGGTTCGTCGAGCCGCTGGAGTCGACGGGCATCTTCTTCATCCAGAACGCCATCGAGCAGCTGGTCAAGCACTTCCCCGGCGAGCGGTGGGACGACCGGCTGCGCCGGTCGTACAACCGCCAGGTCGCCAACGTGATGGACGGCGTGCGGGAGTTCCTGGTGCTGCACTACCACGCCGCGGCACGCGCCGACAACGACTACTGGAAGGACACCACGACCCGGCCGGTCCCCGACGGGCTGGCCGAACGCCTGGAGCAGTGGCAGGCCAAACTGCCCGACTCCGAGTCGATCTTCCCTGGCTACCACGGGTTCGAGCCCTACTCCTACACCGCCATGCTCCTCGGGCTGGGCGGCCTCCCCGTACAGGCCCCCCCGGCGCTGAAGCTCTTCGACCGCACCGCCGCCTCCAGGGAACTGCGGCTGGTCCGCGAGCAGGCCAGGGAACTCGTCGAGAAACTGCCCAGCCAGTACGAGTACTTCGCGCACCTGCGCGACCTGTCGCCCGAGGGGCACGCCGCGTTCAGCACGGCGTGACGCGCCTCGCCGCGGCGGGCGGCCGGACACACCGGTCCGGCGCGTCGCCGTCCGCGGCCCACGAGCCGCGGGCCGCCCACGCGGTCCGCGGCCACACCGCGTGCGGCGGCCGACGCGATCGGCGCCGGTGATCACGACCGTGACCGGTCGTCGTGCGCCCTGATCGAGCGAACTACGAGGCGCCGGGTCCCGAGGGCACCGGCCGCCGGGAAAGGAGTGCCGCGGTGAAAGACCCGATCCTCGGCTTTTCTCCCTTCGACATCCCTTTCGATCCTCCCTTGGACACCCCGATCGCGCCTCCCACCGCGACACCGGCGGTCGAGCCCGCGCTGTTCAGGTCGCTGATGTCGGCCTTCCCCAGCGGGGTCGCCATCCTGACGACGGTGGAACCCGGCGGCCGGCCGTGGGGGATGACCTGCTCCTCGATGTGCAGCGTCGCGCTGGACCCGCCGACGCTGCTCGTGTGCGTCCGCAGGAAGAGCCCGACGCTGGAGGCGATGCTGAAGCTGTCGACCTTCACCGTGAACCTCCTGCACGACCACGCGCGGTACGCCGCGGAACTCTTCGCCTCGGGGGCGGCCGACCGCTTCGAACGGGTCCGGTGGCGCGCGGAGCCCTCCTTCGGCGGGCCGCACCTCGTGGACGAGGCTCATGCGTTCGCGGACTGCCGGGTCACGCGCACGGTCGAGGTGAGCGACCACACGGTGGTGTTCGGTGAGGTGTTCCGGGTGGAACAACGGACGCGGGCGGTGCCACTGCTGTACGGGCTCAGGCAGTACTCCTCCTGGTCGCCCGCCCCCCGCCCCGAGGAGCCGCGGCCGTCCGGTGGCATGCTCACGTGAGGCGCCGCAGGGGGGCGCGCCGGGCGTCCGGGACGCTCTCCACGGCGAGCGGCGGGGGGGGGGGGGGGGGGGGGGGGGGGGGGGGGGGGGGGGGGGGGGGGGGGGGGGGGGGGGGGGGGGGGGGGGGGGGGGGGGGAGGGGGGGGGGG